>NZ_CZPZ01000001.1:0-300000 GCF_001458775.1 Candidatus Nitrospira nitrificans
CGAATACATCGAGGGGTTCTACAATCGGCAGCGTCGGCACTCAACCCTCGGCTATCACTCCCCAGCTGAGTATGAAGCGCGGGCAGCAGTCGCGTAACCACGTGTCCATGAAATCGAGGGAAGATCAGAGCTATACTTGTCCCTATGAATCCGTTTCAAGGCAACACAAGCAGCCTTTCCACACTAGAAACTCTTCTCCGTCTTCAGGGCTTTTTCCATCACCGATTGCAACCTCTTGGCGTCTCACCTATCCAGGCCAGTATGGTGCTTTATCTTGACCGGCATCCTCAGTGCCAGGTGATGGAAATCTCTTCGGCGCTCTGCATTCCCAACCTCTCAACGGTCAAAACCGTTCAACTTCTTCAGAGAAATGGATGGATACGCAAACCACAGGTCAATGCGAATAGGAAAATCGTCAAGCTACAGCTCACTGAAAAAGGCACAGCCCTCGCTCAGAGGATCAAAGAGAATATCGAAGTCACTGACAAACTCTTTGCACTGGCCAACAGCCGCAAGGCTGCGTAAACGTTTCTTTATCTGACCATCGGCAAAAACACAGACTCAGTTCGCACCATGGGCATCGAGACGCCAACCCTCGCATCGCTTCACGGTTCGAATTACTGAGGATCAGAGACAGGGACCCATCCGGCCGCACTTCAGACGGCCGGGCCATAACGCCTCTGTTATCCGGCCATGTGCAATAGCGCCTACATCAAAAATGATCACCCTTCTGATCCGCGATACCTCTCTCCAATCCAACTGTGCTCATCGTCATCTCGATATCGAAAAAAACCGATCAGAAAACCTGCATTGACAGCACTCCAAACCAGGCGTAGCATCTCAAGAATGGCGCGGGTTTCTGTCTTTCTGGCAGCTCTGCTCGTCGTTCTCACCTTCAACGCCTATGCCTGTGTCCTGCCGTTACAGCAATCAACTGGGATGGACTGTTCCTCGGGGACGGAGGCGCCAGTACGCGGAACATGCGACGCGTTTCTCGACATAGGCCCGCAATCACAGTTATCATCTCACACCGCCGCCTATACGTCCCATCTAGAATGCGCGTTGCCTGTTCATCTTCTTCCCGATACGTTTGTTCCGCTTGTTCGAATCACTAATCCACCACGTAGCGCCGATACACCTATCCATCCCTCGATCCACACAACAGTCTTAAGGATTTGATACCTCCTTCCGTCTTGCATTCGGTTCTAGACTACCAGGCAAGTCTTTACAGTTTCTCTTCTCCAAATCCACGCGATCAACGTGGACCCTAGAGTATGAAAGGGGGACGCATGTCAGATATCAGCAGAAGAACATTTGTGACCACTGGTGCGTCGATACTGGCTACAGGTGTGTCGTTGGTGATGTCGCGAGAGGTGGATGCCGCCACACATGATGCGGGCCATGGTCCGATGCGAGAGCCTCAGGAGCCCCCCGACTCTTCGTTTCGCCACATGTCAGGCGAGGCGACCGTCATGGACGGACATGGCATGAGCGAGGAAATGCGACGCTGTCTTCAGCTCTGTCAAGACTGCCATGCGACCTGCATCAAAATGATTGGTCATTGTTTAAAGTTGGGAAGTCGGCATGCGGCTGCTGACTATATCCGGGTATTAATGGACTGTGCACAGCTCTGTGCGACGACCGCCGATTATATGGCTCGGGAATCTTTGCTCCACGACCGTATGTGCGGCCTCTGTTCGGAGATCTGTCGGCTCTGTGCGGAGAGCTGCGAACAGATAGGAGGAGATGATCAGATGGTACGGCAGTGCGCCGAGCTGTGCCGCCGCTGCGCCGGATCTTGTGAACATATGGCATCGAAAGGGGCAGCCTAGCACGTCGAATCACAGATGACTCGATACAGAATGTACACACCCGGCCGCCACTCTTGGCGGCCGGCCCATTCAGAGTGGTTCAATTAGATCGTCCAGTCCGGACGTCACAGCACACCTCGTCAAAATCTGCTGTTTTCTTGTCATGCCGTACCCCCTCAGTTAGACTTTTTTCACACAACCATGGCACGAGCACGCGCGACAGACCATCAGCGCCCTCGATCAAAAACCGCTCTGATCGAAGAGGCCACACTCGGAATCACCAAGCTTCAGGAGGTGTTGGCGGCGATCAATGACCTCGGTCAAGAAGGGTTTCCCTATCGGGATGCCGCGCAAAGCAAAGCCGAGTTGCAGTTTCGCGAGTGTCTGCGCCACGCGTTCGGTGAGCGATCTCAGGAGTTTCAAACCTACCGCAACTTCAAACTTCGTACAGCGGACAAGGCCGAGGTAGCCCAGAGCCTAGCTGCCATTAAAGGCCTCATACACACTCTGGAGGATCGAAAGTTGGAACTTCAAGGGCTCAAGCCACCACCAAAACCAGAATCACCACCCGAAGGAAGCCTCAGTAATATAGCTCGCATGGCACTGGTCCCGTCTACACCTCCAGTCATCGTGACAGAACAGATACCCTCGCCGATGACCGGCGCTGTGACCGTGACAACCAATGTGGGAGCGTCAATGGCTCCACTGCCTCCCGCGGCTCACTCACAACCGCCCATGCCGGAATCTACGATTACTGCGCCTGCAACGACCCTGATTCCAACGCCGACACTGACTCCGCCTCCTACGCCGTCGCTGACACCCATGCCTATAGCATCCGAGTTACCGCCTCAATCCATCGCCAGCCCCATCCCTTCCCCTCCTCCCGTACCCGCAGCTCAACCCATGCCATCAGCGATTGATAGGCGGATAGAAGCCGCGCAAGCGCCTCCATCGCCGATGGCAGCTCCGCTCGTTTCCGCAATACCGACGCAACCGCAGATCCCTCCCCCACCCTCTGCGTCGAATTACCCGTCGATGCCGCCAGAGATGTCTCCGAGTCTGGTCCAAGGTCCGCAAGATTTCCCAATAGGCAAACAGGCAATCGGCTTGAGTATCGCTCGCGTGATTGAGTCCACACTTG
The DNA here is from genome assembly GCF_001458775.1 of Candidatus Nitrospira nitrificans. NCBI lineage: Bacteria > Pseudomonadati > Nitrospirota > Nitrospiria > Nitrospirales > Nitrospiraceae > Nitrospira > Candidatus Nitrospira nitrificans. The sequence goes on from NZ_CZPZ01000001.1 coordinate 2,953, forward strand.
ACCAAGACCCACTCAATCTCATCAGAAAAGTCTGCCTGCGCTTCCACTCCGTAGCCCGCCAGCTCCGACTTCGGAGGGACTATCGTCCGACCCTGGAGGTCGACGACGATTACGACCTCCAGGACCTCTTGTGCGCGTTGCTGAAGGTAGAGTTCGACGAAGTTGCAACTGATGAGTGGACGCCCCCCTATACAGGTGGCGCAGCCAGAACAACGCTTCTGGTGAATCGAGATCAAATTGCGATCGTGGCAAAGAAGACCGGACCAGGCGTAACCACGAAAGAACTCGCTGATCAGGTGGCGGCCGACTCCGCCTATTATCGAACGCAAGGGCGATGCACCACGATATTTTGCTTTATGTACGATCCGGAAGGCCGCATCGGAAGCCCGAGGCGGCTGGAAACCACCCTAACAAGCGTCAGCGAGCACTGCCGGGTCGAAGTGCTCGTGGCGCCCAAGTGAGGCCATGACAAAATCAAATTTGAAGAGGATCCCTTCTATCCCGTCGTCATCGAAAACCATGAAGGCCAAGCCCGGGTTGACAGGGCACAGTGACTTTGCTATAACGCAGCCCACTTCCGGGGCAATTCCGTATACTATTCACGGCCCAGCTCCGGGAGATCAAGAGATGTCTGACCGGGCGTACGTGCTCATCAATGTTCTCCCTGGGCAGACAGCTGCTGTCGTCAAGGCACTGGGTGACATTCAAGAAATAAAGACGATCGATCCCTGTTGGGGCAAGCCGGATATTATCGCGATAGCTGACATAGCAGACCAAGATGCCTTGACCCAACTGGTCTTGAGTCGAATACATCGCATAGAAGGAGTGACGCAGACCGATACTCACCTCGTGTACCGACTGAAGGAGGCCAGAGCAAAATGATTCGAAAGGACTGTCTCGCCATTGTCGCCCTTTCCGTTTTCGCGTTTGGATGTACCGGCGTGCAGTACGCCATCCAGCCTGACGTCGTTGACGTCACATTGCCCGCATCGGCAGACCGGGTGAAAGCGGCTGTGACTAAAGTTTTGTCGGATGACAACTACAATGTGGACTGGAAGGATGGAGCGCAGCTTCAGACAGGCTACAGGGGCGAGCAGCCTAGTATCTGGGATTGGCTGGTGAGGGGACGGCTAGGTGTGGTCAGAAGCCGTGCCGAAGCCTCCGTGACATCGGAAACCGATCAGAGCTCTCGCCTCCGGTTGCAAGTCTCGTCAGAAGGCAAGCAAACGATGTTTCAAGAATGGGAGCCCACCGCGCCTCAAGTTCCTCAAAGCGCTGAAAACAAGCTTCGTTTGATCAAGAACGAATTGAAAATCGTGCAGACCACGTATACAACCGAAACCTTTTACGGGTCGAAGCCTTAGACAGGCTCTTTTTCCGCCCCTTCAGTCTCTTCTCCGAGATCCAAGCCGAAACGCTCTGCCATACGGTAGAGCGTTCGTCTATCGATGCCAAGGATTTTTGCAGCCTTCACCTTATTTCCCTTCGTTTCCTTGAGTACTCGAGTCAAATGGCGTTTTTCCACCTCCTCGAGGGTCAGATACACTTCATCGAGTTGATCGGCTTGCGACAGTCGTGCATCGACCTCAGCCGTAGCAGCCTGACGAATGACCTCAGGTAAATCCTCTGGTGTCAGGAGGGGCCCGTGGCTTAATGACACGGCACGTTCAATCGCATTTTCAAGTTCCCGAACGTTGCCAGGCCATCGATATTGGGTCAAAAGGGTCATGGTTTCAGGCAGGACACCCCGTACCGCGTGGTCGGTCCCTGCCGCGCACTTTTGCAAGAAGTGATGCACCAGCATGGGAATGTCTTCCCGCCGCTCGGCCAATGACGGCAATGTAATCGGAACGACTTTCAGCCGGTAGAAAAGGTCGTCTCGAAATTTTCCATCCTTCACCAACTGCTCAAGATCTCGATTCGTGGCAGCGATGATCCGAACATCGACTTTGGTGGAAGTGGTGCTTCCGACCCGTCGGACCTCCTGATCCTGCATGACCCGCAACAACTTCACTTGCAATGCCTGTCCAAGCTCGCCGATCTCATCGAGAAACAACGTGCCGCCATTGGCCGATTCAAAGAGTCCGACCTTGGTCCCGACGGCCCCCGTGAAGGCCCCTTTTTCATAGCCGAACATTTCCGATTCCAGCAAGGTATCGGGCAACGCGCCGCAATTGACGGGGATGAACGGATTGCCCCGGCGGGGGCCATTCGCATGAATCGCACGCGCAATGAGCTCTTTGCCGGTTCCACTTTCCCCCTGGAGCAGGACCGTGCTTTTGCTTTCCGCCACGCGCGCGACTAACTTGTACACCTCCAACATCGCCGTGCTGCTTCCGACCAACGGAGACCAGTCGTCCTTACTCCTCAACTCTTCACGGAACCGCGCATTTTCTTGAAGCAATCGGCAGTGATCCAGGGCCCGCTTGACCACCAGCTTGATGTCCTCCTTCTTGAACGGCTTCGCCAGATAATCGTAGGCACCCTGCTTAATCGCTTCGATCGCGCCTTCCAGCGAGCCGAACGCGGTGAGCACCACCACGGCGGTATTGGGACTCACTCGTTTGAACTCCCGCAAAACCGTCAGTCCATCCACCGCACCCATGCGGATGTCCGTCAGCACCAAATCAACCCGTCCCTGGCGTCCACGCGCGATCACTTCTGCTCCGCCTGCAAACGCCTCGACGTGATACCCTTCTTTCCTGAGGGCCTCCGCCAACAGCTCACGTGCAACCACATCGTCGTCAGCCACCAGAATCGTTGCCGGCCGCATCACACCTCCTCGCTCGCATGAATGGGTTTGCTTTGCATCGCCGGCAACGTCATCGTCACGGTCGTGCCACGCTCGATCTCACTCGTCAACACCAGGCTCCCGCCATGAGCCACCACTGATTCGTGGCTCAAGAATAGTCCCAATCCGGTCCCCTTGCCAACGGCCTTCGTCGTGAAAAACGGTTGAAAGGCCTTCTGGAGATCCTCCTCCGGCATCCCACATCCTGTGTCTTGCACCGCGATCGTAATCACCAACGGCGACATGCCGTCTGCGACCAGCCGACCCCGTTCCAGTTCAGCGGGCGACGCCTCGCGACTTCCTGCCATGATGGTGACGTTGCCGTGTGAGGGAGTTGCGGCGAGTGCATTCGTCAAGATATTCACCAATACTTGATGGATTTTCTCCTTATCCGCCCACACCTGCGGAAGATCCTTTGGAATGTCGACCGTCAGCGCGATTCCTTTCTCATGAAAAGCCGGTTCCATCAAGACCGCCGAGGGACCGACCACATCCTCCACCGGAAGCCATCGCGGCTCAGGCTGGCGCGGACGAGTCGAAGACAGTAAATCCTGAATGATGCGAACGACTCGTGTGAGCTGATCATCGATGATGGCCACCCGTCTCCTCATCTCGGGCGTCGCACCGGGCTCCTCGGCCAACGCCTGCACGTGCCACGCGATTGAATGAAGCGGCGTGCCCACCTCATGCGCCACGGATGCCACGAGCTGTCCCACCGCAGCCAACCGTTCCGATCGGTTCAGCTGATCTTTGGCCTGCACCAACTGTGTGTTGGCTTTGAGCAGATTCTCGGTTTCTCGGGCCAGTGCCGCCCGGGCCGCCTCCTCTCGCGCCTTCCGCTCTTCCCAGCTCACCCCAAGGTACGCCACCGACAGTAAAACACCGACGACGACGCTCCGATTGATGATCGCGGCTTGAAATCGGCCCGGCTTCGTCGGTTGGAGTAAACCTGAATAGGTCCCCATGACACAGGCCAGCACCGTCACCAACATAATGGTTCGATTCCGAAGAGTCGTCACCAACAAGATCGGCAACACATACCCATACGCGCCGACGACGTTAGCCGGGGCAAACTCTTCAATGACCAAAATGATGAGAAAGCACGCCGCCGCGATGGCCAACACAAGGCGGTCACGATGCGTCATGGGGATCATCGATTGGCTCCGTCCGGCCGATGATCACAGCCTCTGAATCGAGAACGTAAGGATTCCTTCACGAAAGTACTTACACAAGAGGGCGGGTCAAACGCAACAGAGCCGCGAGTCGTTCGAATCGGAAATCTTGGGCCAACTCCTCCACCGGCACGCTCAACTTCCGACACCAATTCGGGTGCTGGTCGACTGTCCCCGGTAGATTGGTCTGGACACGGGTGCCGATGACATCGTCAAGATTGGCCAAGACAATCCACGCAGGGGTGCGGGCCAGATACTGATGAATACTTTCCATCAGCTCAGTCGTCATGATCGGCACCTGGGCAGGATCTTCCGATACACCAGCCGGTAGGAGGCCTTGAGACTTCAAAGCCGTGAGAATCCCCGCCTTTTCTCGATGCCGCTCCGCCCACATCGCATGTCGAGCGTCCTCCGAAGGGAAGAGACCCAGTGCGGATCGCGTGTCGATATCCACGCCTTCCCAATACCCCACCAAGGTTGGAAGATCGTGAGTGGTGGCGACGGCGAGCGCTTGAGCGGGATAATGGGCCGGGGGCTTCCACCCGCCCCAGGGCTCTCGCTCAAAATAGAACACTCGATACGACAACACACCGGCTGGTCCAAGTCGGTCACGCACCCAATCGGGAACGGTGCCCAGATCTTCGCCGATCACCATGGCCTTGGCCCGCACGCTCTCCAACGCCAGAATCGCCAGCAGCTCATCGTCCCGGTAATGCACGTAGGTCCCCATCGCGGGCGGAAGACCGCGGGGAATCCAAAACAACCGAAAGAGCGCCATGACATGGTCGATCCGTATCGCCCCTCCATAGCGGAGATTATTGCGGAGTAATTGGATAAAGTACCGATAGCCGTTCGCGCGCAGACGCAAGGGATCGAGCGGAGAAAATCCCCAATTCTGTCCCTCGGGGGCGAACGCATCGGGAGGCGCGCCGCAGTCGGCCTTGAACGCCAAGACCTCCTGATTCAGCCATCCATCGGCGCCATAGCGATCGCTTCCCAGCGCAAAATCATGGTACAAGCCGATCGGCATGCCGGCTTCGTGCGTTTTCCGCACCACCGCAAGCAGTTGTTCCGCAGCCAGCCATTGCAGATACTGAAAGAACCGTACCCGCGACATCCGCCGACGCCGAAATTCCTCCACAGCCTCCGATCTCGGAGTGCGATAGGATTCCGGCCAGTCCTCCCAGATTGCTGCGGTCGAGCATGCAGACTGCCGTTCTTCCTCCAGGGCTTGAAACACTGCATAGTGCGCCAAAGATTCCCCTTCCCGCTCCGTGAAGTGCTGGAAGTGTCTCCCCCGGACGGTCATCGGCTTCAACTCCGGTTCGACGCCTTCGAAGTTGTCCCGCAGAAACACGTGATAGCACAGTTCGAGCACCTCGCGTTTCACCGACCTCACCGCGTTGTAATCCACGAGCTCGCATCGCCGAGCTGCTTCGATCCTCGAACGGACTGAGGGATCGGCAAGCCGGCGCTGCACCTCTGGACCCGTCCAGCACTCTGAAACCTGAGTCACGTCGATGTATAAGTCGTTTAAGAAAAGGCGACTCGTGGGTGAATAGGGACTCATATGATAGGGAATGGTATTCTTGAGCGCGTGAAGCGGATTCAGTCCGACCACCGCAGCGCCCAGGCGCTTTCCGGCCCATTCAATGACGGCACCCAGATCTCGAAAATCACCGACCCCCCAATTGTGGTGACTCCGCAAGGAATAGAGCTGCAAAGCCACGCCCCACCACCGAATACCCTGTTGAAGTTCATCCGGAATGTAACAGCGCTCCGGCGCGACGATGAGGCGAAACGTGGCCTCCGTATTCGTGCCGCCTCCCTGCGCGTGGGCTGTGACGGTGTAGTAGCCAAGCGGCAGGTCTTGTGGAAATCCCACCGCAGCTCGCACAAACCGGCGCCCCTGAATCGTCCGAGTTTCTTGGACTTTGAGAGCGGGCCCTTCGGCGCACCGATAGTGCGTGTCCCCGTTCTCCGCGTAGACTGACCAGTTGATGGACAGAAGGGAATCGTTCGAACTCTCGCATGGCACATACAGCGACCAGGCCCCTGCCTCTCGTCCCAACCGCAGCACATACACAGGTTCGCAGCCCCTGAGCCACCACCGATTATCCCATGTCTCCAGCTCCGCAATAAGTTCCTCGCGATTCGCCACCCGGAGATTCATGGCAGCCAGAATGGCCCGTCGCGTTTCATCCGTCGTCACATGGTGCGTTCCAGCGATGTCGTAGTAGTCGGCAGCAATCCCCGCGCGATCGGCCAACAGACGCAACAGATCACTTTCAGATTGATCAAACATCCGTGTGAGTCTGAGCGAAGGACGAGATCAAGTCAAGGCAATGCAGACTCTGCCCCTTTGCTTGAACCGGCTGGGAAGCACCAAGATAGGTATCGTGAAACGGTCGAGACCGCGCGGACTGAGCGCCGGCAGGCCAACGTTGACTGACGCCTCAAACGGCTTCTACTTCAGCGCATGGAGATTTCCGGTGGAGCGGGCGAGATTGACCCGAGCGGCGTTGAGTTGGAAGAGTGCGGTGACGAGGTTTTCTCTGGCACGGGCCACTGACGAGAGCCCATTGGTGAGTTCAAAGTGACTGGTGGAGCTCAGAACGGCGTACCGTTCTCGCGCAAGATCCAGCTCCTTGGTCGCCATCTGTAATCCAGCCTGCGCAATACCAACCTGCTCTTTTGCCGCAACCAGTGACGCGAGAGCGTCATGGACTTCCATCTTGATGTGGTTGAGCACCGATCTCATGCGTAACGATTCTTGCTGCCACTGACTTCGGGCTTGGGCGATGCGGCCCTCACGCTGGGCTCCGTCGAAGATCGGGATCTGGAGGATCAGTGCCATATTGTACGTATCGAGCGTATTGTTCCATCGATTGCCGATGAGCCCATACTCTCCCTGAGCCACCAGCGACGGCAATCGCTCCCCAGTAAGGGAGGAATAGGTCAGCTCCGAAGCTTTCACACGGGTGTGCTGCGCCTGAACCTCCGGCCGTCGGCTCAACGCCTCTTCCACGGCCTCCTGCGGCGTCGGGATCTCCCACACATCTGTCGACCATTCATCGGTCAAAACAAGAGGCGTCTCCGTCGGCAATGCCAAGAGATCGATGAGGCTCAATTTGGCATGTTCAAGGTCATACCCGGAAGACGACCCTTGTTGCCGCTCCACAGCGAGCTGCGCTTCCAGCCGCGCGATGTCCAACCCTGTGGCCAGCCCTCCTCGTTGCCGCTGCCTGACGGTTCCGAGCAATTCGGTCATCACCTGCTGATTCGCCTCGTGCATCTTGATCATCGCCGCAGCTTTCAACCCTTCCATATAGGCGAGCGCCACGCCGGCCATCGTGTCCGATTTCCTGGCTTCCGCTTCCTGCTCAGTTACCTGGAGCGATTCCCGCGAGGCCCGCCACCGTTGAATCAAGCTGAGGCTGAACAGATTCTGCGTGGCGCTGATCCTCGTATCGAAAATACTGAAGGGGTCGGTACGCACCGGCGAGAGGCCGATGGTCCCGAGAAATTGCGTCTGTCTGGTCTGTCGCACATTGGCGGATACGTTGGGCAGCATGGCTCCCAATTGTGTCCGCACCTGGCCCTTGGCTTCCTGAATTCGTTCTTTGTACAACAGGACGTCAGGATTGTTATCAACGGCTGCGGCCAATGCACCTTTCAAGGTGAGCCGAAGGGGCTGAGGGGCAAGGGGCCGAGACAAGCCGACGCTCGATCCCCCGGTTGGGGCATCGGCCCGTACCACGTCGGTAGCAAGCACTCCGACAACCAGCAGGCAGAATCCAAGCGGAGCCGATGAATTCACCATCCGTTCACCGCTCCCTCAGGCTTTCCTTCATCGATTTGAGCAAGGGACTCAGCAAATACTCGACGATGCGGCGCTGTCCGGTTTTGATCTCAACGGTCACGGCCATCCCAGGTGAAAGATTCACCTGTTTGCCTTCGACCTGCATCGTCGACCGATCCAGACTGACTCTCGTTGGGTACACCAGACCGACTTTTTCGATGGAAACGGCATCATCGGAGACCGTCAGCACAGAGCCGGGGATCGTGCCATACAACGTGAACTGGAACGTTTCGACCTTAATCTCGGCCGGCTGCCCTTCCTTCACAAACCCCACGTCTTTATTTTCGACTTGCGCCTCGACCTCGACCGAATGGTCTTGCGGCACGACCATGAGCAGCTGCTGGGCCGGAGTCACGACGCCACCGACGGTATGCACCGCTAACTGTTGCACCACGCCGTCGATCGGCGCGACAAGCCGCTGCAACCCGGCTTTTTGTCCCGCCTTCGCCACCTCTTGCGCGAGCGAGATAGCCTTCGTTTCGAGAGCCGACAGTTCGGCCCGTTTGCTTTGCTGAAATTCCAACAGCATGGCCTGGTACTGCTTCTCAGCCTCGGCGAAGGCTGCCTGATCCTGTCGGAGCTTCTTCTTTTGCCCGGCCAACTCCTGCGCCTTGTCGATTCGCTGCCCTTCGGCCTGGAGGAAGTCCATCTTCGTGACGGCTTCATGCTCCAGCAGCTTTTTATAGGCCTCGGCACGTTCCGTCTCCATCGGCACCGTGGCTTCCAAACGGAAAATATTTTCTTGCGTCTGCTCGACGGCAGCCTGCCGTTGAGCAACCAGATGTTGAGCCGCCGCCATCTTGGCCTGGTATTCGGCGAACTGGTCGCGCAGCAACTGTTGTTGCAACAAGACATAGGCTCTGTCCGCATCGGGAGGGGCCTCGAACGCGGACTGCCCCTTGATCAGGGCCCGCAATCTCGCCGCTTCCACTGTTGCCGCTCGATACTCATTGGATGCCCGGTCACGATCGGCGCGATTGAGGGTCGAATCGAGTTCGATCAGCACATCGCCCTGTTTCACGGCTTGTCCGTCCTGGATGTGAATTGAAGCAATGACCCCTGTTTCATAGGGCTGGACGATCTTCGAGTACCCGCTGGGGATGATCCTGCCCTGAGCCGTCGCCACGATATCGATCCGGCCGAACGTGGTCCACAGCGTTCCGGCGGTGAAGGCCGCCAAGATGGTCCAGAGGACAGCTCGGCCGATCGGCGAGGGCGGTGCCTGCTGAATTTCCAACACCGCCGGCAGAAACTCTGTGGCCCGCTCGCCGGGAGCAGACGTGCCGGCCGGCTGGCTTGATTCGGCTTGCCACGCCGCCTTCCACACTGTCCAGTGCCGTGAGAACGCTCCGAAGGCCATCGTACCCTTCTACCCCATACAGACTTGATGCGCGTGTAAGCGCGCATAAAACCCACCGACATGGAGCAGCTCGTCATGCGACCCCTGCTCGACAATCTCCCCCTTTTCGACGACATAGATGCGATGGGCGAGCCGCACCATACTCAGTCGATGTGCAATGATGAAGACCGTGCGACCCTGGCTGATCCGCGCCATGTTCCGCTGGATCACCCCTTCGGATTCGTAGTCCAGCGCGCTGGTCGCCTCATCGAAGATCAGAATACGAGGATCGGCGACCACGGCCCGCGCAATGGCGATGCGCTGACGCTGGCCTCCCGACAACGTACATCCGTGCTCTCCGATCACGGTGTCATATCCGTCCTCCAATTCCAGGATGAACTCGTGGGCACCGGCCGATTTCGCCGCTTGGATCACCTGGTCCATCCCCAATCCTGGATCCGTCAACGCAATATTGCTCCGTACTGAGCCGTTGAACAGGAAATTTTCCTGCAGCACGACCCCCACTTGCCTACGCAACCATGCAGGATCGACCTGAGCCAAATCCACGCCGTCTACCAACACACGCCCCCGTTCCGGCACATAGAGGCGCTGCAGCAATTTGGCAATGGTGCTTTTCCCGGACCCTGACCGCCCGACAATGCCGATCACGTGTCCGGGCGCGACGGCAAACGACACCTTGCGAAGAATCTCCGGGCCATCAGGCCGGTAGCGAAACGTGACTTCATCGAACCGAACGTGGCCCGTCACATGGGGAAGCGTCGTCCGGTTCGGGTTGTATGAAGGCTCAGGCTGCGTATTCAGCACATCACCCAACCGTTGCACGGAAATCCCGACTTGCTGAAACTCTTGCCAGAGATTGACCAACCGCAAGAGCGGCCCCGTCACTTGCGCCGACAGCATATTGAAGGCGATCAACTGCCCGATACTGAGGTCGCCTTCAATCACACCGTAGGCGCCGACCCACAAGATGGCGACAGTGGTCACCTTTTGGACACAGGCCGCCGATTGGCCGGCTATCATCATGAGGCTCGTGGCTCGAAAACTCGATCGGACATAGCCGGCCAGTTGTTCCTCCCACTTCCGCAAAAGCGGAGGTTCGACCGCCATGGCTTTCACAGTTTGGATTCCGCTGACCACTTCGACTAAGAACGCCTGATTCTCTGCGCCGCGATTGAACTTTTCATGCAGGCGCGCTCGGATCGCCGGAGTAATGGCGATCGACAGCACTGCATACACCGGAAGCGACGCCATGACCACGAGCGTGAGCGTGGAACTGTAGAACCACATCACGGCCAGGAAGACGAGCGTGAAGATCACGTCGAGCGCCACAGTGACCGCATGGCTGGTCAAGAATTGACGGATCTGCTCCAACTCACGCACACGGGCGACCGTGTCGCCGACTCGTCTCGCTTCAAAATAGGAAAGTGGAAGCGCCAGCACGTGTCGAAAGAGTTGCGCGCCCAGACTCACGTCGATCCGATTCGTCGTGTGAGCAAAAAGATAGGTGCGGAGCCCGCCCAACGTCGCTTCAAAGACCGCCAGCGTGATCATGCCGATGGCCAGTACATGGAGCGTGGTAAAGCCCTTATGGACAAGCACCTTATCGATGACGACTTGTGTAAAGAGCGGGGTCAACAGCGCGAAAAGTTGAAGGAAGAACGACGCAACCAGCACTTCGCCGAAAAACGTGCGGTACTTGACGATCGCGGGAATGAACCACGTAAAATCGAACTTCAAATCTTGCAGACCGCCGTGAGCCCGCTTGGCCAAGAGCAGAAGTTCTCCCGTCCACATCGCTTCGAACTGCTCGCGGGAGAGAACAAGCGGGCGCGCTTCGATCGGATCCTGGACCAATACCGTTTCCGTTTCGACCTTCGCCAGCACGACATACCCGCCGTCCTTCCGCTTTACCATGGCAGGCAGTGGTGCCGTGGGCAGGCTGCGCCACTCGACCTTGCGCAAACCAGCCTTCAACCCAAGGTGTTTGGCCGCGCGGAGCAAATCGATATCCGTCAGGACTTGCCCGGGCTGCGCAAACTGATGCCGCAACTGTGCGCCATCGGCCGGAAGATCATGGAAGCGAGCGAGAATGAGGAGGCAAATCAGGCCGCTGTCTGCCGGCGATCCATTGAAGAAAGCAGCGGAACTGTGATCCACTCGTTGCGGCCCGGAATTGTTCATGGGAGCCACTCTTGTACCGCCTCTGCGAGATAAGTCGCTACGTCAAGGTCTACGCGCCGATTGTATCAACGGATCGGAACGGTTCTGACTTCTCTTAGAGGGGGGATCGTCCAACGGAAGTGGTGTGGTTGGAGCAAGCACGTCGAATACGTTAGTGGATCTCTGAGTTGAGTGAAGCTTAGCCTTTCACTCAACTGACTGAGCATGAGCTCACAAGTCCTCCAAAAAACGAAACCACCACCGAAGCCTGTGCAAAATCTCATATTGACAGGATGTACGTGTTCCGCTATATACGGCGGCCATGGCGACTACCACTCAATATTGGACAGACGAAAACGCCCTTCTCTACCAAGCCTATGGAACCACAGGCGATTGGACCTGGGATCTAGGGGACGGTACGTTCTTTTGGAGCTTTTGCGTGCGGCCCTTGCGACGACAAGCCGACGTCTTTGTCACAGTCGAACGGGTGACAGCGGTTGAAGATATTCGGACGAATCCAAGCGCCGGCAGAGGCGGTCGTCAGGCCACTATTCTCACAGTGAGAGTGGATACGACTTCACGGGAGCTCCAAGGGAAATTCACGGATCTGCGGTTTACTGCCATCAAAGTGAGCACTCCATGAAGCTCTCCCTCGTCTTTAATTCCAAAGGGAATATCGTCGCTGCCGCACGGATTGACGTGAAAAGTAACGTTCCACTTCCCCGGCCGATTGCAACCAAAAAGCTGAAGGCACTCGAACTAGAGGTGCCTACCGAATACTGCCATTGCGATCTTGGAACTGTTTGCCAGAGTCTGCGTGTAGACGCCAAGCGCAAAATATTGGTCCCCCTTCGAGCAAAGAAGAGCCCGAAACCCACCGCCCGCCGTCCACGATCGTCATAAAAAGTCATACATCCACAGGCCATCACGCTACCGCCACCTCATGGCAAGGCATGAGCTCTTGCAGTCCTGCATCACCGCCGACATGCAATCCGCATCGGTAGCCACGCACCAGACTGAATAGCAGCACCTCACAGCTGCACGCCCTGCCTACCCCTCGTGACATTGAGGCCAGCTTATCTCAGAGGCGCTTCGTTTAAAAATGGACAGGCGTCTTTGTATTGCCGGGCTTAGGATTTCCTTTGTAAATTACAGAACGCTTTTCATGACGCTGCCGGCTGGTCTGGGGCGGGTTTCGATCGGAAGTCTTGGATGATGTTCCACACTCGCAGGACATCGAGCGTCAGACTTGCGCCATACGTGGGACCGTAGTCTCGTTCCACGATGTTTCCCATACTATCGTTCCAGGTTTCGAACCGCACCGGACCGGCGGAAGCCGCTATGGACCATGCAAAGTGCTTCTGGCTCTCTCCCGCTGCATTGACGAAGATCCCAGTGTCCCACATGAGCGCAAATTCGATTTCCCAGGTCGGGATCGTTTCACCCGTCTCGGTAGTCCGGTATTGGCCAATGGCAATCGACGGCTGTACCAGCCCCGCCATATTTCTCACTGCATGGAGCGCAGACCCGTCGCTCTGATAACTGACCCTTCCCATAGCAGAGGCCCGGACGTTTATATCGCCCCACTTCTCCGAACGCCACACCGACGGGGTGATCTGCAATCGTCGCACACCGGCTCGCAGAAATCCCTGTTGATAAATAGTCCCGACGGAAAATCCTCCCCCCGCAAAGAGCACCTTTCGGTCGAACATGGAAATCCATCGAGTCACCGACCCATCAATCATCGCGTCGGTCTCGATACGAGGATTCACACTTGGAACGTTCGGAAGCCCACGAAGTTGATGGACCAATTTATTTTGAAGGTGCTGAGTGATTTCGTCCCCCGTGGGACTGATGCCGGCGGTAAGATTGGTGCTCCAGTTCTTCCAATCCCCACCCCAATGCTGGGTCCAGCTCATCGTGATCAAGTTGAAGCCGAGTGTCGTCCCTACCGTGGAATCATACCTGTTCCCCAGCCCGTCAAAGGGAGTAAACCGATTGAGGGTTAGTCCCCCCGTAACGGTGGAATACTGGTCAGGGAATGACATACTCCCCCAGTGGACGGATGGCGCAGGAGTTTCACTCCAGGCCGGAGTGGAGCTGACTCCGACGAGCAGCAGCACACCACCGATCAGCGTCGTGGTTCGGCGCCATGGCCATGGCGCTCTTCGCACAAACAATTCTCGCTTCATCGACAAGGACCACCTTTCAAAGAAACATCCAGCCTGGCTACAGGCCCTCTGTGACGGAACACGTTCAGAATATTGGGATGCGCGAAACGGACGAATTCTACACGACACGGACAGAGGTGGCGACTAAATTATCGACCGCCGGCAACGATCACCTCTCGCCAGGGCGACTCACTCCGACTGATCGTATGATCGCGTCTCTCGACAGGCCTCTCGATCCTATGCTAGCTTACGCGTTCGTTTTTCCGTGCTCATTCCTTTCCACGCGAGAGCTGACAGGCTCAGACATGTTCAAGAAAATCTTGATCGCCAATCGCGGTGAAATTGCCATGCGGATCATCCGCGCCTGCCGCGAATTGAACATCGCCACCGCCGCCATCTATTCCGAAGCGGACTCGACCGGGATTTATGTCAAGAAGGCGGACGAATCCTACCTGGTCGGCCCAGGTCCGGTGAAGGGATTCCTGGATAGCAAGCAGATCGTCGACCTGGCCAAACGGATCGGCGCCGATGCCGTTCACCCTGGATACGGGTTTCTGTCTGAGAATGCGGAGTTCGCCGAACTCTGTCAGGCTTCCGGCATCACGTTCATCGGCCCGTCTACCCATGCCATTACCCTGATGGGCAGCAAGGTCAAGGCGCGCGAGCTTGCCGAATCCGCCGGCGTATCGATCGTGCCCGGCACCGATGGGGCGATTGCCACCGTCAAAGAAGCCCTGGCCTTCGCAAAACAAGCGGGCTACCCGGTCATGATCAAAGCGAGCGCCGGCGGCGGCGGTCGCGGGCTTCGCGTGGTCCGATCCGACGATGAGCTGCGAGAGAATATGGTGGTCGCGGCTCGCGAGGCCCAGGCGTCTTTCGGCGACGGCAGCGTCTTCATCGAGAAATATATCGAGCGGCCGCATCATATTGAGTTTCAAATCCTGGGAGATCGGCACGGGAACATCATCCATCTTGGAGAACGAGACTGTTCGATCCAGCGACGACACCAGAAGCTGATCGAGATCGCCCCCTCGTTGATTCTGACCCAGGAACTTCGGGAAAAGATGGGCGACGCCGCCATCGCCATCGCGCGCGCGGTGAACTACGACAATGCGGGAACCGTGGAGTTTCTGCTCGATCAGCAGGGAAAATTCTACTTCATTGAAATGAATCCGCGCCTCCAAGTCGAGCACACGGTGACCGAGCAGATCACGGCCATCGATATCGTGCGGAATCAGATTAAAATCGCGGCGGGCCTGCCGCTCAGCATCCAGCAACAGGACGTCATTCTGCAAGGCCACGCCATCCAGTGCCGGATCAATGCGGAAGACCCAAAAAACAATTTCCTCCCCTGCACAGGCACGGTCACGGCGTATCTCTCTCCGGGTGGAATCGGCGTCCGCATCGACGGAGCCGTGTACAAGGATTACACGATCCCACCCTATTATGACGCCCTGCTGGCCAAGTTGACGGTCCGGGGACGCACCTGGGAAGAAACCGTCAGCCGGATGCGCCGGTCCCTTGAAGAGTACGTGCTCCGCGGGGTAAAAACCACGATCCCCTTCATGGAAGCGATCATGCACGAACCCGACTTTATCGCGGGACGTTTCGACACATCCTATCTGGACACCCACCCTGAGTTGTACTCGTACCACGAGTTTGAGCAGCCGGAGGATCTGGTGCTGGCGCTGTCTGCGGCGATCGCCGCCTACGAGGGCCTCTGATTCAAACAAACCCTCTGCTTCCCAAAGAGATACCTTAACCATCATGGCGAAAAGACGACCACCGACTAAGAAACCTCAGAAAAAAACCAGAGCGGCCGCTCCGACGATCAAGACCTCAAAAAGCGTCGCATCCCGCCCCAGCGAGCTCACGATCACGCCGGCCGCCGGCAAGCCGGTACTGATCACGGATGTCGCCCTGCGAGACGGCCATCAATCGTTGTTGGCGACGCGCATGCGCACGGAAGACATGCTGCCCATCGCGCAAAAGCTCGATGCGGTCGGCTATTGGTCGTTGGAAGTCTGGGGCGGCGCCACCTTCGACACCTGTTTGCGTTTCTTGAAAGAAGATCCCTGGGAACGGCTCCGGGCCTTGCGGGCCGCCATGCCCAACACCAAGCTCCAAATGCTGTTGCGCGGACAAAACCTCGTCGGCTATCGCCATTACGCCGACGACGTGGTGGAGCGGTTCATCGAACGTTCGGCCGTGAACGGCATTGATGTCTTCCGCATCTTCGATGCCCTCAACGACGTGCGGAATCTCGATCGAGCCGTGAGCGAAGTGAAAGCCTGCGGCAAACATGCCGAAGCCACCATCTGTTACACCGTCAGCCCGGTCCATAGCATCGACCGGTTTGTGGATTTGGCCAAGAAGTTGGAAGATCTGGGGACGGATACGATTTGCATCAAGGACATGGCCGGACTCTTGGCCCCGCTCGACGCCTACCACCTGGTGCGTCGGTTGAAGACCGCCGTCAAGGTTCCACTGCATCTCCATTCGCATTACACCTCCGGCATGGCGTCCATGGCCTCGTTGATGGCGATCCTCGGAGGCCTCGACATGCTCGATACCTCCATCTCTCCGCTGGCGGGAGGAACCTCTCATCCGGCGACGGAAACGTTGGTCGCGTCGCTCCAGAATACCCCCTACGACACGGGGCTGGAACTCGCATCCTTCCAGCCGATCACCGAACACTTCCGAACGGTCCGCCGAAAATACCGCCAGTTCGAGAGCGACTTTACCGGCGTGGACGCGGAAATCCTCATGTCGCAGATCCCCGGCGGCATGCTGTCGAACTTGGCCGCCCAGTTGACGGAGCAAAATGCCCTGGACCGGATGAAAGAGGTTCTCGACGAAGTCCCGCGTGTGCGAAAGGAAATGGGCTATCCCCCGCTCGTCACCCCGACCAGCCAAATCGTCGGAACCCAGGCGACACTCAATGTGCTGACCGGTGATCGATATAAAGTCATCACCACCGAAACAAAAAACTATTTCTTGGGATTGTACGGCCGCGCTCCCGGACAGGTCGATCTCGACGTGATGGCGCGCGCGACCGGCGATGAAACACCGATCAAGGCCAGACCGGCCGATCGGCTGGACCCGGAAATGGATGACGCGAAAAAAGAGCTTCCAGGCTCGGCTCAGACCGTCGAGGACCAACTGTCGTTCGTGCTGTTTCCCGCCATCGCGCGGGACTTTTTCGAAGCCCGCGAGAAAGGCGAGTTGATCCCTGAGCCGCTCGAATTGGGATCGACGAAAGGTCCTACCACCGCTCACGAATTGCACCTGGCTCCCGTGGAATTCAACGTGACGGTGCACGGCGAGACCTATCATGTGAAGGTCTCGGGCTCCGGTCGCAAAATCGATGGACGGAAGCCCTACTACATCCGTGTCAACGATAAACTCGAAGAAGTGTCGCTTGAACCGATCCAAGAAGTGCTCGCCGGTGTCCCGGAGTCCCAGGAGACCGGAGCGGGAGGAAAACCCAAACGCCCCAGACCGGCGAAACCGGGTGATGTGGCTCCGCCCATGCCTGGCCGGGTGGTGAAACTCCTGGTGGCGGTCGACGATCATGTCAAGGCCGGCGATCCGCTGTTGATCATCGAGGCGATGAAGATGGAAAGTCGAGTCCCGGCGCCGATCGATGGAAGAGTCGCCGCGATCCTGACCGCCGAGGGGGACAATGTGAAGACGGATGAAACTCTCATCCAACTGGAGTAATCCCATCACCGGCTCGATTCTCCGTTTCCCCGGACCTGGGCGGTTTGCACTGCTCGTCCTCTGCCTCGTATCGCATCTCATGACCTCCTGCACCACGCCTCCACCGATCCCGCCCTATTTTGAGCCGTTGGGAGGCACCCCGATCGAGCGCATCCCGATCAAAACCGTTCTCGTCCATGGTCAACGGATTGCCTACCTCGATGCCGGTACCGGCCCGCCGGTCATCCTCATCCACGGCTTCGGCGGATCCATGTGGCAATGGGAGCATCAGCAACATGCCTTGTCTCAACATTTTCGCACCCTGACGCTCGATCTTCCCGGTTCCGGCTTATCCGATAAACCGGACATTGACTACCTGCCGGATCAGATGTTGGACTTCTGTATCGGGTTCATGGACGCGCTACAGATTCCTCGCGCGACACTGGTCGGCAATTCCATGGGCGCCGGGTTGGCCATCGGCATGACCTTGACCCACCCCGCTCGCGTCGACAAGCTCGTGCTCATCAGCGGACTCCCGTCTCAGGTCATGGCCAAACTCACGAGCCGGTCGTTCAGGCAAGCCCTGGAATCTCGAGCCCCGGTCTGGCTGATTTCGTTGGGCAACTGGCTGTTCGGCGGGCTGGTCACCGATTCCGTCCTGAAAGAAATCGTCCACGACCACCGCCTTCTCACGCCGGCCGTCATCGAGCGATCCAACCAAAACCGCCGACGCCCCGGCATCATCAAACCCATTCTGGCCGCCAGGAACGCCCTCCCCTCCTGGGAAGCGGATTTCGCCTCACGCATCAGCAGCATCACGCACCCGACCATGATCATTTGGGGCGAACACGACCGGGTGTTTCCCCTGGCTGTCGGTGAAGAACTGCACCACCGGCTTCGCGGATCCACCTTCGTCAGAGTTCCCAAGGCCGGTCATATGCCGCAATGGGAACGGCCTGACCTGGTCAACCGATCGATGATCGCGTATATTCAACCGTCACCCTGAACAGAGAGGTCGAGTGGGATCCCCACTCTTTATCTTCAGAAAGGAGCCTACGATGCGGACAAGATATGCTGGTTTCATCGGCGCCACGCTGTGCTTTTCGCTGGGCCTTGTCGGATGTCACACGATGGGCGGATCAACCGGCGCCGGCTTTTCCTACAAGAATATGCCGGTGGCGGATGGAACTGCGGTTGCGGGCGAAGGCAACAAGGTCCTCTTCAAGGGCAACCCGTTGGCGCTCGCCGGTAACGGAGTCAAAGTCGGTGACGCGCTCCGCGATGTGAACGTCGCGCAGAACGACTTGTCCCTCGTGAACATCGCGCAGACGAAAGGCGCGGGAAAAGTCCGTATCATCAGCGTGGTCCCCTCGCTCGACACCCCGGTCTGCGAACAACAGACGCATCTTCTGAGCGAGCGCAACAAGGGCCTTGATAAGATGGTCGAATTGATTACCGTGAGCGTCGATACGCCCTTCGCCCAAAAACGGTTTGCGGCAGAAGCGAAAATCGCCAACGTCACCTTCCTCTCCGATTACCGGGGAGCCGAGTTCGGCAAGACGCATGGTCTCTTTTTAGAAGGGCCGCACATTTTGACGAGAGCGGTCCTGGTCGTCGATAAGACGAACACCATTCGCTATCTTCAAATCACTCCGGAAATCACTCAACTTCCGGACATGGAAGAAGCCTTGCAATTTGCTCGTCGGCTGGTGACGGAGAGCTGAGATGAAGACAGGTTGAGGTTGAGCCGGGAACGATGAAGGTTGGAAAGGTTGAGGCGTGGAGCGGCGACCTCCAACCTTGCACCTCACACAACTACCCTTAATCCGTAACCTCAGCCTGAAACCTCCACCATACCAATGGCTCATTACGATTTACTTGTCATCGGCACGGGACCCGCCGGCCAAAAGGCCGCCATTCAGGCGGCCAAGCTCAATCGGAAGGTCGGGATCATCGAGCGAAAGGCCGTTGTCGGTGGGGTCTGCATCAATACCGGCACCATTCCAAGCAAATCCCTCCGCGAAGCGGTGCTCTACCTCTCCGGGTTTCGACAGCGGAGCATCTACGGAGGTGCGTACCGTGTCAAGAAGAAGATCACGATCGAAGACTTGGCCTTCCGCGCGAATCATGTCATCAAGCGCGAGATCGAGATCGTGCGGAATCAGATGGCCCGCAATCAAGTCGACATGGTGTTTGGTTCCGCCAGTTTTCTCGATCCTCATCGTCTGCGCATTCAACGAGAGCATGGCGCGCTTGAGCTGACGGCGGACTATATTGTCATCGCCGTGGGGACGGAGCCGGCTCGGCCGTCCCACATTCCGTTCGACGACCATGCGGTCATCGATACGGACGGCCTCCTGACCCTGAAACACATCCCCGACAGCATCGTCATTGTCGGAGGCGGAGTGATCGGAACGGAGTACGCCTCGATGCTCGCTGCCTTGGGAATCCCCGTCACCCTTATCGACAAACGACCGCGGCTGTTGGAGTTCGTGGACGCTGAGATCATCGACACGCTCCAACAACGCATGAAAGACCTCGGTGTGACGCTGTATCACGATGAAGAAGTCCTGGCGATCAAGCGAGAGCGGAACAACTCTATCCACGTATCCTTGCGGAACAACCGGCCGATTCGGACGTCGACACTCATGTACGCGATCGGTCGCGTCGGGGCGACAGGGACGCTCAATTTGGAAGCCATCGGACTGCAACCGGATACCCGAGGACGGGTTACCGTGAACGCTCACTTCCAAACCTCGATTCCTCACATCTATGCCGCCGGCGATGTCATCGGGTTTCCGGCACTGGCCTCGACGTCGATGCAACAGGGCCGCCACGCGGCCTGCCATGCGTTCGGTCACCCGGATCGTACGGACACCTCGCTCCTCCCGTACGGCATCTACGCCATTCCTGAAATCTCCATGGTGGGACGAAACGAGGACGAGCTGCAGCAGGCAAACATCCCCTTCGAAGTCGGCATCGCCCGTTACAGGGAGATTGCCCGCGGGCAGCTCATCGGCGACGAAACCGGCATGCTCAAGCTGCTGTTTCATCGGGATACCAAACATCTACTGGGCGTTCACGCCATCGGCGAGGGAGCGACCGAGCTGATCCACATCGGTCAGGCCGTCATGGCCTTTCACGGCAAGATCGATTATTTCATCGACACGGTCTTCAATTATCCGACCCTGGCCGAATGTTACAAAGTCGCAGCCCTGGACGGCATGAATCGCATGTCAGGGCCGTGGGTTCCGTACATCTAAGGCTCGTGGGACGTCGTTCGTGAAGCGAATCTCGCTCATGAGTTCCAAGTTTCACGTTCCAAGTTTCAAGTTGTGCCAAAACCTCAAACCTGAAACATGAAACTTGAAACCGTTGGCCGATATACTTCACGAGATACGCTTTTCCTTTAGGAGGACCTATGTCATTTTCAAACCATCTGCGCAAGCTCGCCACATCCATCTGGGATGCCCAATTGAGCCATCCCTTCGTCGTCGCCCTCGGCAACGGCACGTTGCCTGAACAGAAATTCACCTATTACATTCTGCAGGACGCCAGATTTCTCGGCGATCTGGCGCGTGTGTTTTTCGCCGCCGCGCTGAAGGCGCCTGATTCGGAATCGGCCTTGCGGTTCAACAAGCTGGCCGAAGAGACCATCGTCGTTGAACGGAGCCTGCACGAAAGCTACGGAAAGAAGTGGGCGCTGACGCCGAAGCAGATGACCTCCGTGCCGATGGCGCCGACGAACTATGCCTACACCAGACATATGCTGTCCGTCGCCGCCTCAGGCACCGCGGCGGAGATCACCGTCGTCGCGCTCCCCTGCGCCTGGGTCTATTGCGTCGTGGGGCAACACCTTTTGAAGAAAGGCGCGCCGCCCAAGAACCATCCCTACCGCGACTGGCTCATGTTGTACGCGTCGCCGGAGTTTGCCCAAGTCCAGCGGTGGATGCGCAAGAAAGTCGATCAGTGGGCCAAGACCGCCGGCAAGGAAGAACTGCGGCGCATGGAAGACTCCTTCATCATCAGTTCACGCTATGAGTGGATGTTCTGGGATATGGCCTGGAACGAAGAGCAGTGGCCGGTATAGTGGAATGCCGGGGGGAGGCCACAAGGAAGGAGGCGGAGCGCGTGACTGGAGCCCGCATGGGTGCTATAAAAGAGCGTGGCTAGCTTCCGCTTTGAGGTTCAAACTCCGCTCGGCTTTACTGTTCGGACCACTGAAAAGTATTGGGAACGCATTGTTACTGAGAAACATCGGAACATGCGAGGCCAGGAAGAGGAGGTCAAGAAAACACTGGGCGATCCTGACTTGGTCAAACAGAGCGTGGCCGACCCTAAGGTGATGCTCTTTTACCGACCATGCCAAGAAGGTTGGATAGTCGCGGTCGCCCGTCGTCTCAACGGAGAAGGGTTCTTGATTACCTGCTATCTAACGGCTGCCATTAAGAAAGGGACGGAGATATGGAAACGAAAATAAAGCTATTCTTCGACCCGGTTGGAAACACCTTGACAGTATGGTTCGGAGACCCAGATCAGGAACATATCTGTGAAGAGACCGGCAATGATGTCATTTTGATGAAGAACCGGACTGGACAAGTCATTGGATTCGAAAAGCTGAACTTCGTTCCCGCTGGGACAGACATGCCTCTTGTCAGTTTTGAAACCATGGCGACACCGGCTCCCTAAACAATCGAACGACGATGAATCTTCTTGAATCTCGAAACAGTCTCCTCGGGATGGAGTTTGATCGACACCTCAGAGAGCATCCCGAATTCGTTGACAAGATACCGGAGAACGCTCAGGTTGTCCTACTACTCGAAGGAGATGAGGACTTCAATACGTGGAGCCTGCGCGTCGGCAAAGAACAAGCGACGCACGATCAACCTCTACCCTATGTGATGATCAAAAAGCTCGCTCTAGCCCACTCGCGCATTGAAGAACTGAGTCTCCTGGCTGGATAACTCACTTGACAAGCCAATCACTGCCGAAGCAGCTCCCAGACAATAACCATCCCGACCGCGACTGGCTCATGCTGTACGCGTCGCCGGAGTTTGCCCAAGTCCAGCGGTGGATGCGCAAGAAAGTCGATCAGTGGGCCAAGACCGCCGGCGAGGAAGAACTGCGGCGCATGGAAGACTCCTTCATCATCAGTTCACGCTATGAGTGGATGTTCTGGGATATGACCTGGAACGAAGAGCAGTGGCCGGTATAGGCAATGGACGGAGCCATCATCCTGGGGATAACGGCCGGAACCTTGACCACGGTTGCCTTTATTCCACAACTCGCGAAGGCCTTGAAATCCAAGTCAACCGGCGATCTATCCTGGGGGATGGTGCTGACGTTCACGATCGGCGTGCTGTTGTGGCTGATCTATGGAATCTGGATCGATTCGCTACCCGTAATTCTGGCCAATGCAGTAACCTTTTTTCTCCAGCTTGGCATCATCTCTGTCAAAATCAAATACGGGTAGCGCGGCCGAGCTTCAAAGGCGGCCGATGGTCGTCCTGCCAGACAACGAGCGTTAGAGATGTTACCAGACTGTCAGCATCTCGGAAGCCGTAAGGTCACTCACCAACTGTAATACAACAAGCCCTAATTATACGGAACAATGCTCGCTACGCCTTCGCCAATGCCAACGCCATGGCGCCGATCGGCTGAGGCGCTCGCGCCGCCTGACTTGATGCCCATATCGATGTTACAACCGGCGAAAGGTGGCAAGCTTTGCAGTTCCCTGATCCAATGTAATCGTGGTCTCGCAGCCCGCCTTACGATTCTTGATGCCGATCAGGCAATCCGCAAAATCGGCCTGTGACGAGCGGTAGTCGGCGATCGCAGCCCACACCGACGGCTTGTCTTCGATGATGAACTGCTTGGTGGTGAGGAGTCGATCCAATACATCGATAAGAGCAGCTTTGGGAAATCCGTAACTGTAGCTGAGCACCCAGACACACTCGCAGAGAACGATGTGATTGAGAAACAGGGATTCGTCCTGATCCTTTGCAGCCGCAAAGCACCGCTGCACCCGGCGAGTTTGCTCTGGGTCGTCCTGCGTGAGAAACCGTACGAGAACATTCGTATCAATCGCGATCATCCGGCGTGTCTGGTCGCTCCTTTCAGAATCCCTCGCTGCATCTCTTCAAGCGAGAGCGCCTTTTTGCCCTTTTGGTGCAAGAGGCCCGCGAGATCCATTACGTCGATGGTGGCGGGGCGCAGGGTCACACGCCCATCCGCCTCAATGACAAAATCGAGTTGGTCTCCGGCGTGAAGACCAAGATGGTCTCGGATCGGTTTGGGGATGGTCGTTTGGCCTTTGCTGGTCAGCGTGACAATCATAACAATTCCTTTCTTCTTCTGGTAGGTATTACTGTAGCGTAAGGAATTGTTGTCGTCAACGCTCGCATTACAATGCGAAGAAAGATGCTGGCTACGCCTTCTGCCTTGCCTTCGCCAATGCCAACGCCATCGCGCCGATCGGCTGAGGCGCTCGCGCCTGACTAGACACCGACGGCCCATGCCCACGCGAGTCGCGTGCGGTTTCACTTCGAGATTGTGTCGGCATAGATGAGCAGCTCGCGGCATCTTCAAGCCGCATCGTCAACGCAATCCGCTGACGCTTCAGATCAACGTCGATGACCTTCACCTTGACGATTTGCCCAGGCTTGACCACCTCGTGTGGATCTTTAATGAACTTATTGGCCAGCGCGGACACATGCACGAGCCCGTCCTGATGCACGCCGACGTCGACGAACGCCCCGAACGCCGCCACATTCGTGACGACTCCTTCCAACACCATGCCGGCCTGCAAATCACTCAGCGATTCGACTCCCTCCCGAAAACTTGCCGTCTTGAATTCAGGACGAGGGTCTCGGCCTGGCTTTTCGAGTTCAGCAAAAATATCCCGCACCGTCGGCAACCCGAATTGTTCATCGGTAAAATCAGCCGGCGCCAATCCCTTCAAGACCGCAGGCTGACGCATCACGTCGGTGATCCCGGTTCCGAGTCGTACCAGAATGCGTTCAACCACCGGATAAGCCTCCGGGTGAACGGCGGACTGATCCAAGGGATTGTCGCCGTCGGGAATACGCAGGAAGCCTGCCGCCTGCTCGAAGGTTTTTTCACCGAGACGCGGAACCTTGCGGATCGCCGTCCGGTTTGAGAACGGTCCGTTCGCATTGCGATATTCCACGATATTCCTGGCCAATGTCTTGTTGAGGCCCGATACCCGTTCCAACAAGGGCACCGAAGCCGTGTTGACGTTCACGCCGACCGCGTTGACGCAATCTTCGACCGTGGCATCAAGCGACCGCGCCAAGGCCCGCTGATCGACGTCATGCTGATATTGCCCCACTCCGATCGCCTTCGGCTCGATCTTCACCAGTTCGGCCAACGGATCCTGCACTCGCCTGGCGATGGACACCGCCCCGCGTAAACTGACATCCAACTCGGGAAACTCGGCCGCGGCAAAGGCCGACGCCGAATAGACCGACGCCCCTGCCTCGCTCACCACAAGTTTCGCCACATGCTGGTCAGGTCGTTGCGCGGCGACCGCCTTGATCGCCTCGCCGGCTAACTTATCCGTCTCCCGACTGGCCGTCCCATTCCCAATGGACAGCAATTCCACGCCATGTTGAACGATCAGACGAACGAGCGTCTGTAACGACCCCTGCCGATCATTACGAGGCTGATGCGGGTAGATCGTCTCCGTCGCCAATAATTTCCCCGTGGCATCGACCACCGCCACTTTGCATCCGGTGCGAATGCCGGGATCCAGGCCGAGGATGACCTTGGGCCCGGCCGGCGACGCCAATAACAACTCATGCAAGTTCCTGGCAAAAATTTTGATCGCCTCGGCCTCGGCGGCTTCGCGCAACTGCACCAAGAGTTCGGTGCTGATCTGGAGATGCATCTTGACGCGCCACGTCCATTCGCACACGCCGGCCAGCCATTTGTCCGCGGGTCGCCCGCGATCTTCGATGCCCGCGTGAGCCGCGATCGTTGCCACGCAGGGATGGGGAACGACCTTGTCCAGAGCCTCCCCTAAACCCAATTCGAGTTTCAAGACTCCCAGCGTACGACCTCGGAATAACGCAAGGGCCCGATGCGAGGGAATGGTCTTGATCGACTCCGCATAGGCATAGTAGTCACGAAACTTCTCCTCTTCCGCCGTTTCATTGTCTTTGACCACCGTCGAAGTCAGGACACCTTGGTCCCACAACCGCGTCCGCAACATAGCTAATAGGTCGGCCGTTTCGGCAAACCGCTCCATCAGAATGTCCCGTGCCCCTTCCAACGCAGCCTTGGCATCAGGCACATTGATCGCCTCCACTCCTTCGGCAGCCGGCACGGCGCGAATGTACTTGAGCGCTTCTTGTTCGGGATCCAGCTTCGGATCAGCCACGAGGCTATCGGCCAACGGTTCCAGCCCGGCTTCGCGGGCGATCTGCGCGCGCGTGCGGCGTTTCGGTTTGAACGGGAGGTACAGATCTTCGACGGCCTGCTTGGTGGCGGCGGCCTCGATGCTCGCCCGCAACGCATCCGTGAGCTTCCCCTGTTCTTCAATCGAAACTAATACGGCAGTGCGGCGCTCTTCCAATTCGCGCAGATAGAACAACCGTTCCTCCAGCGTGCGCAGGTGGGTGTCGTCCAGGTTGCCGGTCGCCTCTTTCCGATAACGCGCGATGAAGGGCACCGTCGCCCCGCCGTCGAGCAGCGCCACGGCAGCGGCAACCTGGGCGGCTCCGACCTTGAGCTCCTTGGCGATGATCGGAATGATTTTCACCCGCGCCGCGTCTGCTGCGCTCTGAGTCGTTTCAGTCGTCATCGGTATCACTGACCTATCTTTCCGAACGCGTCAGCGGTCCGCGCTCTCTAAGACTTGGATAAAGGACGGTCACGTTACGAACAGGTTTGTTCGAGTCTAAGAGGACATCGCAGGATAATTCGCGCACACGGTAGCAGGCTGTCGAAAACTATTTTGATATTCAAAAAGACCTTGTTCTTAGCCACCCACCCCGGCGCACCCGCTTCGCCCGCTCAGCCCGCATCGACGAGTCTGCGAGGCGGGAACGACGCTGGAGGACATTTTCAACATCCGTTTAATGAGCGAGGGTTCCAAACGCAGCAAACAGTCGGCCCGCAAGGTAGTAGGTCCCAGGGGCGTCCCCCGCGTGCCTGCGTCGGAGGAAATCGTTCAGGACTCGCCCATCCGAAGCTTTGTGTGTGTCCGGATGCTTCAGGTTCATGCGATACCGTTCAATCCCCGCTGAAACCGAACTGACGAACACCACGGTCCCATCGAGGTCCACCTTTTCGACGACACCGACATGCGTGAGCGGGTCGTTCGGCAATCCATCTCGGTTGAAATCCCACGTGTTGTGGAAAAAGACCAGATCTCCGGGATGGACAGTGGGGCCATAGTGAATCCGCCCATGTTCTACGACATGGGTAAAGATGCGCCCGACACCGTTGCCGCCGTCGAGCTCGCCCAGCCCACCATACAAGTCCACACGCTGCGAGGCGTAGACACCCCGAACGAAGCCGGAACAATCTGGAGTAAAGTTCCGTCCGCCCACCTGAATACGGGACTGCCCGACAAATCTCACCGCTGTCCTCGCCAGCGCCGCCTGCCGTGGAATACCCTTCTCCATGGCACAGCAGTGGGTTCCACGCGCGCCCATCAGAGGAATCACGCTCCTCTCATCCTGTAGCGAGTGACGCCCCGTCGCGGCACATCCACCGAACGTGCCTGCGACCAGCAAGGCCACGAGACCAACCCCGACATGCTGTCTGTACTCTGCTCCCCTCATGATGCTTCAGTATACAGACCAGCCGCTGTAAGACAATACCTGCGCGCGGTTCGGTTATCCTCCCGCGCTCCCTACCGGTCCGCCCGGTTCGGTCATACGCCAGGGATCAAGGAGTTGGGCGAGACGTTTATCCGGTAATACCTTTTGGTCTTTCGCCACCTGCCTGACCGTCTTGCCGGACTTATAGGCGTCCTTCGCCAGTTTGGCCGCGGCTTCGTAGCCGATCTCCGGCGCCAAGGCCGTACACATCGCCAAGCTTTCCTCGATAAGGCTCTTGCACCGCTCTTCGTTCGCCTTGATCCCTTCAATACACTTGGCCGAGAAGTTATCGGAGGCTGTAGCCAACAGCTCGATGGACTGAAGAAGATTATAGGCCATCACCGGCATCATGACGATCAGCTCGAAATTCGCCGCCTGCCCGCCGACAGTCACCGTCACATCGTTCCCGATCACTTGCGCGCAGACCATGGTGACGGACTCGGCAATCACCGGATTGACCTTCCCCGGCATGATCGAAGACCCGGGCTGCGTCTCGGGCAGATTGATTTCACCGAGCCCGCACCGCGGCCCGGAGCCGAGCCAGCGAATATCATTGGCGATCTTCATGAGACTCACGGCCAGGGTGCGCAGGCACCCGCTCGCCTCAACCAGGGAGTCCTGTGCCGACTGAGCCTCGAAATGATTCTTGGCTTCTTTAAACGAGCAGCCGGTTTCTTTGGAAATGACGGCCATGACTTTTTTTGAAAATTGCGGATGACAGTTCAACCCCGTGCCGACCGCGGTCCCACCCAATGCGACTTCGCTCAAGGCCGCCTGGGCTTGTGTGACCCGCTGAATACCGAGCTCTATCTGCCTGGCATAGCCGCCGAATTCCTGCCCGAGGCGGACCGGCGTGGCGTCTTGAAGGTGTGTGCGCCCGATTTTTACAATCTGATCGAACTCCTTCGCCTTGCGCTTCAACGCCTTATTCAATCGAGTCAGCGCCGGCAGCAACTGCTGCTGCATCATTTCCGACGCGGCGATGTGAATGGCCGTGGGAATCACGTCGTTGCTCGATTGGCCGAGATTCACATGGTCGTTGGGATGCACGAGCTTGCTGCCGCGCGCCCCGCCGAGCAGCTCCGTCGCGCGGTTCGAGATCACCTCGTTCGTGTTCATATTGGTGGACGTGCCGGACCCCGTCTGAAAAATATCCACCGGAAATTCCGCATCCAGTTTGCCGTCGACCACTTCGGTCGCCGCCAGTTTGATCGCCTCGGCCGGTTGTTTGTCCAACAAGCCAAGGGAGTGATTCACCGTCGCGGCGGCCCGCTTGATCATCCCCATGGCCCGAATCACTCCCCGTGGCATGCGCAGCGAACTGATCGGGAAATTCTCGATCGCGCGCGCGGTCTGCACTCCGTAGTACGCCTCAACGGGGACAGCCAGCTCCCCCATGGTATCCTGCTCAATCCGAGTCGATGCCGACGGCTTGTTCTGATCCTGTTTCATGCACAGTGCTCCATGTGTAAGAGGTTCCGACTGCTTGCGGGCGTCATGATAAACTCAGCCCCCTCACTTTCACAAGAGCAGAACACGATGACTTCTCGTCAATTAGCTAAGGGTCCTCTATCACTGATACACAGAGTCCCGGTTGCAGTAAGGTCCGCGCCGGCGACGGTATCGGCATGTCCTGAAAATACCTCCGACGGAGGGCTCTGGGAATTGGTGAGGCAGGAAGTTGCCTATCGACAAATGCAAAAGCCCGCCTGTGGAAGGCGGGCTTTTATGAAAACCGGTGAATCCAACGATCCGTTCCAACCGCTCATCCTAGGCAAAAAGCCCGCGCGTAAGAAACCCCTCTCAGATCATCAGGTGCGAGTGACGTCCCCTTTGACTCCTTTAGACACATTCGTCTCTGGTTGAAATACGTATGCCGGTTCGCGTTTAGCGATCGTGAACAGCTGCAAGATATCCATCCCTATCCCTGTTAAGACGAGACACCATCCACCGACAATCATCCACCAGGCCGACGAAAATACATCCGAGGGTTGATCGAAGTCGAACACGGCCACGACTCCCCCGAGCGCCAGTATCAGTCCCACTGTCATCAGCGAATAGCTGAGAGTCTTCATCTTTGCCTCCTCAAACAGGTTGGATGTTTGAACAGGTTCGACAGTCACGCGGAGGACCGGCCCCCCCTTTCTGTTCGTCCGCGACGGGTATCCGCACCTCCTCTGCATACAGTCGTAATCTACGCCGACGAAAGTTATGACGATCCTGTGGAGACTCTACTCGCATTCCTCAAAGACGCAATCCGGCAAGATGTCTCTACCTTGTAGATCCGATTGGATCTTCATGGTCGACGTGCTGAATGACCCGGTGGGCTATCGGGGGAAGAGTGTGTCGGGTGGTGTTCGGCTGAAAGACGCGTCCCATTCGAATCGGTCGCGCAAAAACCCGGCAAGAGTGGAGCACCGATTTTCGCTACGGATGTCGGTGATCATCGGAGACTCCTCAACCGCTCTTCCAGGCGTGCAGCGATTCCAAATGCCCTGTCCAAATCGAACTCCCGAAAATCTTCAGACCGCAAAACGGGGCGCAGTTGCGGCTCAAGCTGCTGCCGTAGATCGGCCATGCGGCTTGCTGAAACATCGATCGGATCGTTACCGGGAATTTGCATCTTGTCACGCACCAGCGCTACCAATTCGCCGTCATCGGGTTTCAAGTCCAGGTTCCGGACGGCACAATCCAAGTCAAAGAAGTCCCGTAAAGCAGATTCTCGCCGTGACAAGGCGGCTTGAAACTTTTCGGCAAGAGCCTCGGTTCTGGAAATGCAGCGCACTTTGATGACAGGAACGAGTCGTTCGCGAGACACAGGGTCAAGCAGAACCGTCTTGGCCGCTGCATCGACAGGCGGCAGCCTTAGCGGCTCACGAAGGCCCACTTCGATCTTAATCGTCTCTTCTCGTCCCCCAAGAGAGGAGGCATACCCGACAACAGCATTGTATTGCATCGAGTTATTGAAACCCGTCAGTGGCTCGACCACACGCACAAAGGGAAATTGCTCCGGAAGCGCGCCGATGATGTCTTTTAGACTCTTGGCATGCGCGCTCCTCTTTGAGCGAGACGCGTCCACGGGCATGGGAATCACAAAGTCCAAATCTTCGCTCATGCGGTAGAAATCGGCATACACCTTTGCCAAACAGGTGCCGCCCTTGAATACCAGCTCATCATGCGCCGCAGTCAAAACTTCCAGCAACAACGTGCAGACATAATCCTTTTCGATCAGCCGCTCAGGAAAACCGGAGCTCTGGCTCGTGAAACTCAACGCTTCACGAAAGAATTCAATCTGAGTGAAGAGATCCCGCATCACACATCACATCCGCTCGTTCATCACCACACCCCAGCGTTGATTCACTGGGCCTCGTTTTGGCTTCCTGGGATTCAACGGGATAGGTCCGCTCGTTCGCCTGATCTCCCGTTCCAGCTTGCGCAATAGCTTTTCCTCGACGCCTTCCCCTTCCAGCAGGGCACCAATTCTGCGGATCGTACCCTTGTCTCCATAGCGCAGGGTGCTGGCCACCAACTCCCCCGCAGTGATCCGCCGCGTCTTCAACTCCCGACGAATCCACTCATACCCGCGCGGGATGCCGTTGAAACGCGACCAGTCATATACGACATCCACTAAGGACCGTACGCGCGATGAGTAGATGGCTTCCTCTCCATCCGTTGAAGCAACGATTTCCGTGTCACCTAGTCGCCTATCAGTTACCTTGATGAGCGTGAGCTCGACCGCACCGATTTTCCGCTCTCCGGAAATCCGATTATTGTACGCATACACACGAATCGGGACTTGTTCGTCAAAGCCGTACAGATTGAAGGCATTAGGACCGCAGATTTGGTACCGTCCTCCTGCATCCTTCATCAAGGCGTTCAACGCCTCTGCCTCGCGGGGAGTCCAAGCCATGCCCAATGGCAGACGCGGTGGAATGACGTACAGCCCAGGACGGATTCTGGCGATCAGCTTGGCTCGCGCCATACGGCTGAATAATTCGCGCTCCTGTTTGGCGCTGAGACGCAGTGGTCCACGAAGATCACCAATCCTCAAGGTGCGGGTCTTCCGCATATGCGCAAAGGCGAGCAGTTGGGATTCGAGCTGTCCAAGCTTGCGTTTCATGACCGTGTTGTATTTTATGCAGATTGCTTGATGGGCAATTTTCATAAAATACAACACGAACCTCTTAAACTGCAATATCCGCTCAAGAAGCTCGAAACCTTCCCCTCCTCGAGGAACATCTCGGAAACAAAGCCGGCTTCGACCTCAGAGGTTATTGCAAGCTCTACGCGGCTAAGAAAGACATCAGAATCGTCTACCGTATTATCGAGCAAGACGTGATTGTAGAAAATTGTGGCGATCTGCAAACGCGAAGAACTACGGTATATTGCACTGCGCAGAAGCGGATTCGATGAATGAGCCTATCAGCTCTTGGTGATGAGGTTCAGCCGGATATTGTCTTGAGTGGGAGGGGAAAAGAACTCGGGAAAACCTATGCCCTTCTCGAAGCGGGAACCATATGGCTCTCGCCTCGATTCTCGCCTAAAGGCCAAAAAGAATCGTATGGCTAGGTTCCTTCGACAGCTCGGTCCTTGTTGTTGCGGGGCACTTGAACCTCGATCGTGCCGGTGCAGCCCGGATACGGTGTCTTTAGTAGCGGCGCAAGGCGGAGAAGGTGACGGCTGATGGTCGAGGAAGTTGTGAGTGTTGAGTTAAGATTCTTCAAGACAAAGCCCCAGCACTTCTTTCAGATTCTTCCGCAATTCGTCCAAGCTTTTCCACTGCTATGTGCCCTGGATTCCCAGGCACAAAGCCCACATACAAGTTTGTTTCGGGATCCCATTCTAAGTACGCGGTAAATGTCTTCATCCGCCAGCACCTCCCTCACAGCACTCATGCCCTTTACTGACCCGGCTACGATACCGGATCGCACCGCAATAGCGGAGAGGAGATGTTTGGACTTACTATGCGGATCTAGCAAAACGTTCAGAGGCTTATGCGGACTGCCCACATCATACGATTGTGCTTTCCCTCACAGGTTAGCCTTCCACCCCAGCTGTTACGGCTTTTATTTTCTCTGTGTATTACCCTCAAGTTCCAAGAGACGGCGCTGGAGCGTGCGCACTTTCTCCTTTAATGTTTCCAACTCCGTCTCTTTTCCACTACCAGGCGCTTGGACGGAATTCTCCGTACCTGGTGCCACATGTGTATTGTGAGAGGCGGCGGCATCGCGTGTCGAATGGATGGACTGATTATGCCGTGGGATAACAGGAGCCTGGTCGAGTTGAGGTTGGGGCTGTGTCGATGATGGTGCCAACCAGGCAGGGATAGCCTCGTACTCAATGACGAGTGAGGCGATAGGAGGCGTCTTGGTGACGTCCGGCTGCGTGTTCCTGCTTGATCGCCTCGCAGATTCCGGAACGAAACCGAGCTGACGTGTGTTCAATCCTGTGGGATTAGGGTCAATTCGTGCTGACATACCAGCCGGACTAGCACGGTCTCGCTGTGCGCGGTAGTGGGTGAACGTGAGGTGCAACAAACGTCCCTGTATGTAGAGTATTCCGCCCGTTGTTTCACTTCCCATATCCGTATCGCGACTGACCCGGAATCCGACCACCTGACTTCTGACGGCCTGAGAGAGGGCAGTACTAATTAATGGGGTGAGGAACTCGGTATCGTCATCGGAAAAGACAGGACTTTCATAGTTTTGCCCTCTCTCCGTAGCTTTGACGTGCACCCCTCGAAAAACAGAAGCCAGAAAAGCAGGACTCATCGCCAGCGGATGGGCGGTCCCGAACCACCCATCCTCAGCTTTCTGAAGAAATACGGCACCGCGTGGGTTATCCACCAGCATTTCGTCCACGACTTTCGTGTTGGTGAGCCCACATGCATTGGCAAGCAAACAGATTGCAAACGATAAGACCGGGACAGGAAACAAAAAACGCATTCCAAAACTCGAAAATAGAGCAAGCATGGTTAGAAGGTGTATCGCATCGTCTTTTCTGCCATGCGGCCCATGAACTGACGGGGCGGAAATGTCAGCCTAATCTCCCGTGGTAAAGAGCTGCAACTACGCATGTGACTACATAACATCAGCGAAGCTCCGCTGTTCTAGAATCGCACAAAGGATCGCATCCTCTGCGGGCTCGGCATATCCAGGCCGTCGCTCAATATGGCTAAAAGCCGGCATTCATAAACAATCGCCCCTGTAACGAATCCGGTTCGAATTGTCCGGTGTTGAACGAATTCGTCACGCGCCACTCTCCTTGAGCGTAGACGCTGGTGGTGATGTGATACCGAATCATCGCGGTCGTGCGTGAGCCGGACTGGGCTCCCTGTTGCATCAGATGATCCCATCGGGCACCGAACGACCACGTTTTATTTGGAATATACAGGCCTTCCACAAGAACATTCTGAAAATCGCGGCGATCGAGCGAGGCTGACCTGAAATACCCAGCCGTGACGATCAGCGGTCCGAACTTGCCTTCCCCGGCAATGCCCCACTTATTGAGGGCCTTCCTCCCGTCCGGGATCACAACCGAGGGATTGTTGACGACATCCCGCTTATAGATGGCCCCGATTTGGTAGTTATCAAACAGCGTGAGCGCATAAGTCGCATAGACCCCCGGATTCTCAAGCCGGTTCACCTCCGTCAATTGTTGTGGTTGAAATACGCCCACCATATAGCGATGGGTGAGCGTGTCTCCTACCAGTTGTCCGTTGAGCTCCACCGCCGTGTTGTAGAATTCTATGGCTTCATCGGCCACCGCGACCCCAGGCGGCGTGACGGTCTGCGCACGTGCCCCGAGGAGACCGAGTGCGCTTTGGGCAAAGTATCGTTGCCGCATGACCCGTTGCGAATGAGACAGAAACGGAAGTGCAATATCAAACTGGCCAAATCTAAGGTTGAGCAATCCATGCCCGGTCGCTCCAATCAGATCGTTTACTTGTCCATAGGCCTGATTAATCGCGACTGTCCTATTCGCATACCCAATATCGATATAGGGAGAAAATATGCCGGTCTTGCCCAGGGGGGCACCGGCCATGAGTTCAATCGTGGCCACTCCTAGCTTCGACGTCGGCTTGCTATTACCCGCGTTGTTGTATTCGGCCTCCACGATAATTCGCGTCGACACAGGCACATGTTTCATATCTTGGATGTCGGACCACTCCTTGTCCTCTGGAAACCGGAATCCGTTCATGCGAAAGCTTTGCCCCGTTTGATTCAGCTTCGGGAGTGCTTGGTGACAGGTTGAACAGGACTTCTCCGTCTGCCGGCTAAACGCGGGAATAGATTTCGCCTCCTGTGGCGCCATGATTGTCAGCAATCCCGACGCCGCGATGCTCAGCATGAACGCAAACAACGCTCGCATCCGCATTCCGCTTCCCTTCCATGTCATGATCCTGCGAGGTTACTGTGTGAACTTTCTGATGTGGTGGACGAGCGCCCACATCTGTTCCTCGGAGAGCTTTTTCTTGTAGGCACCCATCTCCGTCGCCTCAGGGTCGCTTCCATTCGCGATGATCCAAAACAGTTGCCCATCCGGGATTTTCTCCATCACGCTTCTGTCCGTATAATTTCTCGGTTTGACGTCTAATCCTTTCGTGGCGGATCCTTTCCCATCACCCTTCTCACCGTGACATTTGCTGCACTTGGTTTCATAAATACTCGGAGCTTCCTTCACCACCTCGGAAGTCGGTGGTATCGGGTTCGAGGACTTAAGAACTTCCTCCGGAGCAATCGGGGTCTTAAAATCTCCCGCAATGACTGCTGCTGGCCACGCCAGGAACGCTGCGCTCAACGCGACAAGACTAAAGTGTGTCATCTTCATGTTGTCCTCCTTTTCCACATGCCTGCATATCGCCCGGCGAGCAGCGTCAGAGTGGAGCTGCCGCCGGTGATGGCCGGGGTTAAGGTGATTTGGTCGTTCGTCGAGTCCGCGGTGTCCGGTTGAAAGACTGCGGTGATGACAGAATATCCCGATGAAACCTGAACGAAGGAACATCGGACAATCGTGAAGTCTGAGGTCATGGTCACATGTTCGAATTCAGCGTTGCACATTTCAGCCACCGTAGTGATCGCCGCTTGGAGAGAGCCCTGACGCTCATTACGCGGTATCGATCTGGGACTGCTGTTATCCCTAGCAAATCCTGTGCTCTCGTCGTAGTCCGCCAATGGGCGCAAGTATTGTGGGAAATATCGTCGTTTCACGCGAATTCGTGTGAAGCACGCCCTGGCTGTCTTCGACCCCTCGATCGAATAGGCCGAATCCAAACAGATTCATTGAATCCAGTCCGATTCATGCGACAGATCCTACCTTCATCTCCTAATCAGGCTGCTATCGAGGTTTGAGACGAGGCTGAACAGCTATGCAAGATGCGCAATAAGGCCATCCAGCAAGGCTGCAACAAGCGAAGAAGCGAATCGTACTCCGCGCCATAGGTGAGCCTCTGAGCGGTGACAGAACGCCGCTGGAGGACTTTTTCCACATCTTTCTATGCCCCTTCTCAAAGCGGGAGCCATATATGGCTCCCGCCTCGATGCTCTCCTATGGGCCAAACGAGTTGTAGAGCTGCGAGCCTTCGACCGCCGGATCTTTCTTATTGTGTGGAACCGCCACCTTCACGCTGCCGCTGCAATGGGCGCCGTCGCTATTCGTCGCCGTGAAATGCACCACATAGACCCGGCCATTCCCGGACCCGGATCGTTCCGCGCGCAGCAGGATGTCATTCCCCGATACGGCCGCATCCGGAGTCGTGTCTCCATCGCCGAGACCATTGATCGGCTCATCCTGCGTCACGTTCGGATAGGTGATCGTGAGCGTCTGGTTTTGTGGATCTGTCAGCCCCATGATGCTCACCTGAGCCATGGCGTGATTCGGCGGCCAGAGAAGACTCGGGCTCGCCTGGGCCAGGCTACAGACCGGTGGGTCGTTCACGTTCACCACCGCAATTCGCACGGTATCGGCGGAGCTGCTGACGTGCCCATCGTGGACCACCAGTTGGAAGGTTAGGAACGCTCCACCGGCGGCTACACTCGGCGCAGTAAAGGTCGGATTGACCGTGTTCGCGCCGGTAAGGGCCACGGACGGCCCGCCGGTCTGGGTCCAGCTATAGTTCAGGCTGTCCGAGTCTGGATCGTGACTGCCGCTGCCGTCGAGCGTCACCAGCGTTTGCTCGTTCTTCGTTTGATCCGGACCGGCGTGGGCCAGCGGCGGCTGATTGACATTGCTGATAAATATCGAGACGTAATCCGCATGGTTCAATCCATGGGCATCGGTGACGATAAGCTCAAAATCAACTTGTCCTCCTCCGGCTCCCACGGACGGAGCCATAAAGCTCGGCGTCGCCGTCAGGGGATTGGTCAGGGTGATCGGCTGGCCGAACACTTGGAACCACGTATAGGTCAGCGGTTCGAAGTCGGGATCGAAACTGGCTGTGCCGTCGAGCGTGACCGGACTGCCTTCTTGCACGGTCTGATCCGGGCCGGCTTGTGCCATCGGCGGCTGATTGACATTGGTCACGCGGACGTTCACGGAATCGAGATCACTGCAGTTCGTCGTACTGGTCCCTTCGCACACATGCAGTTCGAAGGTCAGCATGTCCCCGGCCGGCGGCACATGGGGAGCCGTGAATGTCGGATGCGCCGATCCGGAATCGACCAGAGAAACCGGGGGGCCGGCGATTTGTGTCCACGTGTAAGTGGGATCGGCGGCCGTGCTGCCGATGCCGTCCAATGTGACCAGCGCCCCTTCCGACGCCGTTTGATCAGAACCGGCATTCGCAATGGGCTTCCCGGATAACTTGGTGACAAACGCATCACCAGATCCCGCATGCGCCCCTTGGCTCGCGGACAATACAGGAAAGTTCAGGGAACCTGTCTGTCCCGTGACGTAGGCTGCCCCGGCGCCGTCCACCGCAATGCCATATCCAAGATCGGCACCGCTCCCACCCAGATAGGTGCTGTAGATCCGAGCCCCAGCGGTATCGAGTTTAGTGACAAAGGCATCGAGCACTCCTCCATATACGCTCTGGCTCGCGGACAGAACGGGAAAATTCGTGGAGTTCGTCCGTCCCGTCACGTAGGCTGCCCCGGCGCCATCCACCGCGATGCCACGTGCCTCATCGTTATTGCTGCCACCCAGATAGGTGCTGTAAACCCGAGCGCCCACAGCATTAAACTTGGTGATAAAGGCATCAAGATCTCCACCGAGCACCCCTTGGCTCGCGGACAGCACGGGAAAGTTTGGGGACTCTGTTCGCCCCGTGACATAGGCCGCCCCGGCACCATCCACCGCGATACCATGTCCCTCATCAGTATGGATGCCACCCAGGTAGGTGCTGTAGGCCCGAACCCCTGTGGCATCCAGCTTGGTGACAAAGGCATCGATAGATCCTGCCAGCGCCCCTTGACTCGCGGACAGTACGGGAAAGTCCGTGGAGATTGTGTACCCGGTCACATACGAGGCCCCGGTGCCATCCACCGCGATACCCAATCCAAAATCAACACTGCTGCCACCCAGATAGGTGCTGTAAACCCGAGCCCCCACCGCATTAAACTTCGTGATAAAAACGTCAGCCCCTCCTGCGAACACTCCTTGGCTCGCGGCCAGCATAGGAAAATTCGCGGACTGTGTCTCCCCCGTGACATAGGCCGCCCCCGCGCCATCCACCGCGATGCCACGTCCCTCGTCAGTGTTACTGCCACCCAGATAAGTGCTGTAGACCCGAGACCCTGTGGCATCGAGCTTCGTGACAAAGGCATCAAAACTACCTCCTCCGAACGCCCCTTGGCTCGCGGTCAACACGGGAAAGTTCAGAGAGCCTGTTTGCCCCGTGACGTAGGCTGCCCCGGCGCCATCCACCGCAATGCCATATCCAAGATCGGAACCGCTGCCGCCCAGGTAGGTGCTGTAGACCCGAGCCCCCGTGGCATCGAGCTTGGTGACAAAGGCGTCAGTGACTCCGGCAAGCCCCCCTTGGCTCGCGGACAGCACAGGAAAATTCGCAGAGATGGTGTCCCCCGTGATGTAGGCTGACCCGGCGCTATCCACCGCAATGCCACGTCCACTCTCAGCCGAGCTGCCCCCCAGGTACGTACTGTAGGCGATGACCGGATCGATCACCACCGGTTTGCTGTGATCGTAGGCTGCGAGTTGAATGCCGACAGTCCGTGCCGGCAAAAAACGGGACGTCATCAGTGAGTGATCCGGTGGCGCGGCCACGACATAGGTCCCCGCCACCAGGGTTTTGTGCCCATCCTGTCCGAGCTGATAGACGATCGGCTTCTGAAGGCGCACATCGCCCAGCGCCGTGGTCAGGAGCAGATCGCCGCGCTCAGCGACCGTGATGTCGGACGCTCCTTCGAAGACCAGCTTGATTTGATTCGGATCGGCACCCGGCGCCACAATGAAGTCGTATTCCAGTTTGCCTTGATTGCCGTAATACGCCAGGTCGATGCCCGGATAAGCCTCTTGGTAGTGCACTTTGGCATAGGTGGGGATCTTGGTGCGCCACTTCGCCGGGTCGTTGCCGATGAAATAGTTCACGACACCCGGCAATTGCTCCATACCGCTGACAGTTGGTGAAGGATTCGCCCCTTTAAGCTGCATCCGCACCACGCTGTGCTTGTACTCCTGCGACTCATGGCCAATGACATCTGGCGGGTCAGACTCCGCTTCACGCTTCACATTTGACGCTTCACGCCCGGTGAGCACCAGGACCGATTCCGTCGGCGTCAGGAACAGGGTGTAGCCGCTGCCGCGCGCCAGGAACTTGACCTGGGCATCGACCTGGCCCTGATTGACTTCAAACTGAAGCGGCATCCCCAGCATCGTGGTCGTGACTGCCTGTCTCGTGGGCGTTGGAGCTGTCGGAGTAGCAACGGAGGCCGCCGCGATTCCCTCCCAGGCGATCACCAATGCGGCACACGTAAGCGCGCGACCGATCATTTTGAGCAGCGTCATGGCTTTCCCTCCTATTCATAATTCGGAACACAGGGTCTGACTCTTATCTGACTTGCCTTCCCTTCGGGTGAACGGATAAGGATGGATTTATGGTCCTCTCCCACAATGTCCCTTCTGCATCCTGTTGCAGCCATACGCAGAGGCAGCGGGGGATACTGGGACTCTGAACCAAGTAGTTCGACTGAAAGGAAAGGCCGCCTTTAACAGCATGCTGAAGAACAAAGCATCGCGCATCAGCATCCTCCTGGAATCAGTCAGCCACACGCATCGACGATGCGGCCGCCCCCGCGCCAAGAGCACCCGCAACTTGCTAAAGAAGAGGGTGTCACGCGTAGAAACCTCCGTGTTCATATGTGAGTGGATAGCTGCTGTATGGCCGGCACCTATAGCGCAACGCTAGGACAATCAGGGGGACAAATTCATTCGATCGGCGCTCATGCTCGACACATCGAACAATTACGGCACCCTCAATTGTGAGGGTTCGCAAGACACGCTCGCCTCCTCTTGAATGATGATCAGCAAGTCTGCGAGCTCTTGAGCTAGATGCGATCCGGCGTCGGGCGCAACAGACTCTTCGACCGGATTCGCCGCGGCCAGCAGTAGCCACAGCAAAGCCGCCACTGTC
The DNA here is from genome assembly GCF_001458775.1 of Candidatus Nitrospira nitrificans. Taxonomy (NCBI): domain Bacteria; kingdom Pseudomonadati; phylum Nitrospirota; class Nitrospiria; order Nitrospirales; family Nitrospiraceae; genus Nitrospira; species Candidatus Nitrospira nitrificans. Next base: position 42,608 of record NZ_CZPZ01000001.1, read on the forward strand.
GAAACTGCATTCGCGATCGCGATGGGACGTCTTGTGCGCCAGGTCCGCACCGCACACCTCTTTATTCGGTTGTATAGGGCGCACAGTGAACCATGGTGCGCGGGACAAATGGAGGGACAAATTCGAAAACGGTCGGGGGAAAGACTGGTAGAGGGGAAAGGGACTAGGGTGAGGGATCTAGCTTGGTTGCAATAGCTTCAGCAGCCGTTGGGTTTCAGGTGAAGGTTGGTGGTCTGCCCGACGGGTTAATGCGGACTTGCAGCGATAGAACAAGGATACGGCTTCGGACTCTTTGCAGCTGACGAGCAGTCTCATTAGTCTGAGCTGGCGACCAAATCAGTGCCCTTCCCCCGATTTCACAGACACCTCCCTAAGTGGGAGAATGAGGAAATCGGAGGACAGTATGAGCTCGAAGACACGACGGTCGTATACGGAGGCGTTCAAAGAAGAAGCGGTGCGCTTAGTCCGGGAGTCAGGACATCCCGTTGCACAGGTGGCGCGGGATCTGGGGATTGCGGACCATCTCCTCTACCGGTGGCGCGCGGAGCAACAGCAGGCTGAGGGGTGTGGACAGACCCGGCACTCTCTCCGGGCCGAACAGGCGGAACTGATCCAGCTCCGGCGGGAAAATGCTATTTTGAAGCAGGAGCGGGATTTTTTAAAACGTGCGGCGGCGTTCTTCGCGAAGGAGTCGCGATGAGATACCGCGTGATCCACGAACACGACCGTCGCTATCCGATCCGCTTAATGTGCCGTGTCCTCGCCGTCTCGGCAGCGGGCTATTACGCGTGGCGATCACGGCCTGAAAGTGCCCGGTCCATCCAGACGCGTATACTGCGCTCAGCCATTCGGGTGATCCACCAGGAGTCGCGGGAAACGTACGGCAGTCCCCGGATCTGGGACGCCTTAGTCAAACAGGGGCACCGCGTTGGCGAGCATCGCGTCGCTCGGCTCATGCGCCAAGACGGTATTCGGGCGAAGACCGTGACGAAGTGGCGCGCCACCACCCAGTCCCAGCATCAGTTCCCGGTGGCCGCAAATACTCTGGATCGGGCCTTCACGGTTGAAGCTCCTAATCGAGTGTGGGCCGGAGACCTGACCTACGTCTGGACACGGGAGGGCTGGCTCTATCTGGCGGTTCTACTCGATCTGTATTCACGCCGGGTGGTCGGCTGGGCGATGGGCCAGCGATTAACGGGTGAGTTGGCGGAGCAGGCCCTCCTGATGGCCGTGATGAACCGAATTCCCAGGGTAGGGCTCCTGCACCATTCGGACCGCGGCAGTCAGTATGCCGCGACGAGCTACCAGCACCGACTCGCTGAGTATGGCCTTATTCCCAGTATGAGCCGCAAAGGCAACTGCTGGGACAACGCGTGCGTCGAAAGTTTCTTTGGAACGCTCAAGCGGGAGCTCGTGTACCATCGGCACTATGCCACCCGAGACGAAGCCAAGAAGGAGATCTTCGAATACATCGAGGGGTTCTACAATCGGCAGCGTCGGCACTCAACCCTCGGCTATCACTCCCCAGCTGAGTATGAAGCGCGGGCAGCAGTCGCGTAACCACGTGTCCATGAAATCGAGGGAAGATCACAGTCACCTCGCCGTGTCCTCGATCAAAATCGTCTCGACCTAATTCTTAGGTTGCGCGATGAGCGTAAGCCGCTTCAAAATGCGCGATCAATGCGGTCTTCTTGGATCGACTCCACGAGACCTGTAGCGATCAATCGATCCAACTGATCTGCGCTTAATTCCATCACTATCAAAGGCTGTCCTTCCAGAGGTTCAACGACCGGCGCCCCCTCCTGTCGCATAACCTTCGCGATATTTGCCTTCGCAGATTCAATCTCTCGCTGAGCTGATGATGGTCGGACTTTGACGATGACTCGGACCATTCCCGAGCCAGCTTTCTTTTTAAGAATTGAAACCGACTTCGTTAATTCTTGAGCAGACATCGCGTGACTGGAACGCTCCGGCATTGAGGCGAAAACAATCAAAATCGTCAGCAGCACCCACATCAATTTCCTCTGGTCACAAATGGTTGAACCTATCTTTCAAGCGTTACACTGACACAAAACAAGGTACTTCGTAGGGATGTTTGGCTAGAAAATCGATTAGGCTTTGGCGATCCCACAAACCAGTACATCTCAAGAACATTATTATGAGCCAAAAAAGTATTTGACCACTACGTCATTGTTCACTTGATTGTATTTACCCTTGAGAAGGCATCTCTTTACAAGAACCATTCTTATACCAATCTGAAGCCATTAAACGTCTCTGAGTTAGCCGATCGCATCAACTACGGTACTCGGACGGACGGTTACGCTTCACTAGCGCCCAGGAAACCACACCACCAAGTCTGCCTTGCCGCCTCCATTCACGTCCGCCACAAACGGCCGCCAATACTCCCCGGTCGCCCAGCCTTTGATCCATTCACCGGCATGCGTAAACTTAGTTCCATCGCTCGAGGCCACTTGCCAATTGCTTGGCGGAGCAAGAGCCTCTAGTGCGTTTCCAACATTGATACGTGGCCGTGAGAGGTTATTTCTCGTATCAGTCACATCTACACCGGTGCTTATCAGCGCATTTTGAATCTGATCGATTGTCGCCCCCGGAGCACGTGACGCCAGTACGGCGAAAGCGCCAGCCACGTGAGGAGCAGCCATAGATGTACCACTGAAGATTGCAAAGTTATTTCCGGGAACGGATGAGTTAATCGACGAACCAGGCGCTAATAAGTCCACCGTTGGCGCGCTATTAGAGAAATCCGATACGATGTCCCTTTTCGTCGTAGAGCCGACCGTTACAGCCGTGGAGATACATCCTGGAGCACCAACTGCGTTTGTGAACCCATCGTTTCCGGATGAGATTACTGTAACAATGCCGTGGTCACGCAATCGATCAATGACCGCTTTACGAGAGTCGGTATCGCAAGCACTCTCAAACCGGTCCCCGCCAATGCTCATATTGGCAGCGATGATTCCGAACTGGTTTGATAGGTTCAGAACCTCCTGTAGCCCTCGGATCTGATCAGATATGAACGACCCAACACACGGTGAGGCTCTGCCCATTCTGCGACAATTCTGGGCGCCACCAGGTGTATCAACAAGTCTAGAGAACACTTGAATCGCGATTATATTGGCATCGGGCGCGACACCGGAGAAATTATTCCCACGCCCCGCCGCAATCCCGGCTATATGAGTTCCATGATCGCATCCTGCAATACCGACACATGCTGCCCCCGCTCTCGCACCAGTTTGGTTGGTCTGCCCGTTTGGGCAGACCGTAGAAGCACCCTGCGTTGCTGAATTGGACGAAAAACAAGCCTCGCTCACAACCCGTCCGGCCAAGAACGTATGATTGGAATCAACTCCTGTATCGAGAATTGCAACGGTTTGCCCAGCACCTCTAGCTCCAACATTCCAGGCATTCGGCACATTTATTAATGGAACGCTCTGAGCAAGAAATGTATGGTCAATGCGATCTTCTTGTATGGCTTCGATCATCCCGCTTCTTAGTAACGAATCTAGCTGTCTTCTGTCCACTTCGAGAACTACATACGGCAACCCTTCTATTGGCTCGCTGTTGACCGCACCAACAGACTCCATAGCCTGTTCTAGATTGCGGCGCGCTGATGCTAATCCCTCTCTCTCGAGAGGCTGTCCCTCTGGCGCCGCCGGCTTTGATAGACGAGCAATGACCCGAACCATTCCTGCTGAAGTTGCTTTGCGAACTACTGCATCTGCACCCTGCACTAAACCATGAGATTGTGAAAACGCTGGTACAGTCAAGCGAGGACTGAAGTCATTTACAAACAGCGTCGTTAGTAAAACAGCCATACTTTTCCAATATGAGCCGGAAATTGTTTTACCCATAAGACTTCTCCAATTGTTGATTGTTGATCAAGTGTTTTCCTCGGTCTTCAGCCACCGACCTCGAAGGTATACAACAAATTGAATCAGTAACTTTCGGACCCCATATGGATAACTTTCATAAGATTGAGCATGCCTCAGAAAGTGGGACTGTTATCGTCAATGACTGAGTGACGACATCTCATAGGCGACAATCTATACGCTTGATCGAGGGACCGATTGGGGGACAAATTCATTTGTTACGCGTTCTTCATTTTCTGGATATAAAACTATTTGTGAATGCCGGGGAATATTGTCCAGAAGTTGGACGGGTCTACAGAACTCGTCTATTGAAGAAGCCTTCGCTTGCTAAGGGAGGCCTTACCGTCACTGAGTGAGCGTCTGACCAAGGCGGAGGGTTTCAGAGGAGAGGTCTCCGTTTCCCCATCGTTGATAGGCCTTCACGCAAGCCTGATAGTACCGTCGCGCATCAGCTTGGTGGCCTTGCGCCATGAGTAACGGAATCAACCGTTGATAGAGAGGTTCGACCAGTGGATCGATTTCGATCGCATGCTCAAGCGAGTGAATCGCCTCTTCTACTTTTTCGGCATTTTTGCTCTGATCACAGTGGCGGTTCACTAGACGGACGAATGTGGTTCGTAGCTGATCTCTCTCTGACTCAGCCCAAGCTGGGATCTCGTCATATCCCAAAAATGGCCCCTTATAGAGTGCAATTGGCCACTGGTCTTGTTGCTTGGCGAAGCTGTCGAACGCCAACGCATCCACCCAGCAAAGATTCTTATTGAGCGAGACCTTCCCCTCCTGCCAAAGGATGGAGTCGGCCACCGAGAGTAGTTTTCGCAAGCGCGCGATTGATTTCTTCAGATTTTCCTGCGCCTGATCGCCATCCGCATCCGGCCACAGCACATCCATCAATCGCGACACCGGCACGTCTTGTCCACCGCACACGATAAGCGCGAGGAGCAGATCCAGTAAACGATGCGGGGCCTTGCGATTTTTGCCGAGCGGCTGCCCATCGACCAGCACCTGAAACTTACCCAACGTATAGATTTTAACCCGCCAGGGCCAGGCTGCCGGCCGCAATTCCGGTGTGAGTGGGAGCCAGCGCTTGCGGATTAAGTCCTGCACATAAGGCACTTCGATTCCTTCATCGAGGGCGGTGGCACAGAGCCGCGCAATAGCCTGAGCTTGCCAGCCTGGATACTCTGTCATTTCTTGTTTCCTACCGAGGGCGAATGCGTCTCGCAACGATTCTAGACCTTTCACCCGGTCACCGGAGTCAAAGGCAAACTGAGATGCCAAAAGCCATGCCCCATACCGCAAGAGGTCACTACCCATTGCTTCGCCGATGGTCTCAGCACGAGTCCTGTGTGCCTTCGCCTTTTGATGATTGCCACAATTGTGATTTGTCGAAGCCGCCAGCAGGCAGCAGAGGGCTTCTGGAAACGGTCCACCATCCTGAACCGCTGTTTCTAACGCTTGTTCGGACATACTCAATGCGCTCTGCAAATCGCCTATCAGAAGGCTATACCAGGCAACCTGATAATAGTATTGGCTGAGATACAGCCCTTCTAAGGATCCCCGTTGAACGTTCTCGAGCTGCTGCCATACAGTCTCGAGATCACCGTTCAACAAATTGTTCTGAATGCCCTGAAAAATTAGCCAGCCGTCCCAGAGATGTATACCTTCGCGCTCGGCTAATGACAGCCCTTTCCGAACGGCTGTTCGACAGTCTTCAGCTCGACCATCAATCCAACTCAACATGGCTTCCCCCATGTAGTAAACCATTTTCATTGAAGGAAGAGCGCCGAGCTTCGATGCCCGCTCCAAGAGTCGATCGTTACCTTTCCGAGCGCCTGCGAGATCGCCCAACCATGTCAGGTACGATTCGGTCGAAAAGATCGCATGTCCTGCGCCCAATCCAGTCAATCGATCGTTGAGGACGATAGCGCGTTCCAACCAATATCGGGTCTGAGGATTCTGCGGCCGCCTCCAGACCAGAGCCCCCGCCATCGCTTCAGCCACGTGGGCTTCGATCTCGTCGCTCGGATAGGGCGCTCCGTCAGGCTGCAGAGCAGCGAATCGATCGATCCATTGATCCAGACAGGGAAGACACTTCCATTGAAGAAGGATGCACCGCACGAGGTTTGTCCAGGCAAGCAAAATGCCTGCTTGATCACCATCCGCCACGAATCGCTCAAACACTTCTTCGAAGATATGTTGCGCTTCGCTCGGGTTCAGAAATACACGACAACAGCCCTGCCAGAAACGCAGCCACGTAAACTCGCGAGCTGCCGTCGGAGGAATCGAAGAGATCCACCCTTCTACGGTCGCCACTCGTCCCTGCCCGAGCATCGTTGGCGCAATCGCAATGATCTGCCGGCTCATCGTGGGCCAATCTTCCGCATCCCGCAACAGGGTGATCGCATCTTCTTGACGCCCAGCCTCGGCCAGCAATCCGGCTGAGATCTGTCGCAGGCGCTGGACGTCTTTTGGCTCATACTTGCTCAGAAGTTGTGTCAGCAGGAAATCCCGGAACAAGGGGTGGAAACGGTACCAGACCGTCTGCCTATCTACCCGTTCAGTGAAGTATCGAATCCGGTAGAGTCGTGTCAGTAAGTCCCCCGCCCCAGGCAAGCCCGTCAATGTCACCGCCATCTCGGCCGTCGTTTCGGGCAACAGTCCGATCTTAAGCAGGCTCTCCTGAGCGCCCGGTTCCAACCGCGCCATCACTTCTCGGGCAAGATACTGAAAGATCGTGCGTGATGGCGCGGTCTCTGACGAGACCATTGCCGCTGTTTCTGCTCTCGCATGCTCCAAGAACAGCACGACTCCTGCCATTCAACCTTGGGTGATGGCGTGGATCTGCGTCACCCACCGAGAATTCCTGCTCGGGCCGTTCTTAAGTCGTTGGAGCTTTGCCAATTGCTGCGTTTCACGGGGCGTCAATCGTAACGCATCGGCCTTCACCCAACTCAGTGTTCGCGCCACCTCCAGGGACACCATCTGGTCCGGTGGCTCCTCGCGACTCAGGACAATCGTCCACACTTTTTCAGGCAACTCGCTTAGTCCGACTTGGAGGAGTCCATGCAATGGCGAGGTGGTTGGTACATCATGGTAGTTATCCAGGACCAGCACGCGAGGCAGGGAGATATAATCCCAGAGTTGCGCGAAAAATCGCCGGGCATAGGTAGGGAGACCGAGGAAGTATTCGGGCGTCAATGCGGCCAACAGCATGCGCCGACGTGGCGAGAGCGCTTTGGCTGCTGTCGCTAGATAGTGAAAAAATGAGGAGGGGTCCGCGTCGCTCTCATCCAGCCGATACCACAACACCGGCAGACGCCGTGCCTTCAGGTAACTCGCCACCAACGTGGTCTTTCCCGATCCGGCCGGTGCTGTAAGCCAAGTGATCGGACGCCGCCGCGCCTTGTCGAGGAGCCGAAAGAGCCGGGGTCGCTTGAGGATCATTGGCAACGTCGACGGAGTCAGTTTGGCCAGGCCAAGAGACTTACGGTTTTGCCTTCGTTGCCCCACGATACGCTCCCATTGACCGAGGAGGGGAACCATTACACGGGTCTTTCGAAAAAACAAGTCCGTTGTGATTGAATTACTGAAGATGTGGCTGATAGAGTCCCGCCCTTATGAATCGGCTGCTCTTCTTTCCAATCATTGTCAGTGCATGTATTTCTTTCCTCTTCGGCCTCCCTCCTTCCGCTTGTGCCGACGGCTTTCGCAATCCGTTTCACGACGCCTCCGCGATCGCACAAGGCAACGCCTTTGCGGCACAGGCGGACAACGCCTCGGCGGTGTTTTACAATCCCGCCGCGATGACACAACTACACGGCCTGCACACGGCCGGCGGCATGCAATTCGTCAGTATCAATACGACATTCACCAGTCCGATAGGAACTACGACCAACAACAGTAGCCCGGCCGTGGGGTTGCCACCACCTGGACAGTTCTTCGTCACGGCAAACTTGAAAGACTTGAGGATTTCCGCCTTGGGCAACCTGAGTGTCGGGCTGGGCATACTCAATCTATACGGCTTCGCGGCCAAGTTTCCGACTAACGGTCCCTTTGCCACGGCGGTGACCTTTGCTCAACTGCCCTTGATCGCGATCAAGCCGACGGTGGCGTACAAAGTGACGGAGTCTCTGTCGGTCGGGTTGGGGGCCGATATTTATACCTTTACGGGTTTGCTGGGAGAAGGCCATGCGGAACGACGGTTTCAGGCGGCGCCTGGATCAAGCTTCACCCCGGGCACTGAACTGGAGCTGAACGGAAAGGGGACAACGGCGGGGTTGAATGTGAGTGTGCTGTATACACTCTGGCGAACCGACGAAGGCAAGCCGCGCCTGTCCATCGCCGGAATCTGGCGGAGTCAAGCCGTGCTGCCCTTGAACGGCGATTTGCTCGCCAATGGCGTCCGCGTTGCGGGCGCGTCCACCTCGATACGGCTTCCGGAAGTCTGGACCGGCGGCATCGCCTATTGGCCGGTGCGCAATCGCTCAGGGGAATGGAAGGTTGAGGTGGATGTGGATTATGTGCGGTGGCAAGCCATTCGCGACGCTTCGGCGCATCTGTCCGACGGCAGCGTCTTGCCGAGCCCGCAGCAATGGCGGAATACCTTCACGGTCAATGTGGGAACGGAGTACAAGTTGCTCGGGATCACATCCACGCAGGGATGGGATGTGGCCTTCCGCACCGGCTACATTCGCTCCCACAGCCCCGTGACCGATCGCAGCTTCGATCCCGCATTCGCGGACAATGATGCGCATGTGGCGACCGTCGGCATGGGGGTCTTGTGCCATGGCGGCGGAAAGCTCTTGGGAGTGATTGCGTGCGCGGATACGGAGAAGAGCCTCTTCGCCACATCCGCCATCGGTCTGGATCTGTTCTATGAAGCCTTGGTCTTCGATACCCGCACGGTCTCCGATAGCCCCAACCCCACCGTCAACGGCACCTACCGCACCACGAACCATGCCGGAGGGGCGACCTTTCGGATCAATTTCTAGATAAGGTGCCTTAGGGTTGAACCTACTTTGCCGTCTCAGTGGTGTCCGTAAAAATTCGGGCCTGTTCATACCGATCGCTTTTCCCCCACTCTTACTCTGTCGTTTCTGACTTCGGTGGAGCCTTGGAACCACCGTCTTCCTATTCATTTACAAAAAGAGCCGCAGTGTTGTATGGTCCCATATAACTATATGGCATTGTGAAGTACCTAAACCAAGTTTGAATGGGATGAGGAGAAAGACATCCTCAACCAAAAGAAGCATGGTGTTTCCTTTGAAGAAGCTCAACAGGCCTTTGACGACCTCAAGCGTATTATTCGAGATCTTGATCATGAACAAGGCGAGAAGCGGTTCTTCTGCCTCGGATTGGTCGAGAGGAATGTTCTAACGGTACGATTTTCATAGAAAGAAGCGCGTACGAATTTACGGAGCAGGTTACTGGCGGCAAGGGAGGAAACGCTATGCGCAAGAAAATCAGATACACCAATGAGCGCTTGACCATGGGGGACCGTGTCGCAGATTTTCTGCCGCCACCTTCGGCCTTGGTCAAGCGTGAGCCAACCACCAAGGTCACGCTTGAACTGACGCAGAGCAGCCTTGCGTTCTTCAAGAAGCAGGCCAAGCGAGCACATGTACCCTATCAACGGATGTTACGTGGTCTTATCGATGCCTACGCAAAACAATACGACGTGGCGGTGTAAAAAACCTGCGCCGCCGTATATTTCCCGCAAACTTCCGCTTGCGCGCAATAGTCATCACGAAACCAAACAGACCTTGATCGGAGCGAAGCGGCAAGCTCTAGCGGATGGGGCCTCAAGCCGAGAAACTTTATGGGGAAAAGTGTTATGAGGAAGCAGACGTGGCTTGGGACATTGGTGATCCAGGAACAAAGTGCGGGAAACATAAAGGCCCGCCTATGAGGCGGGCCTTTGTTCTCGGAGACTCTATCGGAACAGCTTAGGCCACCTTGACTTCGATGGCCTTCGGCTTTGCCTTCTCCGACTTCGGCAGATGGAGGTTCAGCACTCCATCCTTGAACTCGGCCTTCACCTTCTCCTCTTCGATCACGTCAGGCAAGGAAAAGGTTCGTACGAAGCTGCCATAGGATCGCTCGATCCGATGAAACTTTTTCCCCTTCTCTTCCTTCTCATGCTTACGCTCACCTTGAATGGTCAGCACACCATCCTCGAGCGTGACCTTCACATCCTCCTTCTTTACATCCGGAATCTCGGCCTTGATCTGATACTCCCCTTCGGTCTCACTGATATCGACCGAGGGCGTCCAGTCCGCTACGATCATGGTTTCCTTGCCGTTCGTACGAGCGGCAGCGGGACGCGCGAACATGCGATTCAACCGATCTGAGACTTCTTCCAATTCCCGAAACGGATCCCATCGCACGAGTGCCATAGTAACCTCCTTCACAGCTGATATTTGAGTATTAGGTTAGCTCGACTGGCGCCACGTCGATTCAAACCGCCTGAGTGTTAGATAAATCGACCGATGGGTAAGTCAAGGGCAAGCAGAATGTTGAAAAAGTCCCCCGGCTTTGTTCTCGCATCGCTTGGAAGTGTGTGAAGCGTATCTCGTGAAGCGTGAAGCGGACAGACGGGAAAGCGAAAAGGTTGTGGGTCAGCTGCGGCCATCATCGCGGAACGGCGCGTCTTGGCGCGCCGGGGTCGAGCGAGTGAGATCAACGGCTTTTTTGAACATCCTGCATCAATGCTTAGTATTAAATTAAGTCTACAACAGCACGATCGGCGAGTTTGTCAATATTGAATTACCGCTGATCGATCGGCACGTAGGGTCGATTGTGTTCTCCGGAGTAGATCTGGTCCGGCCGGAACAGTTTGTTTTCGCGCAACTGCTCCAACCAATGGGCCAACCAGCCGGACACCCGCGACATGGCAAAGAGCGGCGTAAAGAGATCCATCTCGATACCCATTTTGTCGTAAATGACACCGGAGTAGAAATCGACGTTGGGATAGATACCTTTACCTTTCAATAATTCCCCGGCTGCCGCTTCCACTTCCAATGCGACTTCATACAGCGGCGAGCTTCCACATTCCTTGAACAAGCGCCGGCAGAGTTCCTGAAGGACCGTGGCGCGAGGGTCTTTGACTTTGTAGACACGGTGGCCGAATCCCATCAATTTTTTCTTGTTCCGCAACGCCTGCTCGACATAGGCTTTCGCCTTCACCGCGGTACCGATCTCTCTGAGCATGACCACCACTTCTTCGTTCGCGCCCCCGTGCAGAGGGCCTTTCAGGGCGCCGATCGACGAGGCGACCACCGTATAGGGATCGGCCAGAGTCGACGCCGTGACCAGTCCCGTAAAAGTGGAGGCGTTCATGGTGTGTTCGGCATGAAGAATCAGGCAATCATCGAAGATGTCGGCCCACACCGGCGGAGACGCGGATTCCGTCAGCATGTGCAAAAAGTTCTCGCTGAACCCGAGATCATCACGTGGGGGTATCGGATCATCGCCGTGGCGAAGCCTTGCCCAGGCCGCCACGATCGTCGGCAACTTGGCGACGAGTCGCACCGCGCTCCAATAGTTATTCTCGACGTCCTTGACGTTGCGGCCCGGATAAAACATGCCGAGCGCCGCCACTGCCGCCTGGAGCGCATCCATCGGATGCCCCGACTCCGGGAGACACTTCAGCAAATCGATGATGCGGAACTTGACGCGCCGATGATGGGTGACGTCCAAGGTCCATTGTTGAAATTCACTCGTCGAGGGAAGATGCCCAAAGAGCAGAAGATAGGCCGTTTCCAGGTACGATGAACTCGAACAGAGCGTTTCGACTCGAATCCCGCGGTACTCGAGAACGCCGCGTTGACCGTCGACATCGCTGATCGACGAGGTAGCGGCCGGGACACCGGCCAAGCCCGGCATGAAATCATGGGGCATGATTCACCCTCGGATGAAAGGAAATCTTCCAGCGCTTGTCCTTACCCTACCATGGCTGCGCGGCATTCTTGCAATGAAAAACCGTGCTTGGCATACTGAATGCCGCAGCGAGGTCAGACTCGGACGTCGGCGCATCGACCAGAGATGGGCATGATACGAACAGCCGTCCTCATCGGCAGCTTTTTCATGGCGATGGCGGGAGTCGGAGGGATTTCATTCGCCATGGCGGAGGAGGATGTTATCGCGTTCGCCGTCGTCACCGAGCTTCCCAAGGACAAGACTCGGATTCCCGCGAAGGTCGCCATCGATGGATCGGTCACCGACATGAAGTTGCTGGCCTCCGATCACATCCTCTCGAATCTGGTCTGGAAAAAATTGGAAATCTGTCATGCCCTCAAGCTCGAGGGGCGAAAGTCTTCAGAGGGATTCCACATACACTCCGTGCGGGCCATCGATGCAGCCATGTTGCCGATGGTGTTACAGGGGGTCGCGGGGGATTGTTTACTGAAAAAGGCGTTGGAAGTCGCTCCCATGGTCGACTAACAATTCCTCCAGCAACGTTCCCCGCCTTGCCGAAGCGGCTTCGCGAGGCAGGTCGCCTCACTTGGAAATGTGTGAAGCCCGCTTCGCCCACTTCGACGAGTCTGCGAGGCGCGCGAACGTATCTCGTGAAGCGTGAAGCGGACAGACGGGAAAGCAAAAAGGTTGTTTTGAACATCCTTGTAGGCTGAAGGCCAAGCTGATCATGACATACAGTCCGGACATTGCTCGGGCTCATGGTCAGACTCGCGTTCCTCCATGGTCAGAGGAAAGAGCATCTCACAGGACCGGCAGGGCCGGATCTCAAAATACGGAACGCCGTGCTCATCGATTTCGGTGGGAAGAAGGAGCTCTCGGGGGTCATAGCCCATGAGTACCTCATCACTGAACTTCACAACGGCCAGCCGGTCGTTGAAGGCTTCGAACGTCGCTTCCTGCCCTTTGCGAGCGAGCACATGCCCAAGGACAAGGACCGGCTGGCCCTTGCGCTTGATACGAAGTTCTTTCAACGTTCGCTGGGAGGCAGTGGCGCAGGCGAACTGACCGGCGGAGCTGGTTCCGACCCACGGCATAGCATAACCCTGTTTCAACCTTCACGTTCAAAGTTTCAAGTTGTGCACGAACCGAAACCGAAACCTCAAACTTGAAACCTGACCGGCTGCGATCTAACATAGACCGAAAAAAATCGTCAAGACGCGTCTTCTCACCAAGGAGTGACTATGGCAGATATCACGATTTATCACAAACCGACCTGCACGACGTGCCGACAAGCCGTCCAGCTGCTCAAGGACAGCGGCAAACCCTTCAGGGCCATCAATTACTATGAGCAATCATTTACCAAAGCGCAGTTAAGAGCCCTTTTGAAGAAAGCCGGCCTGTCTCCCAAAGACGTGCTCAGAACCAAGGAAGATCTGTACCGCGAGCTTGGCCTGGCGAAGACACAGCTCTCCGACGATGAGCTTCTCGACCTGATGGTGAAACACCCGGATCTGATTCAACGGCCGATCGTCGAGAAAGGCGACCAGGCAGTGCTGGCGAGACCGGCGGACTCGATCAAGAAGCTCTTGTAGGATGTTGAAAAATTCATGCGGCGTCGTTCTCGCCTGGAAGTGTTGGCGCGCCGGGAGCGGGCGGGTGAGATCAACGGCCTTTTTGAACCTACTGCCACTCCGAGTACGTCCCAGATCAGCGGTCGGAGGACGGTTCGGAGCGCGCCCACCGAATCGTCCTTGTGCGTTGATCGACGCTGAAGGCGACCTTCCCGTCCAGCGTGTCAAGCAATAGCTCACCCACCAAGATTCGTCTCCATCCCCGCAAGAGCGGGAGATCCAGCGCCGATCGATTCGTTTTGGCCTCGACCAATTCCTGCAGGTCGGCCGTGGTGGCCAACAAAGTCGGCGCAATCTCTTTTTCCAGCGCGCGCGCCTTGACGATCGCCTGCAGCAACTCGACAAATCCGTTCGATTCCGGTTCCGGCTTCCGTTCCTTGGCGGGCACCGGCCACGCCGAGGATGGAAGCGCAAGCGCCGCGTGAATCGCGGCGAGTATCGACTCTCCATTGCGATCGATTTCCGACGCATGGAGACCTCTGACTTTGCGCAACTCATCCGGATGTCGTGGAGGCTGTCGCGCCAGCTGAAGCAGCACTTCATCCCGGACGACCCGACTTCGTGGCACATTTCTCCGTTTCGCTTCGCCCTCGCGCCAGGCGGCAAGCTCCCGAAGCACGACGGCGGATTTCGGCTTGAGTTGATCCCATCCTCGTATGCGTTGGTAGCGCTCTTGTGGCTCTCGACGAGTCTCGCCGACGGCTCCTTCAAGGCGAGAGAACTCTTCATGCGCCCACTGGAGCCTTCCAAGTTTGGACAGCCGGCCGTGCAGATGGTCATGGATGGCCAACAAAAACGTCACATCCTCCAGCGCATAGGCCAGTTGATCATGGGACAACGGGCGAGCACTCCAATTCGTAAAGGTATGGGCTTTGTCCAGCCTCTTTCCATGCACCCGTTGGACCAGGTTGGCATAGGCAACCTGCGGGCCGAAGCCGACCATCGCCGCGGCAATCTGCGTATCGAAGAACGGCTTTGGGATTTGTCCGGCATGGACGGCAAAGAGATCCAGGTCTTGCCGCCCGGCATGCACGACCTTCTGAACCCGCCCATCGCAGACAATCTCCCAGAACCGATCGAGCGCGCCTCCGGATAGAACGGCTGGAAAGTCGATGATGGCGGCCGTGTGTTCAGTGGCGACCTGAATCAGTTCGAGCTTCGGCACAAACGTCTCTTCGCCCACGAATTCCGTATCGAGCGCCAGACGAGGGCTGTCGCGCAGTTGCTCGCACAATTCGATGAGCGCGGTCGCGCTCGTGATGTACCGTTGTGGGGTGGTCATCGTCACAGGTGCGTCACTCAGACGGGCTGTAGGAACGATCCGGGGGCGACATCGGTTCCGTATTGCTGAGACTGAGGTATTCTTTGAGAAACTGATAGGCTTCCAACATGCGGCGGAGTTCCGGTTCTGAACTGCGATCGCCGTTGTTCGCATCCGGGTGCAACTGTTTCGCCTTGAGTCGAAAGGCGGCCGTGACGTCGGCGAGTGAACTGCCGAACTCCACCCCCATGATCGCATAGGCATCCACGGCGTTCGTCACGGCATGTGGACTCTCCGACAACTGTCCGGATCCGCTCGCGGCCTTGAGCATATCGGCGAGACTGACCCGCTTGCGACGCCGTCGAGGGCGCTCACGAATTTCGCTGTCGAATTCATCCCACCGGTCTTCGACGAACTCCAGTCTGGACTCGAGACGCATGGCTCCCGTCAGATCTCGGATCGCCTCCAATTCTTCTTCGATCTCGACGAGGGATTTGATGACTTCCTCAAGCCCCTGTTCAACCTGAAAGAACCCATCCACTCGTTCTTCCATCATCGTATCAACGGCGATTTCCAGGCTGTCTTCCGTCTTTGAACGGAGCGAACCGATGCGTTTTTGCATGCCGCTTCGGAATTTCAGAAATTTCGCGGTCGAGAACGGCATGGCCCCTCAATCTTCAAAGAAGGCACATTGTACCACAGCCTGATCCCCGGCCTGAAGGCTGTCGTCGAAGATCGGCTGCTCTCAGCTAGAATGGGATGCGATGGGTCTTGGCGATGAGAGGAGGGTTACTCAAAGATGGGGGAATCGTCCGCTTTGGCCCGCCGTCTGGCGACCCCGCTGGCTCGCGCGGCGGCGGCGACGGCCCGCGCGACACAAGGAACGACTTCCTTATCGAACACGCTGGGAATAATGTAGTCTTCGCTCAACGTGCCCTCCGGAATCACATGGGCAATGGCTTGCGCGGCGGCCAACTTCATGGCTTCATTGATCTCGCCGGCCTGAACATCGAGCGCGCCCCGGAAAATCCCGGGAAATGCCAGCGCATTGTTGATCTGGTTCGGATAATCCGATCGTCCGGTCGCGAAAATCGTGGAGTGCGCGGTGCCGAGCTCCGGCGGAACCTCCGGATCCGGATTCGCCAGTGCAAAAACAATTCGCTCCGGCGCCATCAGCTCGAGATCGTCGGCTGTGACCACATTGCCGACAGACAGGCCGATAAAGACATCGGCGCCTTTCAACGCATCACGGAACGTGCCTTTCGGATGATCTCGCGTGAAACAGGCGCGAAGATCGGACCGGCAAGCCCGTAGTTGCTCGGCCTCCCCATACAGGATGATGCCCTCCTTGTCGCATCCCAGCACATGCGCCGCGCCAGCGGCCAACAACATGCGGCAGCATGCCGTTCCCGCGGCGCCAAGGCCATTGACGACAATCCGAACCTGGTCCAGCGGTTTCCCCGTGACCCGAAGCGCATTCGTCAACGCGGCCAGAAGCACTACGGCCGTGCCATGCTGATCATCATGCATCACGGGAATGTCGAGCGACTGTTTCAGTTTCCGCTCTATCTCGAAACAACGAGGCGCGCTGATGTCTTCCAAATTGATCCCGCCGAATCCCGGCGCGATCCCTTGGACAATCCGCACGATTTCGTCCGGCTCTTGTGTATTCACGCAGATGGGCCAGGCATCGATATTCGCCAGCTCCTTGAAGAGCATCACCTTCCCTTCCATGACCGGAAGCGCCGCCTCGGGGCCGAGATTGCCCAACCCCAACACCGCGGACCCATCCGAGACGACCGCGACGCTATTGCTCTTGCTCGTAAAGGTGTAGACTTTCGACCTGTCTTTCGCGATCGCCTGAGCGACGCGACCGACGCCGGGGGTATAGACCATTGAAAGGACATTTCTGGTGCTGATCGGGAACTTGCTCCCCACCCGGATTTTGCCTCCCAGATGAAGGAGAAAAATACGATCGGAGGCCGACAGCACGGTCACATCCGGCAACTCACCCAATCGAGCGAGAACTTTTTCGCCGTGCTCCTCGTTCTGCACGTCGAACGTGATGTCCCGGACCATGCGCGTCTTGGTCGCCGATACAAGATCGACGGCGCCGAGATTGGCCTGTTCTTCCGCCAACAGCGCCGCCACTCCGGCGAAAATGCCTGGTTTGTTCGCCAGTTCGAGGCGAACCGTCAACCGGTAATTGGAATATGGCCCGACGTCTCTCATGGGTGCGGTGGTGCCTCCATCGTCAAGCCTATCACAGACTCGTATTTCATGAAGAGTATTCCGCCGATTCGTTTCAGGTTTCTCGTTTCATGTTGTCCGGAAACAGTCTTCGAAAAACTTGAACCTTGAAACTCGCAACGTGAAACTCCTACACGAAGCCCGCTTCACGAGATACGCTCACGAAATACGGGCGACCGCCCGCGTTTCACCTCCGTTGACGCTGTTCTCACCACGATGCTAGGTTGCTCCCATGTCTTCCAATTCCGAGAAACGAACTCCCAATCGACTCATTCACGAAACCAGTCCTTATCTACTCCAACATGCCTATAACCCCGTGGATTGGTACCCGTGGGGGCCGGAAGCCCTCCGGCATGCCGCGGAAAAGAATCGTCCTATTTTGCTCTCGATCGGCTATTCCGCCTGCCACTGGTGCCATGTCATGGAACGGGAATCGTTCGAGAACGAGGCGATCGCGGAACTCATGAATCGATGGTTTGTCTGCGTCAAGGTCGACCGGGAAGAACGGCCCGATCTCGATGAGATCTATATGGCCGCCACGGTCGCGATGAATCATGGTCAAGGCGGATGGCCGATGACGGTGTTCCTGACGCCCGCGCAAGAGCCATTTTTCGCGGGCACGTATTTTCCTCCTGAAGACCGGTGGGGGCGCCCCGGCTTCGGCTCCGTCTTGCAGAAGATTGCCGACTATTGGGACACGCGTCCATCGGAAGTCCGGGAGCAGGCCAAGGAACTGACGGCCCAGTTGCAAGGCGTCAAACAGCCTCCCTCCCCCATTTCCATCAGCGAATCGGTGCTTGAAGAAGCGGTCGCCCAATTCACGGAGGACTTCGACGAAACCCACGGGGGGTTCGGCACGGCGCCTAAGTTTCCTCCGGCGATGGGATTGTCCTTCTTACTCCGAAGTCACCGACGCTCTGGACATCCCCACACGCTCACGATGGTGACCAAGACCCTCGACATGATGGCTGCCGGTGGAATCTACGACCACATCGGAGGCGGGTTTTCCCGCTATTCAACCGACGCGCGGTGGCTGGTGCCGCATTTTGAAAAAATGCTCTATGACAACGCGCTCCTGGCCCGCGTGTATGTCGAGGCCTATCAGGTCACCAAGAAGCCGCTCTATCGACAGGTGGCCACCGAGGTCCTCGACTATGTGCGCCGAGAAATGACCGGACCGGAAGGCGGCTTCTATTCGTCGACGGACGCCGACTCCGAAGGTGTCGAAGGAAAATTCTTTGTTTGGACCCCTGCAGAAATACAAAACGTCCTCAAGAACGACGAGGACGCACGGCGGTTTTGCGCGCTCTACGACATCACGGAGTCAGGCAATTGGGAACAGACGAACATCCCCAATCGACTGCGGCCTCTCGACGACGTGGCCACACAACTGAATCTGACGATGGAGGAGTTGATGGAGCTCGCGTCCCGCGCGAAGCCCCTGTTGTACGAAGCGCGCCGACATCGCGTCGCCCCCGGACTGGATGACAAGGTGATCACCTCGTGGAACGGCATGATGCTGTCGGCCATGGCCGAGGCGGCCCGAGTCTTCGGACAAGCAGCCTATCTCGAGAGCGCACAACGAACGGCCGACTTTCTGCTCCGCCGTCATACCAAATCGGACGGCCGTCTCCTGCGCACCTCGCGGGGCGATCGCGCCCATCTCGACGCCTACTTAGAAGACTACGCGTATCTCACAGAGGGATTGCTGGACCTCTATGAAGCCGGCGCCGCCGAATCCTACCTCCACGCGGCCGCGCGACTGGCGGAGTCTCTGGTGAGTGACTTTATGGACCACGAGCTGGGTGGATTTTTCACAACGGCGGCGCACCATGAATCCCTGATTCTCCGGCACCGGGAAGGCACGGATGGAGCCACGCCCAGCGCCAATGCCGTCGCCGCGTCCGCGCTCGCCCGACTGTCATTTCACTTTGATCGTGACGACTGGCGCCGCGCCGCAATCGCAGCCATACGCGCTTACGGCCGGCAAATGATCCGTTACCCGCGCGCCTTCGCCAAAAGTCTGGCCTTGGTGGATTTTCTGATCGAAGGACCAGTGGAACTGGCCCTCGTGGGTCATGGGTCGCGCGATGACCTTCGCGCCATCCGTGAGGCGGTCGCGCACTGCTACCTTCCCAACCGTATCGTCGCAATAGGCTCTCCGGAACACCCCTCTTCGCTTCCGCTCTTGAAAGACCGTCCGGCTGTTTCCGGCAAACCGACACTGTACATCTGTCGGAATTATACCTGCCGCCAACCGATCACCGACCCTCGTGCGGTAAGAGAAGCGTTGCAAGCTGATCAGACGGCGCCGAGGGAGCGCGGAGCTGAGCCAAAGCTGTTGCAAGGAGCTAGCCTTTCAGGACATGCCACAGTCCAGGGTACAGCGGCCTATGCATCTCGAGCGATGGCACGGAACGGCGAGACAGGCCTGGCACAGGGTTTTACGGTGCTCGGCGCGACAGGCTTGACCACGACACGGATCGGGTTCGGAACATACCGCGTCGATATGCAGAATGCCGACCACCGCAACGCGCTGAAAAAGGCGTTGCGAGAGTCTTGCAATCTCGTCGACACCTCGACGAATTACACAGACGGCGACAGCGAACGGTTGGTCGGCTCCGTACTGGCCGAGCTGGCAGCCTCGGGTGAGGTTCGTCGCGAAGAAATCATCGTGGTCTCCAAAATCGGATATCTCCAGGGGCAGAATCTCAAACTTGCCGAAGCCAAGGAGGGATCCGGCCGCCCCTACCCCGAACTGGTGAAGTACGGAGAGGGTATTTGGCATTGCATTCATCCTGAGTTTTTGGCGGACCAGCTGACGCTGTCCCTCGATCGTCTGGGACTGACGACACTCGATTGCTGCCTGCTGCATAATCCTGAATATTTTTTGTCGGAATCGAAGCATCGTGGCACGGCTGATCTCACCGCATCGCGCGAGGAATTCTATGCGCGCGTGGAACGGGCCTTTCTCTATTTTGAAACGCAGGTTGCAGCCGGACGACTCCGGTTCTACGGCGTGTCGTCCAACACCGTCACCGCTGCGGCCGGCGATCCGGACGCGACGTCGCTCTCGCGTCTGGTGCAAGCAGCTGAAGCCGCGGCCCGATCCGCTGGTGCGTCCGTCCATCATTTTCGAGTGCTTCAATGTCCGATGAATCTCATCGAGGCCGGAGCCGCCGGAACCGCCAATACCGGCCGGCCTCAGCTCCAGACCGTGCTCGACTATGCGCGCCAAAACAATATCGCGGTGCTCGTGAATCGGCCTTTGAATGCCATGGTGACTCCAAACAGGATGTTGCGGCTGGCGGATCTCCCTCTCGAGGATCCGCCCATCGATATCGATCACCAGCTGAGCGCCGTGGGCGCGCTCGAACAGGAATACCGGGATTCCATCGCGCCGAATATCCCACCATCCGGAACCGGGACGGCGCCGGCCGAATACTTCATGTGGTCCGCCGAGCTGCGCCGCATTCATCCGCAGATTCAGGGTCTTGAACATTGGGAACAGATTGAGCACCATATGATCGCTCCACAGATCAACCAAGTCTTGCAGCTGCTCTCGCGCCGGCTTTCCGGAGAGGGAGCCGAGCAATGGGAACGCTGGCGTCAGCGCTATATTCCAGAGCTCCTGACGTTGTTGCGCGCATTCCGGCGCGAAGCCACCCTGCGGAGCCACGCGCAGACAGGACGAATCGTGCGAACGATCGACCCTCTGTTGCCGGCTTCGCACCGCGCCGCATCACTCTCTCAAAAAATATTGTGGCTCCTCACGAGCACGCCTGGAGTCACCTGCGTGTTGAACGGCATGCGGACGCCGAAGTATGTTGCGGATTCGTTGGCGGTCTTGAGATGGGAACCGATCAGCGATACCCAGCCGATCTATGGAGCGGCACTGACGCTTCCTTGGTAAGGATCGGCTCATCCTTCCTGGGGAGGAGGATCTATGACACAGGTTCGCGGCATCCTTGCGTCAAGCACGTTCGTCCTGGCCATACTCCTTTTCCAGGGTTGCGCGGCAAAATGGTGGTGGGGATCGGAATCGGGGCAAGAGGGGCCGGCGCAAGTGGAGCTGATCAAAGAACCCGTGATCAAAGAGATTCCTCCCGACGACAGACAACTGACCGACTCGCGAACAAACCCGGCCATGCAGTCAGAGCTCTTCTCTCGAAACGCGACCGGCCAGGCCCGTGAGACGTTCGGTGACATCCTCTTCGATTTCGATCAAGACATCCTCCGGATAGAGGCCATGCGCGCCGTTGAGTTCAATGCGAAGGAGCTCCGGCATGAACGAGTGACGCATCTCGTGCTGGAAGGGCGCGGCGATGAATTCGGCACATCGGCGTACAATCTCGTGATCGGCGAACGCCGAGCGCGGAACGTACAATCCTACCTGCGTGAATTGGGGCTCTCCGTCGATGTCCGGACCATCAGTTATGGGAAAGATCGCCCGCTGTGTGTTGAGCATTCCGACGAGTGCAGGCGGAGAAATCGGAGCGTCCATTTCGTCGTCGACTGATAGACGCATCCCTCTCCGCGATGCTCCCCTGCCGGCCCGTGCCTGTCACACGCAGTTTACACGCTGATTGTTGACAGGCGCCTGCGCTTTCATTAAGGTCCAACGAGTCTCCGATCGTGGGAAACCTCTGTGTCTAAACTCGCCGTCATCGACATCGGAACCAACTCGATTCATATGGTACTGGCTGAGATTCTCCCCGATGCCAGTTTCAAGATACTCGACCGTTTTAAGGACATGACGCGGCTGGGCAACGGCGTGTTCGCCACCAAACGGCTCTCGGACGAAGCCATGTCCCGAGCGCTGGACGTACTTAAAACGTTGGTCACGCTTGCCCGGAACAAAGGCTTCGAACGGATCGTGGCCGTCGCAACCAGCGCCGTGCGCGAAGCTCAGAACGGCGGCGATTTCGTCTCCGTGCTCATGGAGCAAACGGGACTGATGGTCAAGGTGATCAGTGGGACAGAAGAAGCCAGGCTGATTTTCCTCGGAGTCAAACACAGTATCGCCCTCCCGGACGGACCGACACTGGTCGTCGACATCGGTGGCGGATCCGTCGAATTGGTCGTGGGGAATCGAGACGGCCTGATCCACGGCAAGAGCCTCAAGCTGGGCGCGATCCGCTTAGCGGAACAATGCCTTTTCAAGACACCTCCGTCGGAATCGATGATGCGCGCCCTCGAGCAGGTCGTGCTCGCGGAACTCCGGGATGCGCTCGGATGCTTCAAGCTCAAGAAATTCCACTCCCTGGTCGCCACCTCCGGCATGGCGGGAAATGTCGGCGAGATCATCCATCTCCGTCATACCGGCCGACCGTTGCCTCAGCTGAATCTCGCGACCGTGTCATTAAAGGATATCCGTGGTCTCGAAGCGGAGTTGGCTCGATCATCGGTGAAGGCTCGTTTGGCCATACCCGGCCTGGACCCCAAGCGGATCGACACGCTCTTGCCGGCTACCGTGGTACTCCGGTGCCTCTTGGAGCTGTCGGGTCTTCACGCAATCACGCTGTGCGACAAGGCCATTCGCGAGGGTGTGATCTACGATTTTATCGTCCGGCACCGAGAAGGGCTGAAAGCCGAACAGGATATTCCCGACGTTCGTCGTCGCAATGTGATCGGCTTCGCTCGACGCTGCCAGGCGCCGGAGGCTCATTCCCTGCATGTGGCCGACTTGGCGCTGAGCCTATTCGATCAAACGAAGAGAGAACATCGTTTAGGCCACCAAGAACGCACCTGGCTGGAGTACGCGGCCATCTTGCATGATGTCGGGTACCTCATCAATCCGAGGCAGCATCACAAACATGCGTACTACCTGATCAAGCATAGCGACCTCGGGGGATTCACGGCGGAGGACATTGATGTGATCGCCACCGTCACCCGCTACCATCGACGGGCCGTGCCGGCGCTGAAACACGAAGAATTCCACCGTCTGACGCCGCGCCTGCAACGGGTGGTCAAGATCCTTGCCTCGTTGCTACGGATCGCCGACGGACTCGATCGAACGCATTTCTCCCTCGTTCCGGCCGTGCACGTCAAATTGGGGAAGCAGATCACGATGGAGGTTCGGCTGACCGGGGATGCGGAGATGGAGTTGTGGGCCGCGAAGAGCAGAGCCGACCTCTTCGAACAAATCTTCCGCCGACGGGTTCAGTTTTCCGGAGTGCCGCTGGAAACCAAATAGGCATGAGCGAATTCCACATCCATAAGACAGCGCCTCATCCCCATCCGGGAAAGCTGATCATCGTCGAAGGCATCGATGGGTCAGGCAAAAGCACCCAACTTCAACTGCTGCATAAATGGCTCGAGTCCAAAGGCCACAAGGTGTTCTTTACCGAATGGAACTCCTCTGAGCTGGTGAAGGAAACCACGAAACGAGGGAAAAAGTCGAAGAGCCTCACCCCGACGACATTCAGCCTGTTGCATGCCACGGACTTTGCCAGCCGCCTGTATCATCAGATTCTCCCTCCCTTGAAGGCCGGCATGATCGTCCTCGCCGATCGCTACATCTACACGGCATTTGCGCGCGATGTCGTGCGCGGCGTGGCGAACGAATGGGTTCGCAAACTCTACGCGTTCGCGATCCGGCCCGATATGGCATTTTATTTCAGCGTCCCCATTGAAGTCGCCATCTCCAGACTTCTGCGAGGCACGCGCGGCCAATTCAAGTACTATGAAGCCGGCATGGACATGGACCTGAGCCCCGACGTCACCGAAAGTTTCCGACTCTTTCAATCGCAAATCCTCGCGGAGTACGGCAAGATCGTCGACGAATATGGTCTCTTGACGATGGACGCGACGTTGGAGATCGAGACGCAGCAAGAGCAAATGCGGGCGCTCGTGGAAGAAGCGCTCCGTGGCTATAAACCAAGACGAGGCACCTATGGCCGACGCACGCTTTTTTGGAGACGGTTTGAAGTACCTCGATCCGAGTGACCTGAAAGGCAAGTTGATTGCCATCGAGGGAACCGACGGAGTGGGGCGCACGACTCACATTGAGATGTTGCAGGAATGGCTGGAAGTCCAGGGCTACGGGGTCATGACGACCGGTTGGACTCGCTCCAACCTCATGTCCAAAACGATCGAGGTGGCCAAGGCCGGCAACATTCTTGACCGTTGGTCGCTCAGTCTCCTCTATGCAACGGATTTCGCCGATCGCCTCGAACATCAGATCATTCCGGCTCTTCGTTCAGGGTTCGTCGTCTTGGCGGACCGCTACATCTATACGGCATTGGCTCGCGATTTCGTGCGAAGCGCCGATCGGAAATGGATCCGGGACGTGTTCGGATTTGCGTTGATTCCGGACCTTGTGTGTTATCTCCGAATTGATGTCGAAACCCTGGCGCTGCGGGTCATCGAGACCACCGGAATGAACTACTGGGAATCCGGCATGGATCTCAGGCTCGGAGGGGATCTCTACGACAGTTTCAAGAAATACCAGTCGCTGCTGATCGAAGAATTCGACAAGATGGCCATAGAATTTCGCTTCAATGTCGTCGACGCCAGAAAGTCTCCCGAGGAGATCCAGGACGAGCTCCGAGGACATATTCTGCCGGTACTGCGGAACCACACGCCTACGATCGATACCAAATCGGCGGCATCTTAAGAATCTCCCGTTCCTTTCTTGGCATGAGAGCGCTTCCCGAACGCCCGCAGCTGGACCGGCTGAAGCCACCAGCACAACCGCCCCCGAGCCGGATTGAGCATGCCCTCGGACTGGACGCGCGCGGCGCCGGCCTTCTTGAGCGGAAAGCTGGGAAAGGCCTTGCCACAGAGCAACAGACTCACCGCTTCACCAAGCTGAGGCTCATGTCCCACACATATCACCACCGAGTCCGAGGGAAGCGTGTTGAGAAGCGCGACAAGCTGCTCCGGTTTCGCTCCGACAGCCAACTCTTCCCGTGTCTCAACCTTGAGAGCCGGACAGACAACCGCGCGTAGCAGCCTCGCCGTGTCGTAAGCCCGCACGAACGGACTCGTCAACAGATGGGTCGGCTTACAGTCGAGCGCGGCAAGCCCTCCGGCGGCCTGCTTGACGCGTTTTTTGCCTTTCTCCGTCAGCGGACGATTTTCTTCTGTTCCTTCCCATTCGTCGGGCTCTACTGCAATGCCATGGCGAACCACAATACAGTCCATGCGGCCTCCCTCTAGTGGACATGAGCCTACCACACCGCAACCATGCAGTTAACACAAGTTTTACCTCTTCGTGACCGTTCCGAAACGATGGCCCGATACTCTCATGGCGGATACAAGGGAAAGGAAGGACGCCATGCCGACACTCGAAGCAGCTCGTCTCTTTGATGGAGGAGTTTTCCGGCGTCGAATCTTTCACCTCGACCTTCTCGATGTATGGAGCGTGGCCATGAAAGGTGTGCTCAGCCTCGTGATTCTGACGCTCCTAGCCGCCCTGACCGGAGGCGCGCTAAAAACGTTTTGGGATATCCGCTTGCTCGTCGATCACTCGGCCGAAGTCGTGTTGCGGCAAATCATCGTCAATACGCTCATTTTGCTGGCCATCGTCGAAGTCTTCAAAACCACGGTGACCTACTTTCGAGAAGGTCGCGTCAAGGTGACGTTCATCGTTGATACGATTCTCGTCGTCATGCTGACGGAAGTGATTTCCCAATGGTTCAAGGGAGGAGACTGGCAAGCCCTGACGGCGCTCTGCGGCATTGTGCTGGTATTAGGAATCGTTCGCGTCATGGCCGTTCGGTGGAGTCCGGCCGTGAGGACCGAGCCCCATGATTCCGTTCACGATGATCTGCGTAACCAGGGAAGATGTCGATGACTCGACATGCTGCGGCAAAACTATTGGCCATCGTCCAAGAGCGGCGACAGATCCAGCTTGAAGAACTGCTCTCCTCTCTTCCCGAGCTCACTTGGAATCAGGTGTTCTCGTTGGTGGATGAACTCAGTCGTCGAGACGTGATCCATGTGCAACGGCGCGGGTTCGACTACGAATTGCGAGTCGCTTCTTTGCCTCCATAGGAGACGACTCGAACTAAAGTTTTTTCGTGGCTACTATCCGGCGGCGAGCGCTGAGCTGCTCGATACGTTCCGCCACATCCCGATAGGCCGCATCCTCCCGCCTGATCCAGCGATAGGCTTCCAGCGTTTCTGCAATTCTGCCCAACGATTCCAGCGTGCGACCCAACACATAGAGGATCTGGACGGTTTCCTTGGAAGAGCCGGGTGTGGTCTTGAGCGCTTGTTGAAATGCCGTGACGGCATCCTCATAGCAGCCGGATAATTTATAACAAAGTCCCATCTGCGCATACGCCTTGACGGCCAAGGTGACTTCTACTGCGGCCATTGTAAACTGGTCGATTGCGGCCTTGTACAGCCCGGCCTTTTTCAGCGCGATCCCCCGCTCATAGCGCTCCGCTGGGCTTACGTCTTGGTCGGACAGGTCCTTGATCGAATCCGACATGATTCACTCATCACTCCTCACCGCTTCCGATCGCACCGTTCTATCAAAGCAGAAATCACCCCGTTTAGACAGAAAGAATAGAAAACTCCCTCCGCTTCCTGACTCGCCTCAGTGCGAGGCAGACAGGGAATCACTATCGAACAATTGAGGGACGTTTACTTCCGACTACCGATAAGCAAGCGTTGGACAGTCTCTACGACACCGGCGATCCACGAGTGCTGTTCCGTGGCGGATTTCTTGTTGGGGCTCGACTGTTTCTGAGTCGACTGCAATTCTCGCAACCGGCTCGTGATATCTCGATATGTTGGGGCCGACTGATGGATGCGATGGTAGACGTCGACCGCTTGGCCGACCTTCCCGATAGACTCGAGACTGCGCCCCAAGACATAGAGCACGTCAAGAATATCCTGCTGTGGGGCGGTGGAATCGTCCAGAGCCGTGCGGAATGCCTGTATCGCCGCATGATGTTCTTTCATCTTGACGTAACACAATCCGACTTGTGAATAGGCCTTGAACCACATGGACTTGTCCTTGGCCGCCGAGTGAAACAACTCAACCGCTTCTTCCAATCGCGCTTGTTCTTTAAGATCCATCGCTCGCGCATAGTCTTCCTCCGGAAAGCTCATCGGATGGGCCTCGGCCGATTCAACGGACTCTGCGTTCAACCCTGGGCTTGGAATGGGATCATTCAGTTCCCCCGGATCTTCCGGAGCCGCCGCGAGTCCGACCAGCTCCTCTTGCTCGGCCAGGGGAAGGATGCCTCCCTTGCTTCGATCCAGCGCGGCTTGGGCCACCAACTTGGAGGTAATGATTCTCACCTGTTCGGCATACCCGTAGGTCAAGGCGATATCGGAGACTTGATTGATCAGCCTCGGGTTCCCTCGGCTCAATCGATGCACCAGCGCGCACGCCTTGTTCGTAAAGAGGGCCGGCGATCCGCCGGCGACTCGCAGTCGATGTCGAATACAGTTGGCGGTATCGCTCTCGGAGAGCGGTTTCAGATGGTAGTCGACGACGATCCGCTGCGCGAATTGAGTCATGTCGACACGCCGAAGCAGCGTGTGGAGATCGGGTTGACCGGAGAGGATGATCTGGAGTTTCAAGGTCTTGCCGTCGTTCATGTTGGACAACAGCCGCAGCTCTTCAAGCAACTCAGCCCCCAGACTTTGCGCTTCATCAACGATGAGAATCACCCGTCGCGAACGCTTGGCTTCTTGAGACAGAAACTCTGAAAAAAGATGGTAGGCTTCGATCGGATCAAGCCGCTTGGTGCTTAACCCAAGGGACAACAAAATCCAAGGCAAGAGTTGATCGATATCATAACGAGCATTGGTGACCAGCCCGATCTTATGTTTATTGCCGTGCTCGGCGATGAGTTTCCGCAGCAGGGATGTCTTGCCCATGCCGGGATCGCCTGTCAGCACCATAAACGGCGCCTGACTCAGAACCCCATATTCCAACAAGCTATAGGCGGCCTGATGCTCCGAGCCATGGTACAGAAAGCTGCTGTCCGGCAAGAGCGCGAACGGCTTAGCCTTGAATCGATAGAATGCTTCGTACATGGGTGCGCCGGTCGACAGTCGATTCGGGAGCTACGTGGCCAGCATGGTCTTCATCTGCGCAAGAGTCAGCGACGATCGGCCGGCCTTGTTGAGCACCGTTCCCAGAACGGGACGTGAATTCTTGACCAACGCCAGGGCCCGCTGCAGTTCTTCGCCCGTCGTCCTCCCCTCTTCCACCACCATCAGCAGCGCGTCCGTGTACGGGGCAAAGGCCAAGACATCCGCCGTATGGAGCAACGGAGGGAGATCAAAGACAACGATTCGAGAAGGGTACCGGTGCTTCAACTCCTCAACGAGCGCCACCATTTTGGGCGAGGTCAAAATTTCGGTCGAGCTTGAGATCGCCCGCCCCCCCGGCAACAAGACAAATCGTCCTATGCCCGGATGAAGCAACAGATCCTCGACCGGCTGATCGTCCAGCAAATAGTCGGCAAGACCAAGACAGTCCTTCAAGCCGAATACCTGATGCACAGAAGGGTCCTGCAGATCCGAATCGACGAGCAGCACCGTCTGGGTGGTTTCCATGGCAAGACTCACGGCCAAATTGACGGCCGTCAGCGTCTTGCCCTCGCCGTAACCCGGGCTCGTCACGCCCACCACATTCCACCCGTTCTCCCGCAATCGCTGCGTGACCTGTGTTCGAAGAATCTTGTACGCATCAACGAACGGTCCTTTGTTGTGCGCCGTCATGACTCGATGCCTGTGCAATACCGTGTGCGGAATACTCAGCGATCTGGTTTTGGTATAGGTGATCGGCGGCGGGACCGACTGAGTGGCCGCCCGCTTCGGGCTCTCCTCATGAGAAGAGGCGCCTCGCAAATCCTTATACAACTCAAGCGCGGTCCGAATACGATTCATAGCGATCTATTCCCTTATTCCACCCCAAACCGCCGCAGAGCGGTAAACCACAGGACATCCAACGGGACGATAAACACATGTAAGACGACAAGGACTGCCGCGACGGCGCCTATCCCCGCCGTTTGAACCACACGCCGTCGTAGTTTCGCGTAGGAGACATCGTCCTCGTTCGGCATGAACGGAATCACGGCCAACGGGAAATGTTGCGTCAAGGCGACGAGCTGATCGGGCGTCCTGATTGAATGGTCGAGTGATTCGGCCGCCGCCCCTAAGCCGACTCCGGTGCCTATGGAAAGAATGCAGCCAAGAAGGATGATGGCCAAACGATTCGGCTTATACGGTTTTTCCGGCAGACTCGGTGGATCGATCAGGGCAAACCGTTCGCCTTTTCGCTGAACCTCCAAACCTTCCGACACCTTCGCTTCCAATAATCGCGAGCGGATTTCCTGATACTTTTGCCCCGATGTATCACGATCCCGCGTCAACACCAAATACTCGGGTTCAATCTCAGGAGCCCGCTCCAGGCGCGTCGCATACTCCTGAAGTCGGCGTTTCACATCCACACGAGTCTTGCGAAGGGCTTCCAAGGAAGAGGTTGCGGAATTCAGCTGGGCTTGAAGATTGATATAGGCTGGATTTTCAGGTCTCTGATTCTTCTTCGCGAGCGACACGGTTCCGATCCGACCCGCCTCCTGTTCGAGCGCGGCGATTTTCCTCCGCGCTTGAAGAATATCGGGATGCTCGCTTCCCAACCGTTCCATGTCGGTCGCGAGAGCGGCACGGGCATCGAGAAGACGCTTGGAGACCTCCTCCGCATCAGGGACCTGCCCGCTCTCTTTCTCCAAGGCATCAATCTCTTGTTTCATCTTCATAATATCGGGATGATTCGGCGACAGATTGGCGGCTGCCCCGGCAAATTCAGCACGAAGCGCGCGCAAGCGCTCGGAGGAGTCCAAAATACGTTCCCCCGTGACGGATAGAATCGGCGTGTTCGGCTTGATCGTCGCCAATTCTCCTTCAAGATAGCTTTTCCGCTCTTCAAGGCCTCGGATCTGTTGATCGATATCCATCAACTCGCGCTCGGCTTGATTCATCATCTGCTGATTGAGCGGCATCAGCTCAGGAAGCGCTCCGCCCGCTCGATGTTTAAACGACGCAACTTTTTCATCAATCTCACCGATGTGTCGTGCAAGATTTTCGGCTTCCTGCTGCAGAAAGGACGTGGCCTCCTGCGCTTGCCGCTCGCGACTCTTCAAGTTTTCTCCCAAAAACAAGCTGGTCAGCTCATTTGCCACCTTCTGCGCCACCTCCGGGGACCGATTTTGATACGCCACTGTAAAGGCAATGGTCGCCTTGGTCGCATGCTGCGTGCGCTTATCCACCACGTCGGCGCTGATCACCTCCACCTCGATGTCCTTGATAAATCGTTTGACGATTTCCTCGGCCGGACTGTTCTGTCGCAGATCCTGGTAGAGATCGAATTGTTCGACCACTTTCCAGAGGGTCGTGCGGCTCATCACCTGTTGTTTGATGGTCTCTATCCGTTGATCGGCATAACTGGTAATGGTCGATCGCACGAGGTCCGAGGGAATCTCCTGCTCCTCAATTAAGATGGTGGCCGCCGACTTATAGGTCGGCGGCCACAGAAATGCCACCGTCAGGGACAGGGTCAAGAGTCCCGCACCGGTGAGGAGAATGAGTTTCCGTCGGCGGTGAAAGGCCGCGAGATAGTCCTTCATGCTCATGGTCGATCCGAATGCTTGTAACGCCTGTGCCATGGTCTTAATGAGAAAATGAAAGTTTCGGTGGGTAGTAGGTCACCATGAACGTCGTCGCATGGGACTCGGCTGAATTTTCGGCTGTGTCAACATCACGCCATCGGTACATATACGAGACCTCCGCCTGCCACCATTCGAGAAACTTCCAGGAGAGCTTCGGCGTCAGGCTGACATAACTGTTATCCGGAAAGACTCCGCCGACGGCCGCGCTGCTTTTCCCGGACGTGAGAATTCCGGCCACATTCAGGGAACCGGTCACAGTTTCTGAAAGCTCATATGAACCGGCGATCTCTCCGCGATTGGTCTGAATCAATAATCCGAATCCGCTGGGAGCCAGATCTCGGTCAAACGAAACACGCAGCGTACCCCTCTCCCAATTTTTTGTCATACTTGCTCCTGCCAACCACACCGTATCGTGAGCCGTGATGGCGTCAAGCGCTGTCTGTGAGCGTGAAGCCAAAAATCTGGGTCCTCCGTGGATGGTTCCCGTAAGTGATTCAGTAAATGCACGCGTCACCCTCATGTTGATCCCCGGATAATTGGCTCGAAATGAAGCGGGAGCGCTCGTGGTATGGAAATCCACATACGACCCGGTTACGTGGATTTCATCCCGCTCTGTCAGTTGATACCGGAATCCACCTGAGCCACCGACTAATCGATAGTCCACCAACCTGTCAGTCTCATACGTGGTATCGGACAGCTGTGCACCCGATTGAAACGACAGCTTTTCAGTCAACTTTCTTGTCCATGTCGGGTTCAATGTCCACTGATTTCGCTGAGCGAATTGCAGGACGACCCCCGTCTCTTGCAATTCGCTCAGCAACGTATTGTCGCGGGTAAAGCCACCTGTAAACCCAACAAGATCCTTCTCGGTCTGGTACCGTACGGACAAGGGCGCATAAACATTGGTAAACTGCCTCTCCTCTCCACCGAAATATCCGACAACATCCGCGGCAATCCGGCTGTTGACCTCAAGCCGTTCGGTTTTGCCGGCCAACTCCGTCGCCGGTGTCACCCAATACCCATAGGTGTCGTGATGCGGTGACGGGGTCAAGAGCAAGTTACTGTTATACGCCCCTTTCACCCCGAGAGAAGGTGCCAACGACCATTCAGCAGCCTCGCTTCTCGGCGCCACAGTGGCCATCATGATCACCGCCAGGAGAACAGGATTGACGGTGTCGTTCCGACTCCAGCCATGACCGCTTTCCTTGCAGCTCGGTGACATGCACGTGGCGTCGATCAAGGCACCATCACGACGTCACCGCGCAGGAGAAGAATATTCTGTTCCAGATCTCTGCCTTTCCGCACGTCTCCATAGCGAAAGGGAATGGCATATTGTTCCCCCCTCACTCGACGCATGACCTTGATCTCGTTTTCCGCGGCAAACGGAGTGAGCCCACCGGCAAGACTGAGCGCCTGCAGCACATCGGTGTAGTGGCCAATCACATACTCACCCGGCTTATTCACTCGCCCGATGACGTAGACCTTGTAACTGATGACCTTCGTGACCGCGACGGACACATTGGGATTCGGAATATACTTGGTCAGCCGTTTTACGAGGTCGCTACGAATATCCTCGACCGTTCGCTCTTCGGCCTGGATGTCGCCGACGAGTGGGAACGAAAACATCCCGTCCGGACGGACAATAACTTCACGCGTCAGCTGTTCATCCTTCCACACAGACACCAGCAGGGTATCCTCGGCACCCAGGCGGTATCCGGGATCGACTTGCGAGACCACTGCGAGAGCCCCCCCCTCACCTGCATGCACCGGCAAGGCCGATCCCACGACCGCCGCCATCATGAGCACGACACCCATCACCGATCGAACGATACGAGCCATAGACTAGCCTTACCCCCTTATCTGCGCGAGAACATGCTCTGCCTCTTGCCGCCCTTCGAACGGATCGGAACTCTTGAGCGCCCTTGAGAGATAGGTACGGGCCTCGGCGCGTTGACCAGATTGAAAACAGGCGATCCCAAGGTGATAATTTAGGACGGACATGTCCGGAGATTTGCTGACGGCTTGCTTCATCAAACGAATCGCCTCTTCCTGTTGCCCCATTTTGAATCGCACCCAGCCGAGCGTATCGATAAAGAACGGATGCGGCGCATCCCGTTCGAAATCTCGACTGAGCGCGAAGGCCCTTTGTAAACTCGCTGGATCACGCTTGTGGTCCACGAGGAGAACCGCCAGGTTATTCGACGCCAGCAGGTTTCGAGGATTCAAACGTAACGTCGTCTCATAGGCGGCCATCGCGAGATCGATCTGCCCTTGTTCGAACCGAGCGGAGGCCAACAACATGTGCAACTCCTCGCTCTCCGGGTTGGCCTTGAGTCCTTCGTTGAGAACCTCTACGGCGACGTCCGGTTTCTTCTGGGACAACGACAACATGGCCCAGTTGAGCCAAGGCGTCATCCATTTTGGATTCAGTCGCACAGCCTCACGATAGTGCAGTGCAGCCTCTTCGTGCTTCCGACTGAGAGACAACACCTCTCCCAGTAATCCATGCGCAAACGGATGGTCCTTGTGGGAAACCAGAAGGGCTTCCAGGCGAATTCTGGACTGCTGGGCTTGCCCCAACGCCGCCTCCACCTTCACGAGCGATAACAGCGGCTCTGGTTCGTTCGGAACCAGCGCTGTGGCACGCTCGTAGGCTCGACTCGCCTCGCTCAGACGGCGCTGGGCTTCATAAAACCGTCCTTCGGCTAACAGAGCCACAGACCTATTGCCGGAAGAGACCTGACGAAGGCGCGTCAACGTCCGCTCAGCCCCCGGCCAGTTCTTCGTCACCAGATCCAACGTCATCAACATGTCGAGAGCGATGACATCATCGGGACGCTGTTTCAGCAAGTCCTCGATCCGAGCACGGGCCTGTTCGTAACGACCGCTTTTGCTCTCAAGAACGGCGAGAGACCGTTTCGCATCCACCTGGTCCGGATACAGAACGACCGCTCGCTCGAAACTTTCTTTTGCGAGATTAGTGTCTCCCGTCAGCTGATACGCTTGACCGAGAAGATAGTGGATGGTGGCCAACTCCGGTTGATCGTGCAGAACAGTGCGCAACGCCTGCACCGCTTCTTTTCCGTTTCGTCTGGCCAACGCCATACGCCCTGTAAGAATCAGTCCATCCGATGAGCGGGGATTGGCCTGCAATACCTCCTGCACGCGATGCTCCGCGTCCGCTTGCTTGCCCTCCGCAAAATCCATCTCGGCCAGTTTAACCTTGGCTTCCAGACCGACGGGTTTGTCTTTGTATTCCTCGATCAACAGAGCATAGAGCCGGCGAGCCTGGAGGTCCTGTCCGCTCTTTCTGTAGAGCGCACTGAGTCCGAACTGAATGTGGGTTGCGTGCGGGATTTGGGCCGCCGCATCAAGAAGCGCCTGTTCGGCAGCCGCCACATCTTGCGCGTTCACAAACAACTCCGCAAGCATGAGACGACGCTGTTCGTTGGTTGGATCCAATGCGATCGCCTCTCGTAACACAGCTTCCGCTTTATTCCGTGCTCCCTGTCCAACATAGAAACGGGCAAGCCTCATCCGATGATCAAAGGATGTCGGTTCAGCCGCGACCATCCGGCGCATCACAGTCTCGGCACCGGCCATATTGTCGGCCTGCGTCAAGATCCTATTCAAATTATTCAACAGATCGAGATCCGTCGGATGGGATTCAAGAGCGCGCCTCAATGTCGTCTCCGCTTCCCGATAACGCCGTTGTTGGCCGTACAGTGTCGCGAGGAGGATGGCAACATCCGGCTCTGCGGGAAATTCATTCGCCAGCGCCTCCGCGTCGGGAATGAGCGAAGGAATCGCTGCTTCCGTCACCGCCTGTGCCGCAATCTTCAGCGCACTGGCCTGCGGGTGGCGAGAATGGCTTTTGAGCACCGTGTCCGCGGCTTCGGCCACACGATCCGTCAGCCTCGCTTCAAGATAGTACTTACCCAGAGTGATGAGGGCGGCCGCGTGATCGGGAACCAGACGCACCGCCTCCTGATACAGCTGAACGGCATTGCGCCAGTTTTTCTCTTTCTCCTCGACTTGAGCGAAGAGATAGTAGGCCTCCGCATCTTTAGGGTCGATCTTCAACACGTTTCTCAAAGCGACCCGCGCCTTGGGATAATTGGCCGCGTCGATGTACTCATTCGCCTTGGCAAAATACTTTGCTTTTCGTTCCTCGGGACCACCGCACGCCGTCAGCGTGACGGCGGCCAAAAGCACGATGCCGCTTATCACACGCATGCACGACATCTCTCGACCGCGGTCGTATAAACGTAGTGCGCTCATAAGGTTAGGTTATTACGTAACCCCATTCGCTACAACAAAATCCGAATTCCGAGTCCGAATAAAATCCAGAGCGATACAAGGCCGAGCTGCCGGACGCGATTGGCAAAGGCATGGAGCAGCAACTCGAAAGAAAAGAAGAGCACCATCAGCTTGGCGGCGAAGACACCCAAGTGCGCAATGTCGGCGCTCACCTCGGGAAGCAGCGGGAGAGTTATCGCCAAAAACACCATCAGATAGTCGAGCGGTGTGGTTTGAAAACGGTTTTCCTCGTTGAACCGCAGACTCAAGAGAACCATCACGGCCACCACGACAAAAAATGCGTTGTGGAGCATCGCCACGGCGGATATGGATCGATATCGCGACGCTTCACAGGCATAGAGCAGGAAGGTCGTCCCGACATAGAGCCCACCACGAACAAAGTATGGCGCCACCTGAGGAGAGAACGAGAGGCCGGCCAACACAATCCCAAAAATGACGATCGAGAGGTACCCGACATCGGCCGGCACATTCGATGGGACAAATACCAGCGCAATGAGGAAACAGGGAACCGTCACGGCCAGAAACTGCATCGGTAGATCCGTCAACCAGGGACCACTCATCACTCGCCTCACGACCACATTCGAGAGGAAATGCCCACCTCGCGCCGCGAGATTGGGAAGAAGGCCGCGCCCTGCTGCGATGAACAGCAGCAAGACCGATCCTGTAATCAGGAGATAGAGGGGCAGGATCAATGTGTCGGACTGCCATCGCAGCGCATAGGCCAAGCCCAACATGCCTGCCTGAATCACATAAATGACGGTCACGGCCTCATAATGCGTGAACCCAAAGCGGAGCAGTTTATGATGAATATGCGCGCGATCGCCGATGAACGGAGAACGGCCTTCTGCCAACCGTTGTCCCGTCACCCCGAGCGTGTCCAAAAACGGCAAACCTAATAAAAAGAATGCGAGGCTTGGACTGAATGGGCCTCGCGAGGAATCCGTCAGCAGAACGGCGAGAACGCCCATGATGAATCCCAACAATTGACTGCCGCCGTCTCCCATAAAGATGCGAGCCGGATAGGTGTTGTAGCGTAGGAACCCTAAAAGCCCGCCCAGAAACGGGACCGTCAACAACAAGACGGTCGAGTCATTGGAAAGATAGGCCAAATAGGCAATCCCCGATAGCGTAATGAATGACAGACCACCGGCTAGCCCATCTAACCCGTCCGTCAGATTGACGGCGTTGGACACGCCGACCAGAAACACAACGGTCACACACATCCCAACCCATGCCGGCACCTCCACATCAGGGAGAAAGGGAAGAGCGGTAAACCAAATACCGCCGCCCAACACGACGGCAAGCGCGGCGAGCAACTGGCCGACGAGTTTGCTTCGATAGCCGAGATCGACGCGGTCGTCCCATACTCCGAACGCTACGATGGTCACGCATCCGAACAGCACTGAAAAGGTTGTCGCATCTCTCCCCCCCCACCAAGCGATTGAAACGCACGCGCCGACAGCAAAGGCAATCCCGCCGATCCGTGGAACCGGATGTTCATGAACTTTCCGACCTCCGGGCTGATCCATGATCTGAAACCGCTCTGCTATGAGCCGCAAGAGGGGGATCAGCGCCATGCACACAAGCAAGGCGGTCATGGAACTAAAGAACAGCTCGTTCACCATAGATAGGCTCTCAACGCTTTGATTACCGTCGTTCAGTCCGGCACGTACGTCGTCAGGGCTTGCCCGGCTGCAACCGCGAACTCCTGAAGACGTTGATCAACTATGGACTCGGATTCGCCTGGACCAACCAGCGATGCCAGTCTCACGAGGGCTCCATCAGTCCGTTGTCGGAAAAAGGCATCCCACACCAGATAGATTTTGACCAGATATTCACTGGTGAGATGTCGCTCGCGTTGCTTGAACCAGTACCAAACGATTTGCTTCTGGTCCCCCTTCTGAATGACCGCCCGATTGACTGTGAGCGGCTGCATCACCCCCTGGGACATCAGTAGTTCTCGTTGCGTCAGGGACGTGATTTCCCATCCGCCTCCCGGCAGACAACTTTGAGGCGAATGAGCTGATTGCCCCTTCCGTTGTGATCGGTAGTAGGCCGCATAGAAATTCACCGGCTGCTGATCATTCAATCGGTAGTCCGCCAGGACATAATCGTCGAACCGAAGCGTATCGATGTATTGTTGCTCGAGAGGAAACGACGATCCTTGCCAGCTGTCGATCTGCATCGGAAAATTGACGAACGCCGCTCGCGGAGGAGGACTTTCTTCACGATCCACAACCACCGTCGAGAACACAGTAAATGGTGCGAGCAGGGCTACGCTGCACAAATAGGCGGGGTGTGGAGACGATTGGATAAGGCCTGGTCCCATGCAGACGGATTGATGGGCGCAATCTTCTGATTGCTCTCTCCAGGTGAACCGGTCAAACAACGACCTGTGCGACTTCACCTTTCCTATTCTGGCTAAGAGCGCCATTTCTGCGATCAGCAACCCAAAACTCACCATGAAAATGACCCACCCTTCGAAGAGATGATAAAAGCCTTCCGCGGCGCCTCTCCCATAGAGTTCCACCAACACTCCGATCACGCCGATACGAAAACCGTTCAGCATGATCGAGATCGGAACTGACGAGAGCACGAGCACCACCCGTTTCCACATCTTGTCTTTGAACAGATACGAACAGAGCAGTGCCAGGGCAGTCAGCGGAAGCAGATATCGAACCCCGCTGCATGCCTCGACAACTTGGAGTTGCACCGGCCCCAGATCAATGACATTGCCTTCCCGATACGCCATCACACCAACAAGCTGTAAACATCCGACACCGAGGGATGAGGACCATAATTGGAGCTGGCTCGACAGATTCGCGTAAAAGAACATCGGTAGAGGGATCGCGCTCAGGAGATACCCGAGAGGAAACGCAATGATCTTGGCCCCATGAAGCCCGAGCAGCGTGACGGTCAACCCGACGAGTACGACCCACAAGGAGACGTGAAGGATGACAAACAGTGTGGACAATTCCCCCACCACATAGAGGATGAGCCCCAGCGCCATGACAGCAATACCCCACCACGAGTTCTCCCTCGCCACTTGACTGAGACGATGCCGAGATTGCCAAACCAAATACCCGCTAATGAAAGGCACGAAAACTCCGTGACTATAATCCTCAGTGCCCAACCACTGACTGAACAGGTAGGCCAGGCTCTCCGCGTACATGTAGCCCAACAGCGCCACGACCAGGGTTGAGGTGAAGATCAGATAGCGATTGCTAGTCATGCGACAGAAGTCACTCATATGATGATGAGGAATGAGTCACACGCGCTACGACGATCCGAAAGAGCGGGGCGAAAGCTGATTATCTATGGCAACCAGTGATCTGTCGATTGATTTTGAAGAAAGAACGGGCTTGATACCCACGGTGGGTATCAAGCCCCGGTCGTCAAAACGAGGTTTGCGATTAAGCCTTGGCTCCGCGGAGATTTCTTAACCCTCCCGCACCCAAACCGACCAACGAAATAAGACCTGCGCCGAACAGAAGAACTGCAGCCGGCAACGGGACTGCCGTCAGGTGAGCAAGCGAACCAACGATAT
Source organism: Candidatus Nitrospira nitrificans (assembly GCF_001458775.1). Taxonomy (NCBI): domain Bacteria; kingdom Pseudomonadati; phylum Nitrospirota; class Nitrospiria; order Nitrospirales; family Nitrospiraceae; genus Nitrospira; species Candidatus Nitrospira nitrificans. Next base: position 81,070 of record NZ_CZPZ01000001.1, read on the forward strand.
AGTTTCCCGTCCCACCGAAGTCCAGCCGCCACTGATTTCTGGCAAACGAACTTAAGCTTGGCGGGGCGGTGGGAACATTCACGTCCCCGAACGCGTTCCCGCTTGGATCGCTGAGCGACAACTGAAAGCTAGACGGCAATACTCCATTGATTGCCCCACCCGTCACGGTGGAGAAGGCGGTGAGACTGTCGACCCCTGCCAGTGGAGGGCTGTTCAGCACCAACAGGCCATTGGCGCCGGAAGCATACGAGAATATATGGCCGTTAATGTTGAGGTTGAGTCCTGTGATCGAGTTGAGATACAGTCCCGTTCCAGGAATAATCGGAGCAGTACTGGTATCGAATGTGATATTGCCCGACATGACTCCAGTCCCCACGGTTGGGAACAGCACACCTCCAACCTCACCGATTGACCCGCTAAACGAAAAGCTGACAAGGCTGGCCTCCGATGGTCCGGCAACCAAGAGAACCGAACTCAATGCGATCGCCGGCAAGGCGAGTCGTCTACCAAATAGGCGCTTCATCATCCGCATAACACCACTCCTGCTAGAGGTTGACACATAAGGAACACGTGTGAACAGGGAAGCGTTCAGCAAATCCCAGGCCATCCAGGACCAGATGCATGTCACTGAAAACTAAGGAACACGATTGAGACTTTCGTCGGCAACTGTGTGCATGACACCACAACGATGTTCAATTATGTATGGGCCCTGTGCAGGGGGAAGCTACCTACCGCGTTTCCTCCTACCTGGCAAAACCCATTCATATCGTTGCAATGTCCCTGATGGATACCTCTCCAGTGCCCCTACCTTTTATTGGCCGTTCGGCATGCCCGGATCGAAGCGTGACCGGATGTTGTGGAGATCAGAGTTCTTCGGCAAGGTCATCTCACAGGGGTAGAAACCTCCTCATCCTCCAGAACTGTCTTCCCATCAACAGCCTCGAGCACAGAAGCGAGTTTTCTGGCGAGCACGATGCGATCGAAATGTTCAATGACATATCGGCGCCCATTCCTACCCAGCTGTTGGCACCGGTCAGTATTTTGAGAAAGCTCCAGAACACGCGCAGCGAGCTCCTCAGCCTGTTCCGGCTCAATACACACGCCTGCCTTGGCTGCTCGGATAAGATCCGCGCTCTCCCCTTCCACTCCAAGAATGATCGGCTTCGCCATCGCCAAGCTTTCAAAGATCTTCGAGGGGATGACCGTCTTGAACAGGTCTGATTTTTTCAGGAGAACGAGACTGATGTCGGATAACGCCCAGAAGTCGCGCATGCGGCTTTTGGGTTGCTGATCGACCATCATCACGTTGCCCAGCGCCATGTCGTCTCGCATCTGAAGAAGCGCCCGCCGCTCGGCTCCATCACCCACCATCAGGAAAACAATGTTGTTCGAGCCGCTTAATCGGTGGGCTGCATGAAAGATCGTTTCCAGATGGTGAGCCATGCCATGGGTCCCAAAATAGGACACCACGAACTTTTCTTTGACCCCAAGCTCTTCAGCAAGAGCACTCGCGCCATCCAACGGCGCATACTGATCCAGATCGACACCGTTTTTGACGACGTCGATTTTTCCAGCGTCGATGCCCTTGCCCAACATGTAGGCTTTGAACGAGTCGGTCACCGGCACGATTCGATCCGCCTTTCGATAGGCGAACCGCTCGATCCATTCCAACAGGGTAATGATTGTGGGGCTTTTAATCGCACCTACGGCAACGATCGATTCCGGCCATAGGTCACGGATCTCTAATACCCAGGGTATTCTCCTCAACTTGCTGACAACGTAGCCTGCGAGCCCATTGAAGAATTGAGGAGAGGTAGAAAGAACGACGTCTGCTTTGGGGAGAAAAATGGAGACCATGACTGCAGAACACATATACGAGATGTAGTTCAACGTTCGTTTGAGGAAACCTTCATTAGCCGTCACGAACGTCCAGACCCTGACAACGCTGATTCCGTCTCTCGTTTCTCGTTGATAGATCCGATTGCGGTATCCTTCGTAGACCTTTCCTTGAGGATGATTCGGCGCGCAGGTCACGACCGTCACATGATGCCCATCTCGGACCCATTGTCGACAATGTTCGTAAGCTCTCGTTGCCGGCGCGTTAACCTCGGGAGGGAAGTAATGTGACAGAAAGAGGATTCGCATGCTCGTGCGCCTGGGTTTGTCGGTTTCTCGTTTTCTGGATTCGATAACTCAGCTGGAGTGGACCTTCTCCAGAACAAGAAAAGGCTAGCACAGGGTTCTTCCGGCTCAAACCAAACTCAGGGAAATAGCATCCCGACCCACTCTGGACTCGGCAGGGACTCAGCGCCTCAATCATGGCAACAATCTCCCAACCTCGCTCGATTCTGAATGGACCCTCCCCCGATTCCAGGATTGTAAAATCGGGATGAATATGAACGAAACTTTCCATCCGATGTATTCCTCTTCCCTCCAATACATCCGTAACGACCCAACTTCCACATCCATCGTAAGAAATCTTCCTCTTGTGGATCGGCCTCCCCTTCAATCTCGTATATCCGTCATGAGCTCCTTCAAACAGGACCGACCCCTCTCCTGCCTTGTCGATATGGGCCTGGATCGGCCTCGCCCGCCGTGCCACCCGAAATACGCCCCACATTTCTGATTGTTCTTCTTCATCGACCATCACGGTATTATGAGCGCTCGTACTTCGCGCATAGGCCCGTTCCCGACTTAGCTCATAGTCATAGACCCCGCTATCGACCACAACTCGCCGTCCGTCAATCGCGAGCTCATAACTCAACGTATCACAATGGGCATGGCCGGGCTGATAGTCAGGACCGATCGGCCCACAATCAATAATGATCATATCGTCCGCCTTGCGACAGACATAGTAGCCGTTTGACGGAAAGGCATTGACCACCAGATCCTTTGTTGGCCTTGGTGTCTTGTATCCAATCACCCTCTCCGCGTAGTCGAAGATCCGATGAGGAGGTGGCGCAATGCCGAACGCCGAATCATTGAACAGGGGAATTGCTCCGTCCGGCAAGCAAATCGCGTGCAGGAAATCCAGGGCTGCGGTCACCTTGCCGCTAAATTCGCCCGCTATGTCACTTGAGATGGCAGCAGATGAGTTCTCAGCTAGATTCAATACATCAAGATAATCGACCAGGCAGATGGAGTGGTACATGGGGCTTCGCTCAAAATGCCCCCCATCGGCGAGAAACTGTTCCTTCAGTTCGCCTCGCAGAATGCCCAGGCCCTTTTGAAGCCATCGGTCTGCATCAACCCCCTCGAAGTACACTCCGGCGAAAAATAGAGCCACGCCATTTTTGAGATAGTGATTGGCCAGAATGTGATATTCGATGTTTTGTTCAAGCCACAGCGCTTGTTGATAGAGACTCTCAAGCCATTCATGCTTGGGCAGTCGATCACTTTCTTTAAGACCGGCCACCGCCCGCGACAAGAAAAACTTTACCCAATTCACGATTCTGAGCGAAGCCGTATAGGGCTCCCATGCATCTTCAGTCCCTGGTGGATTACTTCTAATCCAATCAGTAATCAGGAGACACTTGTTTTCAAAAGAACGCTGCGGATCATGCAAATAATCAAAATAGTGCAGGTTATACCGCCAAAGCTTCGGCATATCCCGACTGACCCAATCAATCCGCTCGGTGGGAATCGCGTTCGTGACATTCAAGAAATGAAATGTTGTTCCTCCGCTGGAAGTCTCTCGATCACACCAAGCCGTTACGAGTGCGATGGACATCCTCCGGTGAATCGGACCGGAAGGGAGGGGCACAGCCAATGAGGGAGGCAAGCGATGCGCAAGCAACTGCACTACTTGGCGAGGCTTTAGATGACTGAGCGTCCGAATCAGCAGCACTGCCTGATGGATCATGCACCTGTTTCCAAATTCCGCTTCATCGCGCTCAATGGAGGCGGTCAAACACATCGTGACGCATGCTAGTGATCTTATCGGATGTCCATGCGTAAAGGTCCAAGGTCGATGGGTTCCACCCGACCGATGAGCCGAAAAGGGCTTCAACGGTCTTGCGATCTAAGGCCGATAACAAGGCATAATCCTCCAAGCCCTCGCGGAACGCTTCCCAGCGTCGACTGCTGACGACCTGATTGTTCCCTTCGTAGACAACGGCCCAGTCCGGATACTTGCCGTCCACATCATTCCATGCCGAACTGCCGTTCGTGTCGCTATACGACCAAAAGCCGACACCTTTGGCCCCGAAAATCCAACTCCACCAGGCGAGCAATCGATAATGCTGCAAAGGCGAACCCAGTTTAGCGGGTGACGGCGGATTTCCATACAACCACCACGGCTTCTGTAATCCGGAAAAAAACATATGCGCCTGACCTCTCACGAACTCGAGATTCGGCTGCCAGATATCGATGACCTCATCCAACCGCCGCAGGTCATCCAGTGACGTGTGGCCGCTTTTCCCGGAGGTGGGATCGGCATAGACACGGATCTGAGAATCCGTGCTTTTGATTGCTCTCGCTACGGCTTCAAGAAACACGATGTTGTCGCCACGAGGTTCATCGACAGGATAGAGCGCCCATTGCTGCTTGCTGAAGCCGCGCTGGTCCAGATAGGTCGACATACGATCCAGCCATTGACTCAGGCGGCGCTTGGCATCCGAAGAGATGTCGGGGCGATGCTTGGAAAGTCCAAGCGGATTTCTCGTGACATCCCAGCCCAGGTACAAGAGGAGCATCCCCTGACCGCGTACAAGCCGGAGCATGTTATTGAAGGCTGCCCAGTGCTCGGCACTCCACATCCCGTCCAGCCCCACACCAGGGATATCAGCCGGATGGAGCACAAAGACATTGATGCCATGAGCCTGCAAGTCCTGAAAAGTTACATCGGGGTTGCGCCAGATTGGAGTATCGCGAATATAGGCCCAGTTGACAGCCGCCGGTTGAGTGGTCTGTGGCAACGGTGGATGCACAATGATCTCACCTGAAATTGTCGTCGCCTCGGCTCCGCCCTCCCTCAACGCTGCAACTGTGAATGTATGGGTCCCCACGGGAATCAAGCGAAGATCAAGCGAGATCCAGGCATAGTTGAGGCGTTCGGCGCGAAGTGCCAGCTTTCGGTCTGTGCCGAGCGGCACAAGCGGGTCATAGACCAACTGCCCGCTGGCGGCCACGACCGGAGCCACGTAGAATAGGCGGACTGCTTCCGAGGGAACTCCTGTCACTTGAAGACGGACGTCTGTCATTGCGCCGGACGCCCAAGTCTTGAGGCCCACACAGATGGACTCTTGTTCACCTTGAAATCCCTCTACGACCACTCGCTTAGGGACCTTGTTCAGTTGGGGAGTAGCCAAATCAGATGGCAACGCGCCCCATGGATCCTGGAGCCACATCACAACATTGACGCCGGCAGGAGCCGGTGGACTTTGAGGGCTGGGGGTCAGGGCACGGGCCATGAGATTGTCCCGCAAACTCTCCGTGCTGTCGGTGAGCGCCTGTGTTTTCGATCCGACCAAGCGCTCTTTCGGCAGAGCACCGGCTTTCCCGCTGTCATCCCAGACTACTTCATCGACAAAGAGAAACTCCCCGCCGGCATGCAAGACCACCAGAAGCCCTGTCCCCGCAAAAGACACCGGCACGGTGATCCAATGATGCGCTTTGTCGGCCAGCTGCTTGCTAATCGGCGATCCACTGCCGGTTTTGTAATAAGTACCGTCCGCCCCCTTCGAATAAACATCGATTTGGCGTGGAACATCCACCTCGGCATAGAGACCCTTGGCTGTATGAATGCGCAAGGTCCCCTGCCGTGATTCCATCGATTGCGTCCGCTCGCGCCCAAGCTCGATTGAAAGCGTGACGGGAGTGGCATGCGCCCATCCCACAGCGTCTCGCTTCGTCCACATCGGGAATGCCGCCGTCGCTCCATCCGTTAATTGGAGGGCATCATTGTGATCACTCGTCGTCGCATAGTTGGGCGGATGAGAAAATTCCCGCACTAGGATTTTGGTCGTCTCAGCCGAACAGAGCTCTGCCAGCGTGCCGTTTATCACAAGCCCTACGACCGCACACCACCAGGTGATTGCACGTGTGTAACTCCGCATATCCCCTCCCCTATTCTCTTATGACGCAATGGATTGCAAGCAGTTAGGCCGCCCGTTGGAGCCAGCGTTCCAACGTAGCAAGGCCCCATAAAAACGTTGAATTGTCACGGCGAGATGTCTCGAACGCTTCCACCTGCTGGCGTACAAAGCGCTTCTCGAGTACGGTATTCACGCGAGCAGTCGAACTCAGGAGATACTCTTTCAAGACGGGCAGATTGTCTCTCAGCATAGCCCGAATGGGAGGATTGAAGGGGCGTTTTGGTTGCCTCACAACAGCGGCTGTTAGGTCCTGGGCATAGGGCACGGTCACCAAGGCTTTCTTTTGCTTCTGAACTTTGATCCTTGACGGAAGACCGAGAATACCGTGAATCAAAATGGTCGATAAAAAAGGGGTGCGCAATTCAAGCGAATGCGCCATGCTGGTCCGATCCGCGCTCTGCAACAAATTACAGGGCACAAATGATTTCATATCAACGATAGCGGCGGCGCGCATCGGGTCCGCTTGGTGACGGGTGAACGTGGCCAGCAACTGCCTATAGAAGTCAGTACGGGCATCGGCGATGCCGGAGGCGAACGACAACGCTGGCGTATCAAGATACGTCGACCAATCCAGGAAGGCTTCAGCCATTGGCTTTCCCAACGTACAGAGAAATTGTTTGGCACGACGAACAGACACTGCCGTCGCCCCAGTCTCCGGAAGCCCCATGAACAGCCCTCGTAAGGCCCGATGCACAAGCGAGGGCCAGCGCTGCATCGCAGCAAATCGAGTCAGCGCGTGATAACGTGGATATCCGATCAGCAACTCATCCCCTCCGTCACCGACCAGACAGACCTTGCATGATCCGGCAGCCTTCGCCGCAATCATATCCGACACAATGGCGGTCGAGTTGCCGAACGGCTGATCAAAAAGGGCAACCACCCGATCAAGAGTCGTACAAAAATCCAACTGCGTGAACGAAATGGTCTCATTGGTTAAACCACGGCCATGGGCAATCTGCTTGGCCTGCCGGCTTTCATCGGCCTGACCCATATACTCCAGCGTAAATGTCTCCAGCGGGTACTGAAGCGGAACGTCCTTCATCGCTGCCAAGATCGCATTCGAATCGATACCTGCGCTGAGGAATAGACCCACGCGCACATCGCTGATCAGCCGGCGCTGCACGCTCTGGGAAAAGAGCCGACGGAAGCGCTCAGCGGCTTCCGGAAAAGAGATCGAGTCGGGGTGGCCCAGCCGGGACTCGACATCGTAGTATTCGTGTAGGACCGGCGCGGTCCGATCATCCAGTCTCATCTTGAAATAGTGACCCGGGGGCAACTCCTGAATGCCTTGATAGAGCGTGTGAGGGGGCGCCGTGTAGAGAAATCGCAAATAGTCCAGGAGGCCGATCCGGTCCAGCGATGTATCGACATCCCCTAACGTCAACAGACTCTTGATCTCAGACGCAAATGCAAAGCGCGGACTTCCCTGAAGCGTCGTGAAGGAATAGTAGAGCGGCTTTTCCCCAATCTGGTCGCGAACCAGCAACAGCGTGTGCTCATCACGATCGGCGAGACAAAAGGCAAACATGCCTTCTAATTGCGCCAGGCCCGCTGTGCCATAGCGAATCATCCATTGCAGCAGCACTTCCGTATCGGAAGTCGTACGAAACCGGTGTCCAAGCGCTTCAAGGTCCGCCCGCAGTTCTTGGAAATTGTAAATTTCCCCATTGAAGACCAGTGCGTAACGACGACAATCCGAGAGAAACGGTTGATGGCTCCGCTGGTCGAGATCAAGGATGCTGAGGCGAACATGGCCGAGGTAGCCGCGCCGGTTCGGAAGGGCCATCGTGCCGAAATGGTCGGGACCGCGATGCCGAATGCGGGTCAGCATCGTACGGAGCGCCGCCTCGTCGTAGCCGATGACACCGGCAATCCCACACATGTCAGCCTCGCCGTCCTGCCGTCAGCCCTTCACAGAGCCGAATGAAATACGTCGTCCATTGTTCGGCATCAAACTCGGTCGCCTTCTGCCGAGCGCCTGCCCTCAACCGCGCGCGAAGCGCTTCCGAAGTCATGATCTGCCGCATCGCACGCGCGAGGCCCTCGACATCACGCGGTTCGATAAGAATCCCTGTCTCCGACGTCACGATCTCCGGAATCCCTCCCCACCTGGTGGCAATGACAGGAATCCCTGCGCAATAGGCTTCCAGGATGACCCCGGGGTAACCTTCCCCCTTCCAATAAGTCGGGAGAAGCAACGCATCATACCCTTGCAAAGTCGATACAACGCGCTCGTTTGCAAGCAATCCGCAATAGGTCACTGAGGCCTGATCGAAAGTGGATTCAGTAATGCCCTCTTGCATTGGCCCATAGACGTCGACCCTGACATTCTCAGTCCGCAGTAATTTGCACGCTTCCATCAGTTCTGGAATCCCTTTGCTCGGTTTGACGTGCCCGACATACACAAAGCGACCGCCCCGAGGCTTACTGCCATTCTGCCGTTGAATTGCCGGGTCGATTTTTCGGCTATTGGGATACCAGTGCACTGCGCTTTTCGTAAGGGCTCGGAAAAATCGCACGGACGATTGCCGTTCCAACAACACCGCATCCGCGCTGAATACGGTTGACCTGCAGAGGAATCGTCGAACCGGCCCGATGGACTGATACCACTCATCGCCGCACCCGCCAAAAGCCCTAAAGATCCATTTTTTTCTGAAGACACGACAGAAGATATGAACAAAGGGGCCGAAGAGAAGCGCACCTTGCATCGAAGCATGAAAGGACACGACATCCGCACTGGCGATGTGGTGAATCATTTTGACCAAACTCAGAAGGCCTTGGAGACAGGTCGACACAAGCCCTTGAGACAACCGCGACGTGTTAATGAGCGTCACGGAAAGCGAGGGCGTCTGCTGAAGTCCGTCGATCAGGTTTTTGAAGAGGACAGTGGTTCCACCGACGGGAGGAGGCATTCCACCGATCATAAGAACGCGCCTTGCCGGAAGAAGCATTTCGGCCATATCAGATGCCATCACGATAAAAAATTCCAGTAAGGTTTAAGCCGGGAGTTCGGGTAGAGAGCCCAATACGCAACGATTAATCGACGATACTAATCCGGTCATCAAAGAATAGGCGGCATCTGCACTCATATAGTCCCCGCGCGTCGCGGATAGAAATGAATCGCACTCCACATCCTTTGTCACGCGCGTCGCCGTTCGAGATGTGATTCCGAATCGATCTCATACAAATATCGATAGCGGCTCCAATTCGCTTCCAGCGTCAGATGTTCTACGGCATAGCGAGACGCGCATGCGCGCAGCAGATCGAAATCGGGACGTGCGAGAAATCGGATCACCTGCTCCGCGAGATCAGCTGTCTCATCCAACAAGAGGCCGATGTCTCTCTTGGGGAGGTCGTCGCTGTAATCTCCGATTCCTTTCGTCATCACCAGGGGAAGTCCGCATGCTAAATACTCCGCGACTTTGATGGGGCTGGCGACATTATTCACTACGGTGTCGTATCGCATGATAATCCCTGCATCGCAGCCTGAGAGATAGCGCGCCACCTGATGATGCGGGCATGATTTCACAACATAGCGATCACAATGTGGAGAGGATGCAATTGTTCCTGAAAATGCGTCCGGATCAGGAGTCAAAACGACAAACCGGACATGTTGAGTCAGATGAGCGACCTGTTCAAACAGCATCAGAATTTCTTCTATGCGTTGCCAGGGCGCGGTGCCGCCTGAATAACAAAGAACCCTGTCTTTATCTCCTGCTCGCATTTCCCGGCGCATTGTCTTGCGCCAGCTTCGATCGACTGAGAACCGTTCGGGGTCATAACAGGAAGGAATGACGACCGCGCAAGCTCGGCCGATTTGATGGTCGATATGACGCGCCAGCTTTTCCGAGACCGTCGCAAGTCTTGCAGCATGCGTCATCTCGTGGGATTCCAGCAAATTGATGATCCAAGAACGTACGCCGCGGAGAGGCCCCGCTAACGCGCATTCTTCCGATACCACGCCACGAACATCATAGATAGAAATTGCATTGTTCTCCTTGGCCAAATGTCTGCCGAACATGGAAGCCATGAAGGATCGCGAGTAGACATGAGTCGGAGCAAAGGATTTGATCAGATGCCTTGCCTCTGTGAAGGCTTTGTATGTCGTGTATCCCAAATTCAACGCGTTGGGACGCGCGGCATATAACCCAAATATTCTGGCCTGAATACCGTAGGTATTTTGAATGTGAAGCTCGGTTCGTCGTGCCTCCGGATTTGATCGGTCGGTTCCTATAAAAAGACACGTGACGCCCCGCCGAGACAGAAATCCTGCGACGACGAGCACTTGCGACTCCAAGACGCTGCTATTCGAGGCCGGCCATTCCGGCACAAAAAAGACTACCCTGGACCGCATAGACTTCATGCCTCGCCTATTATCCGATGGTGGGAAACGATGGGCGGAGGCTGGTCCGCTGTGGCATGACGGCTTACCGTAAACATGGCGGCATACATCCCCAGCGCCAGCCAAAACAACTTGACATCCTGATACGTGACCGTGGAAATCATAAAGCAAAACCCGATTAGTCCCGCCCGCGTCATCGCGCTCAGCTCGATCTCCCGAGAGTCACATGCATGCGGAACGCCTGCATGCAGTCGTTGTCCGATTCGGACGGCGGTAACGATCACCATGAGATACAGCAGAAATCCCACCAGCCCCGTTTCCGCCAATACTTGGAGATAACTGTTATGAACAGCCCCATGGTACCGATCGTAAAACGACGACATGCCGCTCCCGAACACCGGAGACTCAAGCCACATGTCGATCGCTTGCTGCCAAAGATCAAAGCGACCCGTCGCGCCTTCCTGCACGGCTCCGCCGATGCCGAAGATTCTCTTATGCAAAGACGGAATCAGTGTGACGGCTGCAATAAACACTCCTCCCAAGAGTCCCAGTGGAACCACAGCCTGAGCAAGGTTTCCACGTAAGAGATACAGCCCGCCGATCAAAGCGATCACGAGAAATCCGCTCCGACTGTAGGTCCCCACGCAGGCGACGGCAGTCAACCCTGCGATTACCGTCCAGAATATTTTGCTGCTCCCCCGGCTGTTGCGGTAAAAGGCCAATGCCATGGCAAAGGGGAATGCAAGACCCGCACTCGTGTAGTTCGGTTCCTCTCCAGGCAGCAAGAATCGCCGACCGGTCTCTCCTCCATGACGGATGTGAATACGATGCTCAAGGTCGAATGCATCATTCGCAAACATCTTCTCCATGGTGCGATACAACACGGTATCATCGCCCATGTAGATGTGAATCGCTTTCACGAGAGTAGCCAGGCCGGCAACGATCGCCCACCAGCTCAACACTCGCCTGAGATCATCGGATGATCGAATCGAAACAGAGAGAATGCCGAGAAGCACGATGCCTTCAAGATATTTCTTGTAGTACGTCAGCGCCAACATGATGTTGTCCGAAAACATCGTTTGTATGGTGACGAACAATACAAACACCCCCGCCCAGAGCAGTACGCGGCTAGGTCGCAGCAACAAACCAGCCAACGAAGCCGGATTCATCAGGACGGTGCGGACAAGCACCAGGGACGCGGTCACAGTGAAAATATTCGGCAGGCCGACGGTGATCGCCGGAGCGTAAAAAATCAACAGTAGTATCAGCAGCCCATTGCTGGGGTTGCGGACGATAAGAATGGTGGCAATGAGCAAGAAGACTGTCGGAGCGGCGACACCAAGACTGATGACGGAGCACACCAGCACCAGTCCCCACAAACACATAAGCAACGAGACATCTATCCAACTCAACTCCAACGGCTTCATGTCGGACGTCGAACGGGACTCGTGCTTGTGCGTGGGCGCGGTGAGTCTCTCTTCCGCGCCGGTATTGCCTATGATTTCACATGCAGACATATGAGACCAGGACCCGCTTGAGTTACGACGATACAACCGGACGTAACGGACGCAGGCTCAGGTGCGCACCTCCTCAGAAATCCTGGAACGGATAACCTTCGCCGGATTCCCGCCGACAATGGCATACGCAGGCACGTTGTTTTTGACGACCGCTCCTGCGCCCACAATCGCGCCCTTCCCGATCGTGACACCCTTAAGAATGATGGCATTCGCCCCAATCCAGACGTCGTCTTCAATCATGATGCGATCGTACTCACCCATTCCTTGGTCCATCATCGGAATATCGACTCGATCCCATTTGTGATACCGGCCATAGATGGTGACCCGAGGTCCCATCATGACATCACGCCCTATCACGAGGTCTGCGCGAATGAACGCATCGATTCCGATCCCGCTCCTATGGCCGATCTCAATTGTGTCGCCGAACATGAAATCCGCCCCGTGCTCGATATTGACGGCATGACCACATCGTCGAAATAGTCTGCGACAACAAGCTCTGCGTAACCGTTGTCCAAACTGTCCGAGAGGATACGAGCTGATGGGTAAATGCTTGGCCACTCCATGGTAGAGGATAAAAAACGTCCACTTCTTGATCTTTGCAAAATCCACATTACTCCCTACTGACAGCAGAGAAGATCTCGATACAGGGTGGCGATTTTCCGACCGACCTCCCCCCAGGACGCCATCAACGACGCGGCCGCTTGGAGGCGATTATCAGAAGGGCGGTGCAATTCTCCGGCAATCAAGACGGACAATGCGGCAATGTCGGAAGGGTCGAATCGGGCTACGTGGGGAACCAGGTCGAGGTGCAGCGGGAAAGAGCGAGCGGCGATAATGTTGCATCCCGCCAAAGCCGCTTCGTAGAGACTCAACGGCATCACTTCAGAAAAACTCGGTAAGGCAAACAGGGTTGCCGCAGAAAACGCAGACGCAAGCATCGGATCGTCGTGGCGAAGCTCGCCGATAAACAACACCTTCGCTTTAGACGCCGCCTCGTGGCACTGCCGATGATACTCTTGATATTTTTCATGGATGCGCCCTATCAAAACCAATGAGGCATCCGATCCCTGCATCGCCCGAATGAGCGCCAATTGATTCTTATTCGGCTCTATGGAGCCCACGGCCAAGACAAACCTATCCACGCCATAGTGCTGAATGAAAAGAGCTGGATCTCCTTTCAGAAACCGCGTGTCGATGCCGTTCGGGACAATGGTGATGCGTTTCCGAGCTACATCGGGGAATGCGTGGGAAAGCAAGGCCTCTTCCTCGCGATTCAACACCAGAATCTGAGATGCCATGTCCAGCATGTGTCGAGCGCGCGTCAAATCGCTGTACATTCCAGGAAGTGAGCGGGACAGGAGCGCCTTGATTCGCGTCAACAACACCCCGTGACGAAAGGCACTGAACACCGGAGAAATAACGATGGGTTTGCGTAGCGTCCGAGCTCGTTCCAGATGCGACAGCATCGATCCGTCGATACTGAAGACATGACACAGATCTACGTCCGGAATTTGATTGCTCCACGGATCATAGAACACGACCTCGACCCCGAGTTCAGCGAGTGCCTTGGCGGTCTCCTCAATCTGAATCTGTAATCCGCCGCGATTGAGGCCGATCCGCGGATATGTCAGAAATAAGACCCTCATAGGCGTTTAACGGATGCCGGTTCGAGAAGTACGCCCGATGGAGCCGGAGAGGTCGGCGTACGTTTCACCAGGCCGACCAGCATCGCTCGGAATGCCTTGACATCATCCCCTAACAACGCTCCGGTGATGACTAGGAACACGATCGTCAGACAGGCGAGGCCAAACTCAATTACAAAGGACTGTGGCACATTCACCACCAGGCCGAGGCAGACCAACAGCGGCACTGCGACTCTGAGAAACCCCACAGCCAATCTGCATCGCTCTGTCCCGTCTGCTCCGAGCAGCCATGCCCCCACCAGGTTGCCGACAAAGGCCGTGACGAGTAATGCCAGGGCGGCGCCGAATCCATGATAGCGCGGGACCAAGACCGTCGCGGCAATCAGCATGACGACGAACTGAGGCAATGTCAGCAGAAACGCAGCCCTTGATTGTCCATTCCCGATCAAGATGACCGAATAGAGATAGTTGATCACAGTAAAAACCGCCCACACGCTCAACGTCTGCATGATGTGCACGCCCATGGCGTATTTCTCAGAATAGAGCAGGGTCATCAACGGGCTCGAGAGCCAGATTAGACCGGTGGCGACCACCGCCAAGAGCGCCGACATTATCCGGATCAACCTCGTTTGCGGATTCGTCCCGGCATTATCTTGCGAGGAGACATACCCCAACAGTGTCGGGCGGATAGACTCAAACACTCGCTGCAGGGCACTCGGCACTTGCATCGCGGCGGAGTAGACGGCGAGCGCTGCGGGTCCCAGGTACGTCGTCAGGAGGGTATCCGCCGTCCGCACCATCGCCACCGACATCATGGAACAGCCGTATAACCACCCCCCAAATTTGAAGATCTGTGAGCGTTGTGGGTGATGAAATTGTGGAATAAATACGAACGGCATCCATGCCCACGCGAGGCTGATGCCGATGAGACGAGAAATGATCATGCCCCAAAGGAGTGAGCCGACACCGAACCCTATCAATAACCCACCGATGGACAGAATCGCGCGCAGGGTTTCCATCCCGGCACTCAATATGGAAAGCCTCCTAAATTGCCTCGCCCCGATCAGGAGTGCCATCGAAACTTGTGTTGTCGCTGTGAGGAATGCTACAGGAGCCGCGAGAACCGCATGGTCGTGAAAGTATTGGTACGGCCATAGCGATGTCACGAACGGCAAGAGACAGATCACGCCAAGAGATGCAGCCAATGCGGTCAGTGCCGCTATTGTCATGATATATCGGGATGTGTGAGTGAAATTCGGGGAAGTCACGGATAAAGAAGAAAGCGTTTTAATCGCAGTATTCTGGAAACCAATATCACCGAATAATGCCGTACACTGCGCAAGCAGCATCACAAGAAAAAATGCCCCCAGCTCTTCCTGAGATAAAAGACGAGCGGCGACCATAACGGTGATGAGCGAGGCTGCCATCCCTAACAGGTTCGCTCCCCCGGACATAAGTATTCCAAGTAAGTATTGCGGTTTTTCTTTTATCACCTGAACCCTAGCTCTCCTGCACTATCGTGGCAGTTGATTTACGGAGCCGATATTTCACAGATGGCAGGCTTATTGAGAGTGAATCATGTTCGGCTGCTTACGAGTATGAGAGCGAGTAACTTCTTGCGCATGTCAGCTAATTACCCACCTTGCAATCCGCTGCTTTGCAACCTCGCCTCGGTGGCGCAATGCCAGTTCAGCTGCCCCACCAGAGATCGCGACCGCTGATTTCCGCCTGTTCGTCCAAAGTTATGTCTTTGTTTCCAAGCGCCGCTCGCCGCCACTGGCTGTCCGCGAGCAGCATGCGCAGTCAGCCGACAGCGCACCGACTCATTCATGTCAAATCAGCCGGGAAGGCTACCGTGATGATATTGACCATAGACACATGTGACAAATTAAAATGATTTTTCGGACAGCAAGACTTGGTCCTGCATGAGGGCATTGAATGGTGCACTGAATCAGTGAGTTGCGAATCAGGCAAGGGAACTGTGACTTACATGAACGAAGGCAAGACCGTACAGAGCTGTACTAATTAGGACAGACAAGGACGCGGAGGACTATTCAACGCGAAGTTTCACGGATTGACCTGTGAATTACCAGAGCGCGCACAATTCGGTTGAGTGCGGCTCTCCAGAAGGCCGCTCATGATCACCTATTGATCAACACTCGTTCCAGCTGTGCCACAATCCGTTCCGCCGCCTTGCCGTCCCATTTCGGTGGAATCGCCCCTTTCTTCCATTGCCCGGCCATCAAGCGCGCAAGCGCGGGTGGCAGCTTGCTCGGATCAGTTCCGATCAGTTCGTTGGTGCCGATGGTGACGGTCTCGGGACGTTCGGTGTTGTCGCGCAGGGTGAGGCACGGCACACCAAGCACCGTCGTTTCCTCGGTAATCCCTCCTGAATCGGTGATCACACCCTTGGCATGCTTCACCAGGTAATTGAATTCCAAATAGCCCAGTGGATCGACGTAGTGCATGGACGGGAGCGTGTTCTGCGTGTCTCTCAGATTCTTAGCCGTCCTCGGATGGACCGGAAAGATAACGGGCAGGCCTTTGGTTCCATCTGCAATGGCGCGCAGCAATCGGAGCAGTTGTTGTTCTCCATCCACATTGGCCGGACGATGGAGCGTGATGACCATATAGCGACCGGGCCGCAAGGCGAGGGACTCCCAGCAGGCAGGCTGACGCAGCCGAGGCAACTGTTTGAGCAAGGTATCGATCATCGTATTGCCGACGAAAAAGATCTGATCGTCGGTCACGCCGGCCCGGCGCAAATTGTGGTTGGCCGTTTCGCTCGTCGTAAAAAACCAATTGGTGATGGAGTCGGTCACCACCCGGTTGATTTCTTCCGGCATGGTCCAATCGCCGGACCGAATCCCGCCCTCCACATGAGCCACCGGCACGCCGAGCTTGCGCGCGGCAATAGAACAGGCCATCGTGGACGTCACATCGCCGACAACCAGACAGAGGTCGCTCGTTTCCTTCAGTAAGACCTGTTCATACCCGACCATGATTCCGGCGGTCTGTTCGGCTTGAGTGCCCGACCCCACCTCGAGATTGATGTCCGGATCGGGGATCCCGAGTTCTTCGAAAAAACTGCCGGACATCGCGCGGTCGTAATGTTGGCCTGTATGAATCAATCGGTATCGGAGCTGCCCGCCACGGCGCTCAGCTGCGTTGAGCGCTTCAATGATCGGGGCGATTTTCATGAAATTCGGCCGGGCCCCCGCGATGATATCGATACGCTTCACCGTTCACCTCAACTTGGATGTGATTCTCATCAATCTACCTTGGCAGACTTCGAGGCGTACGCTTCGGTACAGTGAACCTCTGCGCGATGGGGGACCCGCCTGCGCGAAGCGCTTCGGCGAGGCAAGGAACGCCGGCGGCGGACTTTTTCGGCATCTCATTAGAATTGCACTTCCCGTATCATCTGACGATTGTCATGAAACCATTGGATCGTCTTCTTCAACCCGTCGCGCAAGCCATGCCGGGCTTCAAAGCCGAAGAGTTGCTTGGCCCGACTGACGTCCAGACACCGCCGAGGCTGGCCATTCGGTTTTGACGTATCCCACTGAATGTGCCCCGTGAACTCCACCTCAGTCGCAATCATCTTAGCAAGATCCCGAATGGCCACTTCTTCACCGGTTCCTAAGTTGACCGGGAAACTCCCCTCATACTGTTCGGCCGCCAAAAGAACGCCCTCGGCCGCATCCTCGACATACAAGAACTCTCGGCTTGGCGACCCGTCTCCCCAGAGCGTCATCGAAACCTGCCCCGCTTCCTTTGCGGCAACGCATTTCCGTATGAGTGCCGGAATGACGTGAGACGTTTCCAAATCGAAGTTATCGCGAGGTCCATACAGGTTGACGGGAAAGAGCACGATCGAATTGAACCCGTACTGTTGCCGGTAGGCCTGGGACTGCACCAGCATCATTTTCTTCGCCAGCCCGTAGGGGGCATTGGTTTCTTCCGGGTACCCGTTCCAGATGTCGTCTTCTTTGAAGGGAATCGGAGCGAACTTGGGATACGCGCAGATGGTTCCAAGCGCCACAAATTTCTTCAATCCTCGTTGACGGCCGACTTCGATCAGCTGCGTCCCCATCATCAGATTCTCGTAAAAGAACCGACCGGGATTGGCCTGGTTGGCGCCGATGCCGCCGACACGCGCGGCGAGATGGATGACGATATCGGGGTTCGCATCGCCATAGAGTTGCCGGACGGCATCCATCCGGACGAGATCGTAATCCTTGCTGCGTGGAACGACGATCTGTCGACAGCCCTTCGCGCGCAACTGCTCGACGACGAACGAACCGAGAAATCCGGCGCCGCCGGTGACGACCACGCATTGCTCTTCCCAAAATGACCTTGTTGAGTTCCGCCTCCCCTCCAACCTCTATCCTCCTCCAACCTCAAGTTCTCTTTCTCGTCCCATCTAGTTTCTCTTTCTCCGCCGCCAAATCCGCATCGACCATCATGGCGATCAGTGCTTCGAACCGGACTTTGGGCTGCCACCCGAGATGGGTCCTCGCCTTGCTGGCATCGCCGATGAGCAAATCGACCTCGGTCGGGCGGTAGTACTTGGCATCGATCTTCACATGTTTGGTCCAGTCCAGTTGCAGACGGTCGAATGCCAGCTCCAGCATCTCCTTCACGGTATGCGTTTCGCCGGTCGCGATGACATAGTCATCCGGCCTCGGGGCTTGCAACATCATCCACATGGCTTCGACATAGTCCCCGGCAAAACCCCAGTCCCGCTTGGCATCAAGGTTGCCGAGAAACAACTCCTGTTGAATACCGAGCTTGATCCGCGCCGCCGCTTTCGTAATTTTCCGCGTCACGAAGGTTTCACCCCGCCGCGGCGATTCATGATTGAAGAGGAGGCCGTTACAGGCGAACAGATCGTAGGCCTCCCGATAGTTCACGGTGATCCAGTACGCATACACCTTGGCGGCCCCATATGGACTCCTGGGATAGAACGGCGTCGTTTCTTTCTGGGGCACCTCCAGCACCTTGCCGAACATTTCGCTGGACGAGGCTTGGTAAAACTTGGGCTTGAGCCCTGACTCTCGGATGGCCTCCAAGAGACGGATGGTGCCCAATCCGGTGATCTCTCCGGTATATTCCGGAATATCGAAACTGACACGCACATGACTCTGGGCCCCGAGATTATAGATTTCATCGGGCTGGACGGTCCTTAAGATACGATTGAGGGAACTGGCGTCGTTCAGGTCGCCATAGACCAAGTGCAGGCGCCGGCGCGGGACATGCGGATCTTCATAAATGGAATCGATCCGCCCCGTATTGAACGAGCTGGACCGCCGGATGATGCCGTAGACTTCGTATCCCTTCTCCAGCAACAACTCAGCAAGATACGACCCATCTTGGCCTGTAATCCCGGTAATCAGCGCTTTCTTCACGTGGAGACTCTCCCGATGAGCGAGGAAGGGATTATTGCGTGCTTCGGTCCCTTTGTCTACTCATGATCTGAAAAGAAGTCGCTAAAAGATTCTTGCGACCACGGATAGGAGGCATGTACGATGGGCAGGTAGAACCAGAGGCGATATCGTGGCATCACTCCTTCATCAACATCGGCGCCGCATCGGGCTCTTCATCTGTCTGGTCGGAAGCGGCCTTCTGATCGCCCACTCCATCAATGCCTTTGTCGCCGAGGCCTTGTATGTGATCCCGACGCATTCGGTCGGGTCCGGCGATGATCGCCGGACGGCTTCGTTGCTCGCCTCCTATTCGCCGACCCAGGCAGTGGAGGATGTGCGCGCCAGCGGCCTGTTCGTGCTCCCCACCGCGCCTCAGGATGGAGTCACGAATGCCAACGGGCGAGGCTCCTCCTCCGGCCGCCCCGTTCGAGCGTCGCTCGGCTTGGCAGCCAGAATGCGGGTGCTCGGGATCGTATTGGGCGATCAGCGCGGTGTCTTTGCGATCGTCGAGGAGCTGGCCTCCAAACAACAGATGTTGTATCGCGTCCATGACCAGGTCCTCGACCTGGGAGAAGTGAGTGAGATCCGGCGGAACGGAATCCTGGTCCGCCAGGGCGACCTGGAGGAATTATTGGAGCTGGCAATGTGGGAAAACCCGGCGGCTCCAGGCGGTTCGACTGCTCCCGCGCCGTCTGCCGCTCAGACGCCGACCGGCGGCGTTCCGCTCCGCAAAGTCGTCGATCGGCGTGAAGTGGAGCAGGCCATGAACGATCTGCCGAAACTCTTATCCCAAGCCAGGGCCGTGCCTCATATGGTGAATGGAAACGTCAACGGGTTTCGCCTGGACTATATCGCGCCGACCAGTTTCTATGAAAAAATCGGGGTCCAGACGGGAGATGTCCTGCAGCGCGTCAACGGAGTCGATATTCGCGATCCCAGCACCATGTTGAATTTGCTTCAACAACTGAAGAATGAGCAGATCGTCAAGCTCGACATGCTCCGAAACAATCAGCGCTCGACGATTACGTACGAGCTTCGCTGACACGGGCGTCAGCGCGCTTCTCCTTCGTATCCCTGTCAACGTGGACTCCTCGGCGCCGTCATGGTGCGCAAGGCATGCGCGCCGTCCTTGCCAGGCCGTCGGAAGGGAGAGTATCTTTACGACCGAGATGGAAGCGGAGCGGAGACCCGACCGATTATGGCGCGTCTCCAGGCCGGAGAGGTCAAGACCAATTGTCCGAACAACTCGACAACGATCACCCCACTCCTCACGTTCGCCGTCCTCTATTGGGCCGCATTCTCGGGGAAAAGTTCAACCTCTTGGACTCCAAACTCGAAGAAGCCTTGGCCTATCAGCAGGAAAAAGGCGGCCTGCTGGGAGAGGTCCTGCTGCATCTGCGCCTCCTGAGGGAAGAGCACGTGCTGGAGGCGCTCGCCCATCAATTCGAGATAGCCTGGATGCCTCAGCTCGAGACCACCCATGTGGACCACGAGCTGATCAAGAAGGTCCCCATCGCATTTTGTCGGCGCTACCGCGTCTTGCCGCTTCGCTATGAGGAAGGGGCCATTCTGACCGCATCGACCGATCCTCTGGAAACCGTCGCGCTGGATGACCTTCGATTACTGTTAGGCAAACCGATCAAACCGGTGTTGACCACCAGCGTCGTGCTGCTGGCCTGCTTGAACCGAGCCTACGACGAAATCGCCAACCCGGCCGGCGCGGAACAAGTGATGGAGGACATCGCGGCCAACCAGAGTCTCGACCAACTCGCGCATGAGCTCGATGAGCCGCAAGACTTGCTGGATGCCACCGATGAAGCGCCGATCATCCGATTGGTCAACTCGGTGTTGTTTCAGGCGGTTCGGCAACGGGCGAGCGACATCCATTTCGAATCGTTCGAGCGCGGGTTGGTGGTGCGATATCGCATCGACGGCGTGCTCTACCCGGTCCTCACGCCGCCCAAACATTTGCAGGCCAGCATTATCGCGCGCCTCAAAATCATGGCCGGCCTCAATATCGCCGAAAAGCGCTTGCCGCAGGACGGCCGGTTCGCCATCCGCACCTCCGGAAAAGACGTCGACCTTCGAGTCTCGGTCTTGCCCACCTCGCACGGCGAGCGGGTGGTCTTGCGATTGCTTGAGAAGGAAAATCGTCTGCTGAACCTCTCGGAAATGGGTTTTTCGAAAGATCGACTGGCCGTGATCCATCAGCTGATCCAACTGGCGCACGGGATCATTCTCGTCACCGGCCCGACAGGAAGCGGCAAAACCACGACTCTGTATGCCGCCTTGAGCCACATCAATGCGCCGGACAAAAATATCATCACGGTCGAAGACCCCGTGGAATACCAACTGCTCGGCATCGGACAGATGCAAGTGAACCCCAAGATCAACCTGTCGTTTGCCGCGGGGCTGCGCTCGATTCTCCGGCAAGACCCCGATGTCATCATGATCGGCGAAATTCGCGACCGCGAAACGGCGGAGATCGCCATTCATGCCTCCCTCACCGGACACTTGGTGTTTTCCACCCTGCATACGAACGATGCGGCGAGCGCCGCCACCCGTCTGATCGATATGGGAATCGAACCGTTTCTGGTCGCTTCGTCGGTCGTGGCGGTCCTGGCCCAACGACTGCTGAGAAGAATTTGCCCGGACTGCAAGCGTCCCTATGCGCCGAGCGAGGACGAACTCAGTCGCTTGGACGTCGCGCCCGGATCCGACGTGACCCTCTATCGAGGAGCCGGGTGCGCCGCCTGTTCCCAAACCGGCTATCGCGGGCGCACCGGAATTTTCGAGCTCATGGTGCTCAACGATGAAATTCGGCGGCTCATCGGCGGCAAAGCCGACTCGACGGCCATCAAGCATGCCGCCCTCGCCAACGGTATGGTGACGCTGAAACAAGAGGGGACCGAACGAGTTCTCCAAGGCCAAACCACACTGGAAGAAGTCATGCGGATCACGCAACAGGAGATCGATGTCTGAGAAGAAGACGTGAAGCCTAACTCGTGAAGCCCGCTTCGCCCGCTCAGCGAGGCTGAGCGTGAAGCACCGGACGGAAAGAGAGCGCATTTCATCGTTATGTGCGGGATACGCGTCACGAACGACGAGCCACGTTTCGATTCGAGAACCGGACGATTGCAGCAAACGAGCTATGAATCATACAGGCAGTAGCGGCCACGGAGTGTGTTGACGTGCCGGTCTATCAGTACCAGGGTTACCGAAACGACGGCGGAACCGCAACCGGCATCATTGATGCGGAGAACGCCAAGGTCGCCCGCCTCAAACTGAGGAAAGAGGGCGTCTATCCCACCGACGTCGTCGAGCAGGGCCAAACCCCGCCTCAATCGCAACACACAACCCGCGGCCGCGCCGAGCGATCCCTGGGCCGATCGGCCACCCTCGGCTCCACCGACCTGGCCCTCATGACCAGGCAGTTTGCGACACTCCTCGTAGCCGGCCTTCCGTTGGTCGAAGCCCTCGGCGTCTTGGTGGACCAAGCCGAGAAGAAACCGATCAAGGCTCTCCTCGCCGATATCCGAGAGCAAGTCCGGGGCGGGAAAGCGTTGAGCGCCGTCTTGGAAACGTATGAGAAGGATTTCTCTCTGATCTATGTGCATATGGTGCGGGCCGGCGAAACCAGTGGAGCGCTGGATCAGATTCTGTTCCGGCTCACGGAGTTCCTGGAGAAACAACTGGCCCTGAGGAACAAGGTCACCAATGCGATGCTCTACCCCCTCATCATGCTCGTGATCGGGTCGGCGATCCTCTTTTTCCTCATTACGTTCGTCGTCCCCAAGATTACGATGGTGTTCGCGCAACAGAAACAAGCCTTGCCGTGGCCGACGGTCGCCTTGATGTCGGTCAGTCAGTTCTTTGCCGACTACTGGATGGTGTTGGTCGGGGTTCTCCTCGGAGGCCTCTACCTGATGCGACGCTTCATTCGGACCGGGGCGGGTCGCATGATGGCGGACCGGCTGATACTCAGGGCTCCGTTGATCGGAGACGTCGCGCGGATGGTGTCGATTTCACGACTCACCAGCACCCTGGCCACGATGTTGGCCAGCGGGGTTCAGCTGCTCGACGCGATGGATGTCTCGAAGCGCGTCATGAACAATCGCGTGCTGGAAGAAACGGTCGAAGCGGCACGGCAGAACATCCGCGAGGGCGAGACGATCGCCGATCCGCTCAAGCGGAGCGGTGAATTTCCGGCCCTGGTCACCCACATGATCGCCGTCGGGGAAAAGAGCGGTGAAATGGAAGAGATGTTGCGCCGAGTGAGTCAAATCTACGACGGAGAGGTGGAACGGGTCATCACCCGCTTGACCTCGCTCATGGAGCCGGTCATGATCCTGGCCATGGGCGCCGTTGTCCTTTTCATCGTCGTCGCGATTCTCTTGCCCATCTTCGAAATGGGCCAGATGGTTCGGTGAAATGCGCACGGCACCGAGAATCGCGCGCCGAGTCAGCGTGGGTTGAAGGTCGAACAAGACAGAGGGAGAGAAACAGCATGGACAAAGAAGGACGGATCTTGGGCTCGTTAAAGAACGGACGGGCATCGCTTCGTGGAAACACCCCACTCGCTTCACGCTTCACCTGCCTGCGCCGCCGTCTCGGCAGGCAGGCGCTTCACGCTTCACGCGCGACGGGCGGCTTTACATTCATCGAGATCATGGTCGTCGTGGCCATCCTGGCCATCCTCGCGGCCCTGGTCGTCCCACGCATCATGGGCAGAACGGATGATGCCAAGCGCACCGCGGCGAAAGTCCAGATCCGCAATATCGAGGGCGCGTTGCAACTCTACAAACTGGATAACGGCGTTTATCCCTCGACGGAACAGGGGCTCAAGGCGCTCGTGGAAAAACCCACCGTCGGCGTGATCCCGAAGAAATGGAAGATCGGCGGATACCTGCCGAAACTTCCGGAAGATCCCTGGGCCAATCCCTATAAGTATCTCAGCCCGGTCCAAAGGGGAGAATACAAGGTGGAGTATGAAATCACCTCCCTTGGAACGGACGGCGAGGTCGGTGGAGAGGGCGTGAACGCCGACATCACCAATTGGAACCTCGACAAAGAGTAAGCGTCAATGGTTGATGGGCACTGGTTGATGGGCACTGGTCATCGAGTATCGGGCAGGCGATTCAAGCGCACTGGCCGCTCTCCCCTCACGCTCTCTTCATCGCCTCACCGGTCACGCTTCACGCTTCACGTTTCACGTTTCACGTTTCACGTTTCACGCTCTTCCGCCGGTTTCACCATCCTCGAAATGCTGATCGTCCTGTTTCTCCTGTCCGTCGTCGTGGTCGTCGTCTTCCCGCGGATCAGTCTTACCGAGGACTTGGGCTCCACTGGACGGAAACTTGTCGGCGTCCTTCGAACCGTTCAAGGACTGGCGGCCACAAGCCAAAAGCCCTTGAAGCTCTATCTCGACCTCGATCAGGGAACCTATTGGATGATGATGGTGGAGGGCAAGGAAGAACGGATTCCCCTTGACCCAGCCTGGAAGCTCCCTCGGTCGCTGCCGGAGTCGATCCGATTTACGGAGGTCTCCGTCGGACAAGAGAAACGCTTTTCCGGGCGAGTCGACGTGTCCTTCTTCGGCAACGGCCGGATTGAGCCGGTCACACTGTATCTGATGGATGCGAAGAACAATCTCTTGGGTCTGGCGGTCGATTCATTGACGGGAGGGATTCGGGTCAGCGACGAGCGGCTCGACCCTCCCCTGAACCCAATCATCCCCGACCGAGTCCGGTTGTTGTTGAAACCGAACCAGCAAGCAAAGGCCGGAACGCCGGCGGGATGATTGTGTCCGACTCAAACAGAAATGCCCCAGGATGTTCAAAAAGATTGTCCGGCGAGGCCGCTTCACCTGTTTTCAAATGACGCGAGAACGCCGCCGGAAGACTTTGCAACATCCTGCTGGATCGCAATGGCACGAGATAGGCACCGAACCGAGCCCGATGACGATGGATTCACGCTGCTCGAAGTACTGTTGGCCATCGCCCTGCTGGCGATCGCGCTCCCGATTCTTCTCGGCCTCAGGAATTTCGACCTGGGGCTCCAGGAGAGAGCGTCCGAATTGACCGCCGCCACGCTGTTGGCCCAAGAGAAACTATTGGAGACCGAACTCTCAGGACAATATGCCATCGGAGAAACCGCCGGAGAGTTTCTGAACCTCCCGCTTGGGGCACAAACCACCATCCAGGCGGTTCCGAGGGCGGTCGGGTACAGATGGAAGCGGACGATCGCTCCCACGCCGCTGGAGTTGATTCGGGAGATTCGGATCAAGATCTCGTGGCTGCGGGGCGAGGTGGAAGAATCGATAGAGGTCAGCACCTATGTCTTTGCCGGCCGTTCCACCTTTTAGCAGGATGCTGAAAAAGTCCGCCGGCTTTGTTCCCCGCCTTGCCGAAGCGGCTTCGCGAAGCAAGGCGCGTCGCTGGACGGCCATTTTGAGCATCCTGCGGGTTCCGCTGATTCCGTCGATATCAAACATGCGTGAACGTAACATACTCATTCAACGGTCTTCTAAATCCGAGGCGGGCTTTACGCTCGTCGAAGTCATGGTGGCCGTGGCCTTGCTGGGCATGATCGGCGCCATGGTCTTCGGATCGCTCGTCATGACGACGAGAGCCGTGGAGGCGGGACGAGACCATGTGGCGAAGGAACAAACGATCAGACGAATCTTGCGTCTCATGGCCGAAGAAATTGCGCTCAGCAAACGCACGTCCCAGTACCCGTGGGTGGGAACGAACGGAACACAGGACGGACAACCGGCCGATATCCTCGCCATCCTTGCGATGAGTCAGGAATTGAGCACGTCGGCCGCCAAGGAAAGCGAGACGGTTCGCGTGGTGTACACGCGTGAACGAGATCGGCTGATTCGGTTCGTCCGCCGGAACCTCTATACGCTGACCGACACGCAGGAGTCGTTGAGCCAGATGGAACTGGCCGACCGCGTCCACGCGTTCAATATCCGCTATTACGACGACCAGAACCGGATCTGGATCGACGAATGGCCGGCGGTCACAAAAATCCCGAAGGCCTTGTTGATCGAAGTGACGTTTCAATACCCCGATGCCGATCCATGGACGGTGCGGGAATGGGTGACGATCGGCGCATCATGACCATCACGTGGCCTGAAGCATGGCGAGAGATCCTGGCGTGGACGGGAGGGGGAATCTCCATCCTGGCGCTGTGCCTGATCGCGACGTTCCCGTACGGAATGCTCCAGGCGCGGATCGTGGCGGAACTCACGCGGGCCACAGGGATGGACGTCCGAGTGGCCGATTGGACGGTGGATCTCCCCCCGAGCCTTGAATGGCGGAACGTCACCGTATCGAAACCGGACTGGACCCCGATCCAATTGGCCGCGTTGCAAGCCAAGCTCGGCGTCCTGTCCGCGTTAGGCGGCACGCTCGGGCTCGATATCGTCGCCAAACTCACGGAGACCGCGTCTCCGACGGATCTCGCGAAAGGCACCGTCACGGCCTCGTCGCTGTCCTTGGACGGCCCCGTCACGATCAAGGGACACGTGCAACAGGTAGACCTGTCCAAACTCCTTCGCCGCTACGTCACGCGCGGCACGCTGACCGGCAATTTTTCCCACCGAATCGATTCCGGCCGAGCGACCGTCGCCACGATGAAAGGGGAAGGAACGTGGACCGCCGAAGCGACGGACCTGGTGATCGATCAGATTCCGCTCGGAAACGGGCGCACGCTGTCGCTCACATTCAGCCAGGTCTCGGCCGGACTGGCATGCCGCGACCTCCGTTGCGATGTGACGCAGCTGAAGGGCGACGGCATCGATGGCTCCTTTACGGGCGAAGGATATCTCACCCTCCAGCAACCCCTCCAACACAGCCAAGTGAATCTCACGGTGACGGTCGTCCCAGGCCACGGATTCGTCTCGAAAGCCGGCGCGCTGGGTTTTCCCTCGCCGCAGCCTGGCACGGCCATGACCGTCAAGATCGTCGGGACCTTGGCACAGGCGAGGATCGCATTGTAAAGTACGGGTCCATGTTTCGAGTTTCATGTTGCCGGAAAACTTGAAACCTGAAACTTGAAACGCATGCAGAAGGGATTCATGTCTATCACAAACGAATGTGTCGGACTGGATATCGGGCAAACGGGACTGAAGGCCGTGCGTTTCCGCCGCCGTCTGAGCGGGCGGGAAACGATCGATTACTTTCAACAGCCCCTGCCGTTTTCCCGTCCCGAGGATCTCGAGCCGGCTCGACGCGTACAGTCGCTGCGTGGATTCCTCTGGCGAAACGGACTCTATGCCACGGACCGGTTGGTGACCGCGATTCCCTGTCAGGATCTGTTCGTCAGAACCCTGTCTTTTCCCTTCAAGGATTCGACCAAGCTCGCGCAAGTCGTCCCCTTCGAGGTCGAGAATCTCGTCCCGATGCCGCTCGAAGATCTTGCGATCGGAAGCCTGATATTGCCGCCCGGACACACGGCGGAAGGCCTGGCCCGCGAAAGCAAGGGCTCGGAGATCCTGGTCACGGCCGCGCCGAGAGACAAGGTCGCGGAGCATCTTCGGTTTCTGGCCCAAGCCGATGTGGAGCCCTCGGCGATCAATGTCGACGCGATGGCCCTCTTCTCCGTCACGCAATATCTACAAGAAGAAGGAGCGGCCGTCCCGCAAGACCTCGCCATCATCGACGTTGGAGCCTCGAAGACGACGCTCTGCCTCGTGCAGGGAGGACGTCCCCTGCTCCTGCGAACCATCCTGTGGGGCGGCAATCATCTGACGCACGCCTTGGCCGTCCGGCATGCCTGTAGCTTCGCCGACGCGGAGCGTCGGAAGCGGACGATGGACGTGGATCAGGTCCACGGGCTATTGGAGCCGATCCTGAAAGAGCTCCGCATCACCTTGCAGGCCCAGCTGGGCAACGAGCGCAGCCGCTTGACGCACTGTTGGGTATGCGGAGGCGGGTCAAAACTTCAAGAAGTCGCCGGCTACCTCTCGCGACAATTGGGGCTGTATCCGGTCGGACCTCGCCAAGGGTTCGGAGCCGACACCCCACGGGCATTCTCCATCGCGTTCGGCTTGGCGATTCACCCCAAGATCATCCGGCCGCGGTGGCGATTCGCGTCGGCGCCCATGGAACTCGCGCTCGATCTCAAAGGCGTCACCGACGCATCGTTGCCGGACAGCGCCACGACCAAACAAGACCGCCGCCTGGCGATCGCCGCCGGTCTGGTCATTGCCGTCCTGGCGATCGTGGATTTCTCGATTCACTTCTGGCTGCACGACCAGCGGGTCGCTCGGCTGAAAGCGACGCTGCACAGCCACTATGAGCAATTCTTCGGAGCGGGCGCCGCGCCGGGAGAAGAGCTCGATCAAGCCCAGTACCGCATCGGAGTCCTGGATAAAGCGCTCGGGGTCGTCGACACGGCGGAGGGCAAGGTCTTGCACACCCTCTCCACGTTCGTGAAACAACTCCCGCTCGGAACGACGGTCAAGGTGCGCGAGCTGACCGTGGACGGAACGACCGTCCTCATGGAGGGTGAGACGACCTCTTTCGACGCCGTGGAGCGACTCAAGCAAACCTTCGCCTCAAGCCCTCGATTGAAGAATGTCGCGGTGACGGAAACCCGAGTGGGCGCCGGTCCCAATCAAGTCGTCTTTCGAATCACGGTCACGGTGGAAAAGTCATGACCCAGAGCTTTCGAGAACGCTGGCGCCAGATGTCGCAGCGTGAGCGCACCCTCGTGCTGGGAGGCGGCATCGTGCTCGGACTCAGCCTCCTCTTTATCCTGATCGTCGACCCCCTGTTGGACAGCCTGGACCGCCTCGGACGCCAAGAGGTTCGGAAGCAGAGAGAGCTGGCCGAACTGGCGACGCTCGGCCATGCCTATCTCGCCAAACGGGACCGCTTGACCTTGACCGAAAGCCGCATGCCGGGAGCCGACAGCCATTTCTCTCTGCTGACGTTCATGGAGGAAGCGGCCACCACCGCCCATGTGCGCGAGCGCATCACCAGCATGCAGCCGCAAGTCCAATCGCCGGCGCAAGGCTATCAGGAAACGGCCGTCGATCTCCGATTGGACGGCATCCAATTGACGGACTTGCTGGCATTACTCGTGGCCATCGATCAAGCCCCGTACGACCTTCAGGTTCGCCACCTGCAGATCCGCCCCAAATTCGATAATCCGGTCAATCTCGACGCAACCGTGCGGGTCCTGAGCTATGCCAAGAGCTGATGAACGAGGCGTCGCGCTGCTCTTGGCCCTCCTGGTGCTGACGCTGCTCACCGCCATGATTCTTGAGTTCGATGCGGAAGCGCGCCGTGAATACCGGGCCGCCGCCGCCTTTCGGGACGATTACAAAACAGGCATGCTCACCCGAGCCGCCGTCCAGGCCGCGCGAGCCGTGCTGCTGCAAGATCTCTTGCGGGAGAAGATGACGGGGCAGAAATACGATGCGCCGACCGATATCTGGGCCATGCCGATCAAAAACTATCCGATCGGGGACGGATTCCTGACCGCGCAGATCCAGGATGAGACGGGGAAATTCAACCTGAACGACCTCGCATCGACCACGGGAGGCGATCTCGAACAGAAGAAGAAGATCCTCCGAGCCAAGCGATTGTTCGAGCTGCTCAGGGTCAGCCCCACCCTGGTCGACGCGCTCATCGATTGGATGGATCAGGACGAAGTGCCCCAGCCGGCCGGCGCCGAGAGCCTCTACTACCAATCGTTGAGGCCACCCTATCGGTCCGCGAATAGCCCGTTACCCGGCCTGGGAGATCTCCGGCTCATCAAGGGGTTCACGCCGGAGATCATCGAACGAATCTCCCCCTACGTCACGGTCTTCCCGCAAGATGGAGGCGTGCCGATGAACATCAACACCGCGGATCCCATCGTGATTCAGACCCTGGATCCGACCGTCACACAAACCATGGCGATAGAGATCGTCCAAGGTCGCCCCTACAAGACGAAAGTGGACCTCGATCGAGTAAGCAGCTTTCAAGAAATCGGTCGGACGCTCAGAAGCGACTATGATGTCAAATCGGACTATTTCTCCGCGCGTCTCGCCGTCACCGTGAATGAAACGACCAAAACCTCATGGGCCGTCCTGAAGCGAGACGCCACCAAGGGTGAGAGCTCCGTCGAATACTTGAAGATTCTATAGGAGTTTCAGGTTGCATGTTGCATGTTGAGAGAGGCTTAAAACTTGAAACTTGGAACTTGAAACTATTCGATCGACACCGTCAGCGTCACTTCGTTGCCCCGCTCGTTGTACGCCAAGGACGGGAACAACGAGCGAGCCAAAAATATCCCGCGCCCGTTCGCATCCTCCGACGCGCAGACCTCTTCGGATCGCGTCATGAGACGTTGCCACTTGAACCCCTTGCCCTCGTCGGTGATCTGGTACACCAAACTATGGGCATCCTTGTCGTGGGCGACATGAATGAGCACCCGGCGATCCCTCAACCGAGTTTGAGCGAGCCGACGCACGAGCAGCTGCTCATAGCGGCCCTCGGCGAGCGCTTCTTGTTTGTCCTGGCACACGATCTCGAGGTTCCCATGTTCAATGGCGTTAAAGAGCAGTTCTTGCAGGGCGCCACGAAGATGCAACCGTCGGATGGGAGTCAGGGTCGAGGCCGTGGTCTTGATGAGCCAGGAGATTGTTGCCGGGATATGGGTCGGGTCGGAGTCGACGGTCAGTCGATAGTCCGCTCGGCAGAGTCCCGGGATATCCGCAAGGTCTTCAGCCAGGTGATTCTGAGCATGCTGCAAGGCCTGCACCAGCTCGGCTTCGGTCACGGGTTTGTGCAGATAGTCGGCGGCTCCCATCCGAAGCGCCTGGATGATCATCGATTCCGGCGCATCCTTCGCCATGACGATCACAGGGCAGAATTCATGTCGTGCCCTCAATTCCGAGAGCAGGGTCAGGCCTGTGGCTTCAGGGAGAAACAAGTCGGTGATCACAATATCCGGCGCCGCCATGTCGATCGTGGTCAACGCCGCGGCCGGGTCGGACGCCGCAACGACCGAATACTCTCTCCCCTGCAACTGTTCGGCAATACGCGCCTGTGTGTCCGGACAGGGATCGATGACCAAGAGATGATCGGACGTCGTCTGCCTACTCATGCGGCGATTCCTTTGTCGTCCACCTGACGGAGCGCGGCGAGAAGCCGTTGAATTTCCTGCTCCAACACGGCATACAGCTGCCTGCCGCTCGCGAGATCTCCCGCTTTCGCGGACTCCTCCAATTCTTTGCAGGCGCGCAGCGCCGCCGGGGCGCAAAACTGTAAGATCGCGCCCTTCAACTTGTGACTAGCGCGCGCCACAGCGGGCGCGTTCCCGGCCTCCAAGGCCGCGTGAGCATCCGCCAAGTCCTTCGGACCATGCTCCAGAAACAATTCGACCATCATCTGAAACGTCTCTCGGTCGTCATCGACACGGGCGAGGGCCTCATCGAGGCTGAAGGCGGGGTCATGGTTCATACGATAAGCCCTAATCGGTGAAGCGTTGGGTTTCAAGTTTCAGGTTTCGGACAACATGAAACCCGAAACTCGCACCACGAAATTCGAAACTCGAAACTTCAAACCTGAAACCTAACCAAGCTCGCACGCGAATTCGACACCCATCAAGGCTACATCATCGGGAAATTGCTCATGGCCCTGCCAGCGCACCGCTTCCGCAATCGTCTCCGCGATGACGGTCTCTAAGGGTTGCCGACCCAACGCTCGAATCGTCGTTTCCAACCGGCCCTGCCCCCACAATTCCCCGCTCGCTGAGGGCGCTTCGTACAGTCCGTCGCTGAGCAAGTACAACCGGTCGCCCGGGGCAATGGGAAGCGTCGCCGTAACATAGGTTGTTGAATTATCGAACCCAAGCGGCAGATTGGGTTGGGCCATCCAACAGACTTCACCGGATCGCCGATGAAGACACGCCCCGCTGTGTCCCGCCATCGCATAGGACAGGGTATGGGCACGGAGGTCGAGTCCGGCAAAAACGATGGTAAAGTAGTGTCCGTTCTCCGTCAGGGGAAACTCTTTATTCGCCTCGGTCAAGATAGTGCCGGGATCGTTCGATCCGACATGGCGCAGCAGACTGTCTTTGCGCAGAAACGTCGAGAATGAGGCGGATCGCAACGCCGGCGACACACCATGGCCGGACGCATCGAGCAGATAGAACCCCAGCACATCCTCGCTCCACTGCACGACATTGAAGAGGTCGCCGCCCAACCCAAGAGACGGTCGGTAGGCATGGGCCATGCGCACGCCGGGCAAAACGGTCCCCGACGCCGGAAGCAGCGACTCCACATAGCGCGCGGCGGACTGAAGCTCCTGTTCGAGCGCCTCCTGCTTTTGCCGGATCTCCTCCGTGGCATCCTTCAACCTTCTGACCAACGTCGCGGCGCGCATCCCGGCCTGCACGCGAGCCGTGATTTCATACTTGCTGGCGGCCTTGCTCAGAAAGTCATCGGCGCCGCGGGCCAAACCCTCGGCGATCTGCTCCGGCTGATCGTGGCTCGTCATCATCAAGATCTGGCTCGTCTGGAGTTCCGGATCTTGCCGAACCTGTTCGCAGAAAGACGGCCCATCCATCTCCGGCATCATCCAATCCAGGATGATCAGACTGGGCCGCTCACGTCGCAGCACCTCCAGCCCGGCCTTCCCGTCGCCGGCTTGGATCACCCGATAGCCGAGCCGTTTCAGCCGAGCCGCCAAGGCCATCCGCGCCGTGGGCTCATCGTCCACGACGAGCACGGTATGGGGCGCCATGAACGCGTGAAGCGTCGTTCGTGAAGCGTATCCCGTTCCGGATTCTGACGGTTCATGTTTCATACTACTTCCCATCGCTTCACGCTTCACGGGATACGCTTCACGCTCAAGCGGGCTACGCCGCGCGTTGATGTCCGGTCACGGCATCCTGCTCATTGTCATAGACAGGAATCAGTTTCTGAATGTTTGCCAAGCTCATGATTTCCCGCACGTAACTTTGCGGCCTCAACATGCTCACTTTGCCTTGGCTCAACTTGAAGTTCTGAGACACGAGCGCCAACAAGCCAAGCCCGGAGCTGTCCACGAACCGGACCTCGGCCATATCCAAGATCAGATGACGGCAGCCCTTCTGCCGGACCGCTTCGACCGCTGCCTTGAACTGTTCGCGATTGGTATAGGTGAGATCTCCCGTCATCTCAAGAATGAGACCGTTCGGCACAGGGCGTTCTTTCGTCTGCATCGCCATAACTGACTACCTCCTTCATTTAAACGGCAAGATCGCCTCATATATGTGAAGCGTATCTCGTTCAGGATTCGGACGTTTCACGTTACGTTCCATCGCTTCACGAACTACACGTCGCGCGCTGAATCCGTCGGGTAATCGGCCTAGAACCTGAAGATTGTTCAGCCGCCCACATGGACAAGGATAGCACCGGCAATCTCATCCAGCGGCAATATTTTGTCGACCCCGCCCATTTTGATCGCCTCTTTGGGCATCCCGAACACGACGCAACTCGCTTCGTCTTGAGCGATCGTGAAGGCGCCGGCCTGTTTCATCGTCAACATTTCCTTTGCGCCGTCGCCCCCCATCCCCGTCAGGATCACCCCGACGGCGTTCGCCCCGGCGGACTGGGCGACCGAGGCGAACATCACATCCACCGACGGCCGATGACGGTTGACCGGGGCATCTTGATTGATGCGCACGATATAGCGCGCGCCGCTCCTGACAAGCGTCATATGAAAGTTCCCCGGCGCCACCAAGGCATGTCCCGGCAAGACACTGTCTCCGTCTTGCGCTTCCTTCACGACGATCCGGCAGAGACTGTTCAGCCGATCGGCCCATGTTTTCGTAAACCGTTCCGGCATATGCTGCGTAATCAAAATCGGCGGCGTATTCGGCGGCAACATTTCCAACAGTTCTTTGACGGCCTCGGTGCCGCCGGTGGACGATCCGATCGCGATAATGGTGTCGGTCGTCTTGATCATCGAGGTTCGTGAAACGTCGTTCGTGAAGCGTGAAACGTCCGGCTCTGAAGACGACATGCGCTTCACGATGCGCGCTTCACGTTTCACGTTGGCATGCGCGGCCGCCTTCACTTTCGCGATCAGGTCCCTCGCGATCTCCTCCATGCCTTCGCGAAGGTCGATCTTCGGTTTGGTAATGAAATCGACGGCGCCGAGTTCCAAGGCCCGCAAGGTCGTCTGGCAGCCGGCTTCCGTCAGCGAACTGACCATCACAACGGGCATGGGGTGTCCGCGCATCAATTTCTCAAGAAACGTCAGGCCGTCCATCTTGGGCATTTCGACGTCGAGCGTAAGCACATCGGGGTTCAGCGCTTTGATCTTCTCTCGCGCGATATAGGGGTCCGGAGCCGATCCGACCACCTCGATGCCGGGATCCTTCGCGAGCAACATCGCGAGCACTTGCCGCATCAGGGCGGAATCATCGACTGTCAGGACACGTATCTTTGCCACAGCCCCTCGCTTATCTCGTGAAGCGTATCTCGTCTTCGGATTCAGACGCTTCACGCTTCACGAGATACACTTCACGCGGTCCGCTTCACGCCACTCAGAACAGCGTCACATCCTCCTCCACCACCACCTGTTTCTTCTCTTGGATTCTCGACGCGTATTCACGCTCGCGCACAACGATCGTTTGATTCTTCACCCGTTCGATCTTCTTCATCAGCGCTCGCCCGGACTCGGTAAAGTAATAGATTTTCCTCGGGCACACGTCGCCGAGATCCGTCTTGCACGCGGTCAGCCCTTCCGTCTTGATGTAGTTCATCACCCATTCGGCATTTCTGGACCCGACATCGATCTTTCCCTCATAGATCTTGCCTGCGCCGAACAGCTTGATTTCCAAACGGCTCTTCAATCCCCCGCGCTTGAGAATCTCGTTGATCAGCGACTCCATCGCATAGGATCCATAGCGGGTGGACTCGCCCCAGGAATCGCTGCCGCCGTCTTTCGGCTCCGGCAACATGAAGTGATTCATCCCGCCGACGCGGGCAATCGGATCACGGATGCAGGCCGAGATACAGGAGCCGAGCACCGTGTAGACGATCATGGGCTCGCGACTCACAAAGAATTCTCCCGGCAGAATGGAGGCGATTTCATACGGGAACCGGCTGTCGCGCATGCGGCGGATGTGGGCGAATTCCATATGTCGAGTTTCAAGTTCCATGTTTCACGTGTGACGAGTTTTGTACTTCGTGCCTTTGACTCCTGCCTTGCGCAAGTAATTCATGAGTCCGGCAACCATCCTTGCCGCATCACCGGCCAATCCGGAAAGTCGGCCGAAGTCCTCTCGTGCGATATAGCCCTGATCGAGAGCAACATAGAGCTGGCTTCTCACTTCACCGGCGGATCCCTTGGCGATCGCCAGAAATTGAACGAATTCTCCGCTACCGCTTCGCTCAAACCCCTCGGCTATGTTCGACATGATCGAAACGCTCGCTCTCCGAATTTGATCCCGCAGTCCGAAATCCTTGGCGAAAGCTCCCTTTCCGGAAACTTGATACATCTCCACGCACAGAACTCTGGCTTGCCGCCATGCCTCGATATCTTCAAACCGTTCGAATGTCGGCATCGCATTCCCTTGACCTGAAACATGAAACTTGCAACCCGAAACGTGAAAGTCGCACCACGAACCTGAAACTAGAAACGCGAAACTCTCACGCCTCCTTCCGATAGATCGTCGGCTCGATGTTCTTGAAGGGATGCGTGACCCATTGGAGGCTTTCGGAATGCCCGATGAAGAGATGTCCGCCCGGCTTCAAGTATCGGTAGAACTTGTTGACGAGCTGTTCTTGCGTCGGACGATCGAAATAGATCATGACGTTCCGGCAAAAAATGACATCGAGCGGACTTTTGATCGGAAACCACTCATCCATCAAGTTCAACCGCCGAAATTGAACCATCGCGGCAAGATGAGGCTTGATTTTGAGCAGACCTTTGCTGTCCCCCCGTCCCCGGAGGAAATGGCGCTTCAGAAGTTCCGGCGGCACATCGTGAACGTGATCCGCGTCGTACAGGCCGGCCGCCGCCTTGGCCAACACGCGCATGGAAAGATCGGACGCCAAAATCTTGAAGTCCCATTGGGCCGGATCGGAAACGCCTTCCTGCAGGGTCATGGCGATCGTGTACGGTTCTTCTCCGGTCGAACAAGCCGAGGACCAAATCCGAACGGTTTTTTCTTGAGCCAGCTCGGGAAGAATCCGCTCTCGGAGGAAGTCGAAATGCTTGGGCTCGCGGAAGAAGTCCGTCTTGTTGGTGGAGATCAGATCCAGCATGCGGGTGAATTCTTCCCGGCTCGAATCGCTCATCAGCTGGTCATAATATTCGGAAAACGTCGTCAGCCCCAGTTCGCGGAGGCGTTTCGAAAGCCGAGAAACGAGCAGCGACTGCTTCTGATCGCCGAGAGAAATGCCGCTCTCGTCATAGATCAACGTCCGAAACCGTTGAAACTCTTCCGTTGATATCGCCAAATCCATGTCGCGCGATCCCGTCTCCTGAAGGAGACCCGGTCATGACGACGAGCCTCTCCCTATCTATCGGTTGCCCACGGTTATTTCTGAAGGAGCGGGTAATATGGAAGCTCGGATCGAGAGGATGGCCGACAATCGCCGCTGAATATCACGTTCCTGACGAGAGAATCGCTTCAGGATGCTCAAAAGGCTGCTGTTCCCGTTGTTCTATTTTCGTCTCACGCGTCACCTGTTTCTAAATGTGCGAGAACGTGCCGGCGGACTTTTTCAGCGTCCGTCTAAAACTCTTCGAACTCCTCGCGGCTCTTCGCGTTGCCGTTCGCCGCTGCCGTCATCGTCTTTCGTCCTGCCGAGGGGCTAGAGGCTTGCGCGGATGTCCTGGCGGGAGATTTGGGCGCAAGGCGCGACCTATCCCGTCCCGCAGGCGTCGAGGACGCGCTCGCTCCCTCGCCCTGCGCAACCTTGAAGACCTCCACTTGATGCATCAGCTCTTTGGCCTGGTCCTTCATCGATTGACTGGCGCTGGTGGTCTCTTCGACAAGCGCGGCGTTCTGCTGCGTCGTCTCGTCCATCGACATGATGGCCTGATTCACCCCTTCGATGCCGTTCGATTGTTCCTGCGAGGCCGCGCTGATCTCCGCGATGATGTCCGTCACGCGTTTCACCGAGCTGACGATTTCCTCCAGTGTTTTGCCGGACTGATTCACCAGCTCGCTGCCGTCCGTGACCCGTTGGATGGATTCTTTGATCAAGCCCTTGATCTCCTTCGCGGCCGTGGCCGAACGTTGCGCCAAATTCCGCACTTCGGCCGCCACCACCGCGAATCCACGCCCATGTTCGCCGGCCCGCGCCGCTTCCACCGCGGCATTCAAGGCCAAGAGATTCGTCTGAAACGCGATCTCATCGATCACAGTGATGATATCGGCGATCTGCTTGCTGCTCTTGTTGATTTGCCCCATGGCCTCCACGGCCTTCTGCGTCACCATCCGCCCCTTGTCCGCCGTCTCCCGGGCCATGATCGCCAATTGATCGGCCTGTTTGGCGTTGTCGGCGTTCTGTTTCACGGTCGAGGTCATTTCCTCCATCGAGGCGGCGGTTTCCTGAAGCGCCGCGGCTTGTTCGCTCGTGCGTTGCGCCAAATCCTCGTTACCCTTGGTGATTTCCTCGGAGCCGGTAAAGACGCTCTCGACCACGGTCCGCACGGCCGTGATCGTCCTGGTCAGGTTCGCGAGGGCCAGGTTTAACGTGTTTTTCATTTGCTCGAATTCGCCCTGATAGGTCCCTGTCATGGTCCTGGTCAGATCATTGACCGACAAGGCGTTGAGCACCCCTTGGGCTTCATGCAGAGGCAACGTCACGGCTTCCACCAACCGATTGACCGAGTCCGTCAGATCCCGCAAGTCGCCGGTAAAGATGTCGGTTTTGATGCGCTGCGACAGTTGACCGACCGCCGCCGCCTTGATCAGTTTGTCGACCTCCGTCAAGGCCAGTCGCTGCGGAGTGACGTCCGTGGCGAGTCCGATCACTTTGAACGGCTTTCCCACCTCGTCCATGACCGGGTTATAACTGGCCTGAAGCCACACTTCTCGCCCGCCTTTGGCGACATATTTGTACTGGCCGGCATCATACTCGCCCCGCCCGAGTTTCTCCCAGAGGACAAGATACTCGGGGGTCCCGCCGTGCGACGGCTCGACGAACATGCTGTGGTGCCGGCCGTTGACTTCGTCCAAGCTGTATCCCATCGTTTGCAGGAAAATGGCATTGGCCGCGCGGATGTTCCCTTGGAGATCGAACTCGACGGTGGCGTACGCCTTGTTGATCGCGTCCAAGATCCCCTGCATGTTATGACGCGCGACCTCGTATTCCGTGATTTCGTATCGGACGCCCAAATATTTTCGAGGTTTTCCGTTGGCCCCCATGATCGGTTTGATCACCGCGTCGACATAGTACGGCGTGCCGTCCTTCGCGCGGTTCTTGACGACCCCGCGGAAGATCTGCCCTCGGCCGATCGTGGCCCACATCTGCTTGAAGACCTCCTTGGGCATGTCCGGATGACGGACGATATTGTGACCTCGTCCGATCAATTCTTCCCGCGAGTACTTGGACACTTCGCAAAATTTATCGTTGGCGGTGACGATATCGCCCTTCAGATTCGCCTCCGAGACAATGCTCGTCGTGTTCAGGATGTCGATGCGGGCATTCATCTCCTCCAACGCCTCCTGCTGCTTGGCCATGGATTGCGCCAGCTCATCGGCCATCTGATTGAAGGCGTGCGCCAACTGCCCGATCTCTTCGTTCGTCGTCACCGTCGACCGAAATGTCAAGTTTCCGCCGCGCAGTTGCTTCGTGGCTTCCAACAGATTCTCCAGCCCCGAAACCAGAAATTTGGTGACGGCCCAGCTGCTGAGCCACCCAAACATCACGGAGCCCAGGATGACGGTGATCAGGACCATGGTCAGCGTCGAGGTCAGGTCTTTGCTCGCTTCATGGTTGTCTTGGGCTTGGACCTCGTTCTCCTTCACCAATTCCGCGACTGCGGCGAGCATCGCCTCAAGTTTCTCCGCGAGTTCCTTGTTCTGCATCTCGGATGCGGCATCTTTGCTGTACTCCGCGCTTTTCTTGAGCACAGTCGCGCGAACATCTTTGTATCCGGTCCAGGCCTCGTGGAATCGCTCGAACATCTTCCGTTCCCCGTCGTTCTGAATGATGGGGACATAGTCCGCTTCGAACTTGTCGATGCCTTCGTCGAGCTTCTTAATCTCCTCATCCCATTTTTTCATCGTCGTCGAGTCATGCGCCAGGATATGCCATGCGATGAGGGCGCTCATCCGTTGAGAGCGTCCTTGCAGTTCGCCGAGCTGTTTGAGCGGGAGCACATTGATCGTGAAGATAGATTCGATGCGATCGCTCACCTGCGAAAGACCGTTGATCGAGAGAACTCCCCCGATGACGAGGAAAAGCAGGAGGGCCCCTGAGTTGATCCGCAGCTTTGCTTTTGTCGTCAGGTTGGAGAACTTGTTCACCAAGACCCCCCTCAACCCCGTGACTGGGCGCTCATCTTCCATTGTTTCCCCCTCAGATCGTCACATGGCGTCCGACAGACTATCGTATCGGCCATCCCATCCCCGACCTTGAGGCGGATGCTTTAGAACCCACGGTGTTAAGGCGAGCATACTTCAGGATGCTCAAAAAGGCTGTCCAGCAAGGCCGCAGCGAGCGAAGAGGCGAGGCGTACGCTTCGGTACGTTTAGCCTCTGAGCGATGCGAGAACGCAGCCGGCGGACTTTTTCAGCATCCTGTCAGAATTCTTCGAACTCTTCGCCCGTAGCGCCGTGATCTGTACCACCGCCCGCCCGGGCTCGGGGCAGGCCGGAGACGACCTTGTCCATGGAGACTTCCGTCAGGGGCGCCTTATGAGCATTGCCCCGGCCCTTCCCAATGGCTGGAATAGACTTGCGCGCTCGAACCGCTGGCTCGCTCGTCTGACCGTACACGTCATGAATGGTGCGCGCGACGAACTGCCTGAGATTGTCGACCGGCGGCATCTCGGCCTTCTGCGCTTCTGTCGCCTGAAGATGGAACTTCATCACGCGCTGATGGAGAGCCTGCGCCTGGGATTGAAGAGATTGGCTCGCGCTGGTCGTTTCTTCCACGAGCGCGGCGTTCTGCTGCGTGGTGTCGTCCATCGACATAATGGCTTTGTTGACCTGGTCGATGCCGCTCGCCTGCTCCTGTGAGGCCGCGCTGATCTCCACGATAATGTCGGTCACCCGCTTCACCGAACTCACGATCTCCTCCAACGTCCTCCCCGATTGATGCACCAGCTCGCTCCCGTCCCTCACACGCTGGATCGATTCATTGATCAACCCCTTGATCTCCTTCGCCGCCGTGGCCGAGCGCTGCGCCAGGTTCCGCACCTCCGCCGCCACCACGGCGAATCCCCGCCCATGCTCCCCCGCCCGCGCGGCTTCCACCGCCGCGTTGAGGGCCAACAAGTTCGTCTGAAAGGCGATCTCGTCGATCACGGTGATGATGTCCGCGATCTTCTTGCTGCTCTTGTTGATCTCCCCCATTGCTTCCACCGCCCGTTTGGTCACCGCCCCGCCCTTGTCCGCCGTCTCTCGCGCCGCCATCGCCAGCTGATTGGCCTGCTTGGCGTTGTCGGCGTTCTGTTTCACCGTGCTCGTCATCTCTTCCATCGAAGCCGACGTTTCCTCCAGCGCCGAGGCCTGTTCGCTGGTGCGCCGGGAGAGATCTTCGTTCCCTTTGGTAATATGTTCGGAACCTAACGATACACTTTCGACCGCTTCTTGGACCGCCCAGATGGTCTGCGACATGTTCCGGACCATGGAATTGATATTGGTCTTGATCATGTCGAACTCACCCTGGTAGGCGCCGGTCATTTCTTGCGTCAGATCATTGGCCGCCACGCGCGACAATACTTGCTGCGCCTCGTGAAGCGGTGTCGCCATCGAATCCAGCAACCGATTGACGCTTTCCGTAAACTCCTTCGACGCGCCGGTGAATTCATCGGACTTGATCCGCTCGGACAATCGCCCGGCTGCCGCCGCCTCAATCAGCTGTTCGACTTTGTTATGAGCCCGTTTTTGGCCCGTGACGTCGGTCGCGAGTTTCACCACCTTGAACAGTCGCCCCATCTCATCCTTGACCGGATTGTAGGAGGCTTGGATCCAGATCTCCTTGCCGCCCTTGCCCAGTCGACGATAGACCCCGGTGTCAAACTCTCCGCGATTCAACTTCTGCCAAAAGGCGGCGTAGTCGCCGCTGTGCGCGTAGGCCGGATCACAGAACATCCGGTGGTGCCGGCCTTTGACCTCATCGAGGCTGTAGCCCATGGTCTTCAGAAAATTTTCGTTCGCCGTGAGGACCGTCCCGTCGAGCGTGAACTCGAT
The DNA here is from genome assembly GCF_001458775.1 of Candidatus Nitrospira nitrificans. Taxonomy (NCBI): domain Bacteria; kingdom Pseudomonadati; phylum Nitrospirota; class Nitrospiria; order Nitrospirales; family Nitrospiraceae; genus Nitrospira; species Candidatus Nitrospira nitrificans. Next base: position 122,464 of record NZ_CZPZ01000001.1, read on the forward strand.
GCAGGCATACGATTTATCGATGGCCTCGACGATGCCCTTCATATTGTGGCGCGCGATTTCTTGCTCGGTCAGGTCGTAGCGAACCCCCAGATACTTGCGGGGCTTGCCGTTCTTCCCGAGAATCGGCTTGATCACCGCGTCCACATAGTAGGGCGTGCCGTCCTTCGCGCGGTTCTTGATGATGCCACGGAAGATCTGCCCCCGGCCGATCGTCTGCCACATGGTCTTGAACACTTCCTTGGGCATGTCCGGATGCCGCGTGATGCTGTGCGGGCTGCCGATCAATTCCTCCTTCGAGTATTTGGAGATGTCCATATATTTCTTATTGATGGTGATGATGTCGCCTTTGAGGTCGGCTTCCGACACGATACTGGTCGTATCCATGATGTCGATGCGGGCGTTGAGTTCATCCCGCAGATCCTCACGCTCGCGTTGTTGTTGAGTCACATCCACGGCGAACTCGATGACCCCGGTCGGTTTACCGAGGGCGCTCAGCATAGGGGTCCCCACAGCCTGCACCCAGACCTCTTTGCCGCCCTTGCCGATCCGCTTATAGACACACGCGCCTGATTCCCCGCGCTTCATCTTGTCCCAGTACGCTTGGTAGTCCGATCGCTCCGTTTGGTCGGGGTCGATGAACGTCCGATAGGGTTTCCCTCGCACCTCGCCGAGCGTGTACCCGAGCATGTTCAGGAAATAGTCGTTCGCCGTCACGACGGTTCCGTTCAGATCGCATTCGTGGACGGCTTGCACTTTGTTGAGCGCTTTATCCCACTGGCCCATGTGTCACCTCATGTCTCGTCGATCTTCTCCGGCCTTTCAGAAGAAGACCCTCTTGAAGATTGCCTATCAACTCCGGCGCCGTTGTTGTGCGTTTTCATGAGAGGCATGCGCCAGGAAATAACTGAAATCGATGGATGTCCCACAAAACACAAACGCGCACCCATAACGTTCTTGCGACAACGTTACGATGCGCCTTCAACTGACAGGTCTCGCTCCTGCCCGCCCAGGCGGTCTGAGCCGTACGCTCGACCGACATCCGATGTCTTGCCCAACACTCTATCGGTTTGGAATGGGAAATCTTAAACAGCGTGAGTTCAGGTTTCGAGTTTCAAGTTTCAGGTTTCAAGTTTCGAACTCTCAGAGTCCTCCCTCTCAACATGAAACCTGAAACTATGAACTTGAAACCTAGTGTAGCGTAACCAGTTGGTTACGCGTTCATACATCTTCGCGGAGCAACTGCTCGATTTTGGCCCTGAGCAACCCCAGCTCCTTGGACCGGAACGAGTGTTTGGTCTTGGCGAGCGCCTCCACCGTCCCCTCCAGCGCTTCCCGATACACGGCGAGTCTCGGGCATTCCATCATGCGGCACACATCCATGGGCGCCTCGGCGCGGCCTTGCATCTGACTGGCCAGCACGGACCGGATCCGGGAAGACACGATCGCCATCGACGAGAAACCTTGGGCCAGGAACGTATCGAGCGACCATGCCAACTCTCGCTCGTTGGCGCCACTGTTCAGCCGAGGCAAGTTTTCCTGAAGCTGCTCCAAGGACGCCACGAGCCGACCGGCTTCTTCTCGCGCCGAGGTGGTCATGCGCACAAGACCGCTCTTCTTGACCGCGTCGGCCACCGCCCGGCGCAGATCCGGCCAATCCACCGGCTTGATCAAATAATCCGTGAACGACAAACGAAGCGATTCAACGGCCGTTTGAACGGAGGGATAGCCCGTCACCAGCACGATCGGAAGCAGGGGAAATCGGCCACGGACGTCTCGGAGAAATTCGAATTGCATGTTGCCAGGCATCCGAATGTCTGAAATGAGCGCATCGTGTTCCTTTGTCAGCACCCGGCCGGCTTCCTGAGAATCCTGCGCGCAGTCACACTGATATCCCTCCTGCTCCAACAGCCTTGCCGTCGAGCGACGAAAGGTATCTTCATCATCGGCCAAGAGAATCCTCGGAGCTTCAGCAACCATGTGTGATCACCTCCTTGTTGATGTGTCTCTGATCGGGCGGACCGGCCATGACTCCGTGGCCCGGCAACAGAACCGAAAAAATCGATCCTTGCCCGAGCTGCGTCTGGACGTCGATCCTCCCCCCCATCGCCGCCACCAGACTTTGAGAGATAGAAAGACCCAGTCCCATGCCCTTTTGCTCGCCCTCGGTCTTCGTCGTGAAGAACGGATCGAAGATATGCGATAGAACCTCCGGGGAAATCCCTGTCCCTTGATCGGCCACCGCGATACGGATGCCCCCGGCCTCTTCACGGATGGTCATCATGATCGTCCCTCCCTCTCGGGAACAATCGATGGCGTTATTCAGCAGATTCATCAATACTTGCAGGAGGTCGCTCCTCGGCGCATCGAGTCTGTCGAACGTAGGCGCGGCCTCGACGACCAGCGTGAGTCGGCGCTGCTGCAACTGCTTGGCAAACAGAGCTTCGATATCCCCGATCATCGTCCGAAGATCGACGGCCTCCACCTTGCCGGACTCCCGCCGGTAGAGCTGGTACATATTCTGCACGATCGACGAGACCCGCGCGATTTCGCGATCGATCAGACCGACGAATTCGTATTGCGCATGCGCGGGATCGACCGCCTGCTTCACCAGCTCAAACGCGTTCTTGATCCCGGCGATCGGGTTGTTGATTTCATGGGCGACGCCGGCGGCCAAACGGCCCAGCGCCGCCAGCCGCTCCGTCTGTACCCGCTGCGATTCCAGCCTCGCGATTTCGGCGGTCCGCTCGACCACCTGACGTTCCAGCTCTTCCGTATACCGAGTCCGCTCCATTTCCAAGTGTTTTCGCTCGGTGATGTCACGGCCCGCCACCAGCCGGACGTCCTTGCCGCGATAGCGATAGGGCCTGACCACCACCTCGCCGGGAAAGGTGGTGCCGTCCTTGCGAAGACCGATCGCTTCGTAGGGCCCTCTCACGTCATTCCGCATATTGGCGATCACCTGCTCGCGGGACTCATCGCCGACGAGATCCAAGATCGGCCGGCCGATGAGTTCGCCCGGCCCATATCTGAACATTCGCTCCAAGCCGGTATTCACTTCGAGCAAAATACCCTGATCGTGGAGAGCGATCCCGTCGAACGTCGCCTCCGTCAGCAGCTTGTACCGCAATTCACTCTCCTGCACCGCCTGTTCGGCCTGTTTACGCTCAGTGATGTCGCGCACGACGGCGTAATCGAGCTCCTGACCTTCATGAGAGAGGCAGTTCGCCACTACCTCCACGGGGTAGATCTCGCCGGACTTGCTGCGGTGCCTGGTTTCCAGCCGAAGTTGGCCGGTCCGCTTAAACTCCTCGCACGAGCGGCCCCACAACTCGCGTGAATAGTCCGGATCGAGGTCCGTCATGGACATGGCCAGCAACTCCTGCTTCGTGTGGCCCAGTCGGCGGCAGGCTGCTTCATTCACATCGAGCAACCGCCCATCCGTGGCGATGAGGAAGATTTGGTCGGAGGCATGGTCGACGGCATACTGAGTCCGTTGGAGACGGTCTTCGACCTGTTTCCGTACAAGAATCTCATCCTGGAGAAGTTGGTTGGCCATGGCCAGCTCTCTCGTCCGCTCATGCACTCGCTGTTCGAGCTCGGCATGGGCTTTTAGGATCGCCTCTTCAACGTTTCTTTGCTCGGTCACATCGGAGATGGATCCGACCATGCGCACCGGTCGGCCGGCGCTGTCCCACACCGCCTGGCCTCGATCCCGGACCCAGCGATAACAGCCGTCCTTCATCCTCACCCGCGCTTCGATATCGTACGGTTCACGCGTCTCAAGATGGCGACACGTGGCTTGGTGCACCCGATCGGCGTCATCGGGATGCACCAGCCCAATCCAGGTCGCATAGGTGGGCGTGACGGCGCGTGGCTCAAGCCCGAACAGTTCAAGGTGGCGGTCGGACCAATACCGTTCTCCCGTCAGAATATTCCAATCCCAGATGCCGTCGTTGGTGGCGCGAGCAGCCAATTCAAATCGCTCTTGACTCGCGCGCAACGCTCCGTCCAATCGCCTCTGTTCCCTGATGTCACGGACAAAGGCGCAATGGAATTCCCTGCCGTCGTAGGCAAGGAAACTGACGCGGATCTCGATGGGAATCCGTCGTCCATCCTTCGTCAGATGGACGCCCTCCAATGAAACGACCTTTTTCTCTTTCGTCTCCGCCCACCACTCAGGCCACGCCTCCGGCGGAACATCCGGATTCAGATCGTGAACCGTCATCCCGAGCAATTCGTCCGCGGTATAGCCCAGCATCGCCCTGGCCGCGTCGTTCGCATAAAGAATCCTGGCCTGGCGATCGATCCAATACACCGCGTCGACTGCGTGATCCATGGCAAAGCCGGCGCGCCGCAGACCATCTTCCATCTGTTTGCGGGCGGTAATGACTTCCGTAAACATGATGATGCCGCCGACCTCCCCTTCCGCCGTCCGCCAAGGATGGATCTCCCACCGGATCCAGTCGATGCGACCGTCGGCACGCACGAAGGGATCTTCCTCGCAACACTCGACCGCCCCGTCTAAACATCGACGATGAATAGTCCTCCAGCGTTCAGGAATCTCCGGAAAGATCTCATAGTGACTCCGACCGATCAGTGGTCCATCGCCGACACGATACGCCTCCCGCCACCGACGACTGACCGCCAGATACCGCATCTCCCGGTCGAACATGGCCAACGAGACCGGGCTGTGCTCGATGAACAGCCGCAAATGCTCCTCTCGCTCGACCAACGCCGCCTCCATCTTTTTTCGGGCGGAGATGTCTTCGCAGACGATGAGCGCCACTGATTCAACTTCTCCCGCGCGCACGATCCGCAACCGCTCTCGCACCCAGATGACTGTTCCTTCCTTTGTTCTTTTCCTGAACTCCAATGACTTGACGCCGCCCATCGCATCGGCGAAGGCCTGGGCCAGTTCCTGACGAACGAATGCCTGGTCCTCTTCATGCACGATGTCGGAGACCTGTCCGCCGATCAGCTCCTCCGTCTGGTACCCCAGCTGCTGAGCTCCGAAGCGGTTCACGGACAGAATACCGCCGTCCGACGTCACCGTGAAATACATGGAGGGATTGTCATCGTACAAGGCGCGTAGACGTTCCTCGCTTTCCCGTTGAGCCGCGTCCGCTCGTTTGCGCTCGGTGATGTCACGAAACGACGCGACCACGCCTGACGGCAGCTTGTTCTCGCCCACGGTGATGGGCTGCGTGTTGATTGAAACCCATACGAGCGTCCCGTCCGGCCGATGCACACCCATGATGACCTTTTCACAGGCGCGGCCGGTTCGGAGCGTCTCCGTCGCCGGATGGGTGTCCCCGGGAAACGGCGAGCCGTCTTCGTGGATCGCGCGCCACCGTGGATCGAGCGAGGTGCGGCCCACCATCTGGTCTTCGGTCAGTCCTAGAATCCGGCAGGCGCCGGCGTTGCACGAGCGTATGCGTCCATCCTGGTCCTGAATGACGATCCCTTCCGCCATCGCCGCCACGACGCTCCGATGCCGTTGTTCCCTCTCACGCAGGGCCTCGTTCATCCTGATATGTTGAATCACCATGGCCGCCAGGTGGCCGGCCCGCTCGACGACCGTCGATTCAGCGGGAGTCGGTGCGCGTGGCTCCCGATAGTACGCGGCAAAGGTCCCGAGCACCGTCCCCGTTGAACTGAGAATCGGTTGAGACCAACAGGCTCGCAAGCCATGTGCCCGCGCGAGTTGAATAGAGTCCTTCCACAGAAGATCCTCCTCGATATCCGTCACAATCGACGGCTTTCCGTAGTAGACGGCGCTGCCGCAGGAGCCGACGGTCGGTCCGATGGACATGCCGTCCACTGCGCGATTGTACTCCTCGGGCAGGCTGGGCGCGGCGACACAGCGGAGATGAGTTCCGTCCTCTGTGACCAGCATCATCGAGGTGAGCATCGGAGCCGTCTGCGCTTCGATAGTCCGGCAAATGAAGGTGAGCACCTCCTCGAGTCCGGCACCCTGCGCCACGAGTTCCAGTGCTTGTTTTTCAGCCAAAAGGAAGACGTCCTCTCTCTTTCGTTGCGTGACGTCCCTCATGAAACAAAAATGGCCATGGATTTTACCCGCCAGTCCATTGGGCTTCACAATCACGACGTGCTTATAGATCAGACTGCCGTCTTTTTTTACCGCCTGAATTTCCGCCTCCGCTCTCCCGATCGCGAGCATGTGGGCGAAGGCGTCTGACACAACTGTCCGGTCCTCCGAAGAGACCGTGATCTCCCAGGATCGTCCGATCAATTCCTCCGGACGATAGCCCAGCAGAGCGGCATATTGCGCGTTCATAAAGACATAGTGTCCCCTGTCATCGAGTTTCGAGATGCCTTCCATCGCCAACTCGATGACCGCATGTGCTTCGAGCAACGCCGCTTCGAGCTGCCGGCGTTCAGCCGTCTCCGAGCCTAGAGCTCTATTGGGTTGAGAGCCTGCAACGGCTCGCGTATAGCTCCGCTGTTTCGAGTTATTAGGCGAGCCTTTCAACACCCTTCGGCCCTTCGGTTTTTTACCAGCCACCGGTCGACTCCCCAGCGCACAACACCTGCGAAGAAAGAGCGCGCATCTGATGGATCGGACCAGGCCGGTGCATCCCGACACCGAGAGTCCGAGCTCGACCCTCTACCGGGACAGGACGACACCCGTCATGACAAGTCCGCTTCGAACGCTCTGCCGCCATTCGGAAAAAACTATCGACGGGACATAGAGTGGCCGCGAGAGTAGGAAAAACGGTGAGCCGCTGTCGATCGATGATCAACCAGGTGAGAAAAGAGGCAGCCGACCGAGCCTTGAATAGGCCAGGAATTCCTGTCCTGATTATTCAGACCCTTTCATTAAAAATTAGGCTTCCTACTAGATATACGATTTACAAAATCTTGTCTAGAATCCGAACAGCCCTACTCAAAGGCCAAAAGGTACACCAGGGAATAGATGACCACCGCGTTCTGACTGGGTATTAAGCAATGAGCGGATCAGGCGTGAGCAGCACACAATCGTGCTCGATGGCCTGGCAGATATCGAGGAGACACCTCAGACTTTCTCGCCCTCGCACGCGTGGAGCAGGTCATCGGGAAGTGGCTCGAAAAATGACGCTGGGACGGAAAACGTCCGCCAAGACAATCGTATCTCGCTGAGCCCATCTCGTAGGCCTTCGGCGAGACTTCGCCTGCTCAACCCATATCGTTGACCTCGCGAAACGTGTATCGTTCGTTTCTTTGATCCCACTGTATTGCCGGTTTTTTCGACCACTCCCACATTTCGCTGCATCGTGTGATCCATCGACTTGACCGTCTTGCCGGTGCTTGCTACAGTCTGATCGGTTGTGCGCTTCCCCTGAGGAGAGAGGTCATGTCGCTTCCACGCAGCGTGCGGTTCAACTATGACGATTTCCTGCTCTTTACCGAGGACGGAAAACGCCATGAGATCATCGACGGAGACCACTTCATGACCCCTTCGCCGAATACCAAACACCAACGAATCTCAGGCACCCTGTTCAACGCTCTCACGAACTTTCTCAAAGCCAGAAAGAGTGGAGAGGCCTTCGCAGCCCCTCTTGATGTCGTGCTCTCGCATGAGGATATCGTCGAGCCGGACTTGCTCTTCGTCTCCGCCGCCCGCGCAACCATCATCACGGAGAAAAACATACAAGGGCCGCCGGATCTTGTCGTGGAAATCCTCTCCGCCGGCACCCGTAAAACCGACGAGGTCGTCAAACGTAAACTCTATGAGCGCTATGGAGTGTGCGAGTACTGGATCGTGGATCCCGAATTGGAAACCGTCAAAATCCACCGGCTGACCGACCAAGGGTATGTCCGAGCCGCGGAACTTGCGCGGGAAGCGAACGAAACCCTGCGCACCCCGCTCCTGCCGGACTTCCAGATTCCACTCACAGAGCTGTTCGAATAGCGCGATCGGGGTGAGTGTCCGATTCCACGTTGAAAAGGACGCGATCTATGTCAAGAGCACATGAGAAGCCTGAAACCTGAAATGCTCCGGCTCGCGCGCCCGTCTTTCAGGCCGTGGCGCGTATCTTGTGACGCGTCGTTCAGACTCGAAGTTTCTGGTTTCTCGTTTCAGGTTTCATGTTGATCATTTCGAACCGCTGAAATTCCGGGAGACGAACTCGAAACAAGAAACTTGAAACAAGAAACTTCTTCGCAACTTCTAAAATTCCTCGAATTCATCGCCTGAACTGCGGCGATCCTTCCCGTTGCCGGTTGCCACGCCGCTCAACTCCGCCGGCCGGAGCGTCGCTCGGCCTGGAGTTTCACGTTTCGGGTTTCGAGTTTCAGGGTGAGGATTCTTCCGGTTACTTGAAACATGAAACTTTGAACTCGAAACTGTGGGCCTCGACGCGTCACGCGTCCCGGAGATCTTGAACACTTCCACCTGCCGCATGAGTTCCCTGGCCTGCTCCTTCATCGACTGCGCCGCCGAGGTGGTCTCTTCCACCAGCGCCGCATTCTGCTGCGTGGTCCCGTCCATCGAGACGATCGCCTTGTTCACCTCATCGATCCCGCTCGCTTGCTCCTGCGAGGCCGCGCTGATCTCGGCAATGATGTCCGTGACGCGTTTGACCGAAGTGACGATCTCCTCCAACGTCTTGCCGGATTGATGCACCAGCTCGCTGCCGTCGGTGACCCGTTGGATCGACTCGTTGATCAAGCCCTTGATCTCTTTGGCGGCGGTCGCCGACCGCTGCGCCAGGTTCCGCACTTCCGCCGCCACCACGGCGAATCCCCGCCCGTGCTCCCCCGCCCGCGCCGCTTCCACGGCCGCATTGAGCGCCAACAAGTTCGTTTGGAAGGCGATCTCATCGATTACGGTAATGATGTCCGCGATCTTCTTGCTGCTCTGATTGATCTCTCCCATCGCCTCGACGGCTTTCTTGGTCACCGCCCCGCCCTTGTCGGCGGTGTCCCGCGCCGCGATAGCCAACTGGTTGGCTTGCTTGGCGTTATCGGCGTTCTGCTTCACGGTGCTCGTCATCTCTTCCATCGACGCGGAGGTCTCTTCCAGCGCGGAGGCCTGTTCGCTCGTCCGCTGAGACAAGTCCTCGCTGCCCTTGGTGATCTGCTCCGATCCGGAGGAGACCGCGTCGACCGCGTCCCGCACCGAGATGATCGTTTTGTTCAAGTTGTGCACCACCGCGTTGATGCTGACCTTGATTTTTTCAAGGTCTCCGACATAGGTCTCGGTCATGTTTTGGGTCAAGTCGTTGGAGGCGAGGCGCCCCAGGACCCCCTGGGCTTCCTGTACAAGCCGTTCCATCTCCATCGCGCCTGTTTTCTGCGCGGTGATATCCGTCGCAAACTTTACGACCTTGTATGGCTTGCCCTTCAAATCGAAGATTGGATTGTACGTAGCCTGAATCCACACCTCCTTGTTGCCCTTGCCGAAACGTCTATACACCCCGTCATGAAATTCCCCGTTGTTCAACTTTTTCCAGAATTCGGTGTACTCCGCCGAGCTCGTAAACACCGGGTCGCAGAACATCCGGTGGTGCTGTCCCTTGACCTCGTTGAGCCCATAGCCCAGCAGGTTCAAGAAGAGCCCGTTTGCGTTCCGCACGGTCCCGTCCATATTGAACTCGATCGCCGCCTGGCCACGATCGACCGCCTTGAGAAGGCCCTCCGATTCCAATGCGGCCAGCTTCTGCGCCGTGATGTCGGTCGCGTGCTCGATCACCTTGTACGTCCGCCCATTGGCATCCAATATCGGGTTGTACGACGTCTGAAGCCACACTTCCTTCCCGTCCTTCCGCAGGCGAGGGTAGACGCCGGCGACATACTCGCCGCGCCCCAGTTTCTGCCAGAAGTCGGCGTATTCACCGCTGTTGACATGGACGGGATCACAGAACATGCGATGGTGTCGGCCCTTGATCTCGTCGAGGCCGTAGCCCAGACACTGGAGAAAATTGTCGTTGGCCGTGATGACGGTACCGTCGAGGTTGAACTCAATGACCGCTCGCGACTTGCTGATGGCGGTCGTGATGCCCGTGATCTCCGCCGCTTGAGCGCTCAGGGCTTCGGCCTGTTTGGCCGCCGCTTGCTCCAGCGCGCCGGCCATCTGGTTGAAGGCCAGCGCCAGTTGTCCGATTTCTTCGTTGGTGTGCAGGCCGGAGCGGTGAGCCAGATTCCCTTTCTGCAATTCTTGGGTTGCCTTCAGCACATCGTTCAAACCGCCGACGATAAACCGCGTCACCTTCATGCTTCCGAATACGCCCACCGCGCCGGCGAGGAGGCAGAACACGATGACGGCCATCGTCGCGCTCCAACTGACCGTTTGACTCACTTCAAAACTGTCTTTCGCCTGCTGCTCATTCTCCTTGATGAGGCCTTCGACGGCGTCATGGATCTTCTCCAGCTTTTCCGCCAGCTGCGTTTTCTGAAGCTCGGCCGCGGCATCCTTGCTGAAATTCTTGCTCAGCTCCAACACCTTGCCGCGAACCTCTTTGTACTCGGACAAGCCGGCCGTGAACTGTTCGACGTATTTCCGTTCCGCCTCCGACACGATCACATGATCGTAGGACTTCACGAGTTCGGTGATTTCCTCATCGGTCTTGGCGATTGCCTCGGCTTGCTTCGTGACCGTCGCCGAGTCATAGGCCAAGATGTGCCACGACACATAGGCGCTCATCCGTTGGGTCCGTTCCCGCAAGTCGCCCAGCATTTTGATCGGGACGAGGTTGATCTTATAAATACTTTCCGTGCGATCACTGACCCACCTGATGCCCCCGATAGAAAACACTCCCAGGACTAAGAAAAACGCAAGGATGCCGCCAAAGCCGACGAGGAGCTTCTTCCCGGTCGTGAGATTGTCGAATTTATTCATCGCGGTCCTCCACGAAACATGATTGACGATCCATTCAGCCTGCGATCTTCCCGGACACCATCAGTGCGAGGCACGGATACACAGACTGCGACTAGTCCACAAACTTCCTAAGCGACAAGGAAATGGGCGTGAGTTCAGCAATGCCCTGCTCATCACAAAGGCTGCGGCTATCGCGCCACGGTTGTTCGACGGCAGCCGCTCGATAGGCACATATGATTGAATCTCTTGAGGAGGGAGGGGAGCGGTCGCCGGCGGAAGCGCACAATGGCCTTGTTCACCTGGTCGATCCCGCTCGCCTGCCTCCTGCGAGGCCGCGCTGATCTCCCCGATGATGTCCGTCACCCGCTTGACGGTCGTGACGATCTCATCCAATCTCTTGCCGGATTGATGGACCGACTCGCTGGACGCCCGCATCGCGCTCCCCGCGATTGAGCGTCTGCCAAAACGCTGCATAGTCCCCGCTGGTCGTGTAGGCCGGATCGCAGAACATCCGGTGGTGTTGCCCTTGATCTCCTCCAGCTGATACCTCACCGTCGCCAAAAAATTGTCGTTCGCTGTCAGCATGGTCTCGTCCGGATTGAACTCCATGACCGCCTGAGTTCGATCGATCGCTTCGATCAAACCGGCAACGATCCTTCGCATTCAAGTTATCCGATTTGAAATTGCCGAACATGATAATTCCTCCCTAAGAGAGGTCCGGCCCTTATCGCTTCTTTCAAGCGAGCGGTCCGCAACCCGTGACATATCGTCTGTATGCGCCGGCTTCGTGATCGAACTATGTCGCCTGCGCCACAGCCTCTTCCGTGATCTCCCCATCGGACAACAACCGATCCATGTCCAGAAGCGCCACGAGCTTATCCCCGGATTTCCCGATCCCGTTCAAGAAACTCACATCCACCTTGGCTCCGAACTGCGGCGGGGTTTGGATGTCCTTTTTATCGATATTCAACACATCCGAGACGGAATCCACGACCAGCCCCATGATTTTTTCCTTTACGACCACCACGACGATCACCGTAAACATCGTGTAATCGATCGTCGGCATGCCGAACTTTGTCCGGAGTTCGACGATCGGCACGATGGTCCCTCTGAGATTCAGAACTCCCTTAATATGCGGCGGGGTATTGGGAATTTTCGTGACGGCGGTGTACCCCTTGATTTCTTGCACGCGGAGGATGTCGACGCCGTACAGCTCGCTGCCGAGCTGGAACGTCAAAAACTGGTTTTCGTCCGCGGCCAACCCGATCTGCTGCTGCGGGTCTTTTCTCGTGGATTCCAACGCTGCTGCGGCCATGAGGTCCTCCGTGATGAAGCCCGCTTCGCAGGTTCCGCCCGCGTCGACGAATCCGCAAGGCGTGCGAGGCGGGCGTGACGTGTCTCTCGTGAAGAGTCGTTCGTCCGGACTCGAAGTTTCAAATTTCAGGTTTCGAGTTAACGGGAACCAGCTCCGCAAACATGAAACTTGCCACGCGAAACTCTACAGTGTCCCTGCTTCTGGGCAGTTAGGATCTGTATCGGCTGAACACAACATGTTCTTTAACGAGAAGCCGGCTCAAGATTTGTTTGCCGGGCCGATGGTCCTGTGTCGAGAGCAGGCTGAGATGGAAAAGAAAGGAGAGCCTGCGCCGGACCTACCGCTCGGCCGGCAGCTCCGAAAACATGAAACTCGAAACCCGCAACTTGAAACTGAGGCGCATCGCGCCTCACGCCGCCACCGGCTCCCCTCGGCGGGCGATTTCCAATAGTCCACGGACATCGAGAATGAATCCGACCGTGCCGTCGCCGAGTATCGTCGCGCCGGCGATGCCCTCGACCTTCCGGAAGTTCTGCTCCATGCTTTTGATCACGACCTGCTGCTGGCCGAGAATTTCGTCCACCATCACCGCCACGCGCTCCCCTTCCGTCTCAAGGATGAGCAGAATGGCTTTGCTGGGGTCGATGATCTCCGGCTGCAGGGCAAACACCTCGTACAGGCGCATCATGGGCAAATAGGTGCCGCGCACATTGATCAGTTCCCCCTTGCCGACGACGGTTTTCACATCGCCTGACTTCGGCTGGATCGATTCCAAAATGGACAACAGCGGCACGATGTACGTGTCGTGGCCGACCCGGACGGTCATGCCTTCGATAATGGCCAGCGTCAACGGGAGCTTGAGCGTGAAGATCGACCCCTGCCCCTGTGTCGTGTGAATGCTGACGGTGCCGCCCAGCTCTTCGATATTTCGCTTGACGACGTCCATGCCGACCCCTCGCCCGGACACGTCCGTCACCTTCTCCGCCGTCGAAAACCCCGGCCTGAAAATGAGAGGCCAGATCTGGTCGTCGGTCAACTTCTCGTTTTCGCCGATCAGACCCTGTTTGACGGCTTTGGCGACGATCTTCTCGCGATTCAGTCCGCGCCCGTCGTCTTCAACGGTGATGCAGATGTTGCCCCCTTCATGATAGGCGTTGAGCTTGATCGTGCCGGTTTCCGACTTGTTGTTGTCGAGGCGTTCTTCCGGCATCTCCAAGCCATGGTCGGCCGAGTTCCTGACCAGATGCGTGAGGGGATCTCCGATGGACTCGATGACCGTCTTGTCGAGTTCGGTTTCTTCGCCGGAGAGGATCAGTTGAATTTTTTTTCCTGACTTGGCCGACAGGTCTCGGACCAGTCTGGGAAAGCGGCTGAAGGCCGTGCCGATCGGCAACATGCGGATACTCATGACTCGTTCTTGGATTTCGCGCGTGTTCCGCTCCAATTGCGCCACCCGCTCCAGCAGCAGGTGCATGTGGCTCATCTCGAAGCGGGCGCCGAGGTCGCTTAACATCGACTGCGTAATGACCAGTTCACCGACCAGGTTGATGAGCTTGTCGATTTTATCGGTGTCCACGCGAATCGACGCGACGTCGGCTTTCTTGGTTTGCACGGCGGCTTCCTGCTGTTTCTGCTTTTGCAGCGCCTGCGCCAACTGTTGCGGCGTGACCGCCTTCTGCTCGACAAGGATTTCTCCGACTCGCCTTTGTTGCGCCAGGGCCTGATCCAGAACGGCCGGAGACACCACACCGTCCTCGACGAGGATTTGCCCAAGGGGTTTCGCCTCGCCTTCGGCGGTTTCTGGTCTCTGGTTTCGTGTTTCATGTTGAGAAGCTGAACCTGAAACTTGAAACCCGGAACTTGAAACGACGGTTTCTTCGATCGTGAGTACGCTGTCTTCTCGGACGAACTCAAATACGGCCTCGATGATCTTCTGATCCTTGCCGGTCGTGAGTGACATCTGCCAAGAGAGATAGCACTTCTCGGGATCGATCTCGTCCAGACTCGGCAACCGGGACAGGTCGATCGTGACCTCGGTCAGACTCCCAAGATCTCTCAACTCTCTCAACACTTGCAGTGGATCGAGCCCCCGCTGGAACAGCCAGGCGGGGGGAGTCCAGGCGATTCTGTACGTCCGATCCCCCTGCCGCTCATGAGTCTGATCCGGTGTGACCGCCCTGACACCGGTATCCGACTGTTGGCTCTCCGACGCCAATTCGTCCGCGAGTCGTTGCACCGTGGCCTCATCAACCGCCGACCCCGTCTTGACCGATTCGATCAAGGTTTTCAAGCAATCGGTCGCTTTCAGGAGCAGATCCGCGATCGCCGGCGACACGGCTCGTTGCCCGTTTCTCAGCAAATCGAGCAGCGTCTCCATCTTGTGCGTGAATTGCGCAACCGCGTTGAAGCCGAACATGCCGCTCGCGCCCTTGATCGAATGGGCGGAACGAAAGATCTTATGCAGAAGGTCCCGATCTTCCGAATGTTGTTCCAGCGCCAATAGCCCGGTTTCGACCACCGCCAGATGCTCCGCCGCCTCATCGAAAAAGGCGTCTTGAAATTGCGCGAAGTCGTTGCTCATCTTAAACCCCGTCGTTCGTGAAACGTCGGTCGTGAAGCGCTTGATGGGTTCGATTCGGACGCTTCACGCTTCACGAGATACGTGCGACGCGTCATGCCGGCAGCACCTTGGCGATGGTTTTCAGCAAAACGTCCGGGTTGAACGGCTTGACGATCCATCCCGTTGCGCCGGCTTCTTTACCCTCTTTTTTCTTTTCTACCGTCGACTCCGTCGTCAGCATGAGAATCGGGGTGAACTTGAACGTATTCATTTTGCGAAGTTCTTTGATGAGGGTGATGCCGTCCATTTCCGGCATGTTCAGGTCCGTCACGACGATATCCATCTTCACGCCGCCGGAAACCTTCTTGACCGCGACTTTCCCGTCCTCCGCTTCGATCACGGTAAACCCGGCGTTCGTGAGGGTAAACGCGACCATTTGCCGCATGGTGCGTGAATCATCGACGATCAGCGCGGTCCTGTTCATGTGTTCCTCCACGGCTTTGGCGATCCCGGGTGTCTCGTTTCGAGTTTCACGTTTTAGGTTTAAAGTTTCATGTTTGGCGAGAACTTGAAACCTGAAACGTGAAACGCCCTCGAATTCAAAACAACGTGACGGAATCCGGCTCGTTGCTCGACGTGTCCATGGGCACCGGCTCTCCGTAATCCAGCCCTAATGCCGCCGTATGCAGGCGACGTTCTTCCTCCATGGTGTAGTGATGCTCGACCAGTTGCAGCGCGGCGATCTCTCTCTTGGCTTCTTCGTCACAGGGCCCTTTTAAGAGGGCCTGAAGGTGCGCCTTCAGCCGATCCAACGCCAGACCGACGTGCTCCAACTTTTGACGCGTGATGTCTTGGAACTGCATCGCCATGACGACCTTGGACAAACTTGTCGAGTCGTCCATTGAGGTCGCCGCCCCATCAGGGGATGTCAGCATTCTGAGATGCAGCAATAACTCCATGGCCGCTCTTTCCGTCTCCTGTGTCACGGCGGTCATCTGAGCCTTCAACACCGGGATCATGTGGATGGTTTCGGTCGCGAAGGTCTCCCACGCCCGTTGATGTTCGAGAAACGCGCTGCCGGCTCGCTCATTGTCGGCAAGAGACTGCCCGAGTTTGCCGTCTTGGTTTCCCGAAGAAATCATAGCCTTGCTTCACATTCCAAAGCGCCGTACTCGCCTTCAATCCCGTTTCGACCTTGGTGCCTCGTCCATTACTCGCTCAGCGACCCGGTGAATCCGAGCTGGTGCAATCGTGTCTGCAAGCTCTCGGAAATCCCCGACACGAACATTCGGTTTTGTTTCTTGGCGGCCAGCAGCAGCTGAATCGCCGCCGTATCGACTCTGGCGACGGCGCTGAGATCTACCGACACCAGTCCATCGTTTGTGAACAACTTCGCCAGCGAGTCTTTGAATTCGTCCGCTTCGAAAATAGTGATGTCCCCTTTCGGAGCGAGATGTCTGGGGTTCTGATCTTCCGCCTGAGACGGTTGCGGGGATGATGATTCCGTGGTCATAGCGCAAGCCCCTCCTAACTGAACGCACTGAATCCTATTGTCGGCTGCCGAGGACCAAGACTTGAGTGCCGACCGCATGACACACGTGCCCCGCCTACGGGGTCGGCGATCGTCCCACGCCGGACAGCTCGGGAACAAACTGCGACGCGTTCACCGGCTCATCGCCCGTCGATCGTCCGAACACATCCGAATCGGTCTCCGTCTGAATCATAGGCGCGGGCGGGGCTTGTTCAAGAATGACGACCTCCACTCGACGATTCTTCGCCCGCTGTTCCGCATCCGCATTGGCCGTGATGGGCCTGGTGTCGGCATGACCCACGGCGGCAAGACGCCCTGCCGGCACGCCATAGAGTTCGGACAACACTCTGACAACCATGACCGCCCGGGCAGCCGACAATTCCCAATTGGAAGGAAATTGCGCCGTCCTGATCGGGACGTTATCCGTATGCCCTTCAACGCGCGTATGCCGATCGAGCTCGAGGATGGCCGCTCCGAGACCTTCGAGAAACCGCAGCGCCTCCGGACGCACGGCGGCTTCTCCGCTGTTGAAGAGAAGCTGGTCGGGAATGACAATCACGATATCCCCGTTCACTTGTTCTACGATGCGCACGAGAGACATTTGCGGAACGCCCTTGATGACCTGCACCAGATTGCGGAGCCGGCGCATGGCCACTTCCCTGCTCCCCGGAGTGTTCGGCGCCGTCAGCGCCGGTTTGTTGGCGTTGAGGCTGAACGCCGAAGGAGACGAAGGAGGCGTCACGATCGGGTTGAGGGCCGCCTTGATCGATTCACTGACCGTCCGGTACTTTCCGACATTGACCGAGGAGATCGAATACATCACCACGAAAAACGCGAACAACAAGGTGATGAAATCGGCATACGAGACCAGCCACCGCTCGTGATTTTCATGCTCTTCGTGTTTTTGCTTCGCCATAACTTAGATCGTCGCTCGTGAAGCGTGAAGCCCGCTTCGCCCGCTCAGCGAGGCTGAGCATATCTCGTGCAAGCGTTTCGTGTTTCAAGTTTCTTGTTTCAAGTTTGTTCTCTAAATTTCATTGGTTCGAAAATGATCGACCTGAAACCTGGAACTAGAAACTTCTAGTCCGGACGCACGACGCTTCACTTCTTCGCCTCCTTCGTGCGTTCGTTATGGGGAAGAAAGCTTTCCAACTTCTCCTGGAGCAATCTGGGGTTCTCCCCCTGGGCAAGTCCCACAAGCCCCATGATAATGACGTTGCGGGACCCCGCTTCCTCCTTCAGCTTGAACTTGATCTTATTGGCCAGCGGCAGGAAGAAGAGATTGGCCGCTCCCACGCCGTAGACCGTGGCGACGAACGCGACCGCAATACCGCCGCCCAGCTTGGAGGGATCGGCCAGATTCTCCATCACATGAATCAGCCCGAGCACCGCTCCGATAATGCCGACCGTCGGCGCGTAGCCACCCGCGGCTTCCCATACCTTAGCCGCATGGACTCCTTGCTCCTCATGGTGCTCCACCTCGATCTCGAGGATCTCATGCACGGCTTTCGGTTCGGTTCCATCGACGATCAGTTGAATCCCTTTTTTCATGAACGGGTCATGAATGTCTTTCAGTTTTCCCTCGAGCGCCAACAATCCTTGCTTTCGCGAAATGTTCGCGAGATCCAAGATCAGCTTGATGGTGCCTTTATTGTCGATATGGGGGCTTACGATCGCCAGCGACAATGAACTGAACGCCTTCAGGACCACCGACAGCGGATTCTGAACACAGATCGCTCCGATCGTGCCGCCGATCACGATGATGAAGGCCGTGAGCTGCATAATCGAGCCGATGTGCCCGCCCTCGAGTATTTGGCCTCCGATAATGGAGCCCAACGCCAGCACCAGCCCGAGTATGGTTGCAATATCCATTCGTCATTGCCCTCATGCATGCGATCGATCCGGCGTTACTGGTTCTGATTGGAGTTTCGTGTTTCAAGTTTCAGGTTTCATATTTTCCGACAACATGAAACTCGAAATCATAAACACGAGACCGGCATCGCCAAATCTGAACTTGAAACCTGAAACCATGCGGCCCTATTTGAATCCGAACTGAGCCAGGATATCGTCGGCGACTTTTTGTTGCATCGCCGTCGTTTTGGACTCTTCGAGCTGTTTCAGCAAGTGCCCGGCCGTCCCGGCGTCACTGGCTGCTTCGCCCTTCCCCTGCAGGCCGAACACGACGACGAGCTCCATCAACTTTCCTTGCACTTCGTCGAGAATGACGACGAGTTTTTTCACTCTCTGGGCCACCAGATCTTGAAAGGAGAGAGCCGTCATGATCTCCGTCAGATATTTATTGTCCTGCGCGAGAACGGAGCTCACATTCCCAAGACGTCCGGCAAGGGCCACGCAATCCATCGCCTGCAGAACCTCGACGACCGCGGAAAGATCCTTGGCGACCCGCTCGTGATTGTCCTGCATTATCTCCGTCAACCGCATGACTTCGAGCGTGCCGTCCTCCGTCATCTTGCTCAGGTCGCTCAGATGGGACGTGGCGGCCGGAAGCTGCGTGTTGATGGACGTGATCTGGGGGGTGGCCGTCGAGATGGCGTTCCTCGCATTGTCGACAAAGCGGGCCAGGGCGCCGAGTTCTTCGTATAATTTATGTTCTTGGTTGTACACAGTCCCTCTCTCTGCTCGTGTGAGGACGGATCTGCTTGATCACGGACTATTTGAAAATCTTCCCGATCTTCTCCTGCAGGGTCTCAGCGGTGAAGGGCTTGACGATGTAGTTGCTGACGCCTGCCTGCACCGCTTCAATCAAATTTGTTTGTTGCGCCTCGGCCGTCACCATCAGCACGGGAATGGCTTTGAGCTTTTCATCCGCCCGAATGGCCCGGAGCATGTCGATGCCCGTCATGACCGGCATGTTCCAGTCGGACACCACGAATCCGAAGGTGTCGGCCCGCAGCTTCTGCAGAGCTTCTTGCCCGTTTTCCGCTTCGTCTACATTCCCGAATCCCAACTGCTTCAGAATATTTTTGACGATTCTTCTCATCGTCACCATATCATCGACCACCAGGATCTTCATGCTTTGATCGGCCGGCATAACGCCTCCTTTCTCTCGCTCGACAGGCACAGCGTGCGACAACTCATGGTCTGTCCACGGCGGGATGGTCGGACCGTTCCGCAATCTCTCGATGCTTCGTCAGATATCGGCACATTCGCCCAATGACCTGAGCCGGAACGGCCCGCATCGACTTGACTTGATTGCATGGGTGGAACAGGATCGACGTGCGTTGGATGAAGACGTTTTCTCGAGCGGCGATCTTCGGTTGGATCATGCCGCCACTCATGACCGCGGCGCCTTGCCGTCCGAGAGAGGGAAAGTCGAGTCCTTCTGCAGATCAACCAGGCAGCCACTCTCAGATCACGAGCCTTGCCGGGACCGACCATGCATCCAGTCATGGATGTCACGGCGCAGGAACCGCCAGTGCTTTCCGATTTTCGATGCCGGCAATTCACCGACTCGGGCGAGTTTATAGACCGTGGACTTCGGCACTCGGAGAAACCGAGCCACCTCCATTACCGTGAGGATTTCTCCCTCCCGCACGGTGACTTCCTCGGTCTGAATCGCTGTTGCTGTAGATACTTCATTATTCATGACAACTGAGGTATCGGCGTGGCGGTTTGAAAACTTAAGCACCCAATGGAAGCGAATCTCGGCCTACACCCTGCGCTTCGCGCCCGTTCCACTCGGATGCCTGACTCCCATTCATGTTTCTCCACGACCGACCGACAAAGAAGCTGCGACTGGGCCCAAACCAATAGGAACCGAACACAATGGCGCGCGTGATTTCAGTCGCGTCGGGAAAAGGCGGGGTCGGCAAAAGTGTGGTGGCGGCCAACCTGGCTCTCGTCTTGGCACAGAAGGGCAAGCAGGTAGTGCTCGCGGATCTCGACGTGGGCGGCGCCGACGCGCATGTCCTGGTCGGCCTCCTCAACCCGCCGCTCACCTTGACCGACTTCCTCAACCATCGCATCGAGCAGCTGGACGATCTGGCTCAACGTCTTCCCCTTCATCCGAACTTGCGGATTATTCCCGGCACCGGCGACACCTTGGCGACGGCCAACATGTCCTATTCACAAAAGCGACGCCTGATCCGGAATTTTCAAGATATCCGCGCGGACGTGATCGTCGTCGATATCGGAGCGGGAGCGAGCTATCATACTCTCGACTTTTTTCTCATGGCCGATCATCACGTCGCCGTCGCGACGCCGGACCCCACCTCCGTCCTGGATCTCTACCGGTTTCTTAAGCTCGCGGCGATTCGTCGTGTTTTATCGATGTTCGTGATGCGGGATGTGATGACGGATGGTCTTGCGAACCGGGATTACAGCAGCGTGGAAGAGGTGTTGGATGTCGCGGGCAAGACGGATGAGTCCGGCCGCGCGATCGCCGAAACCACCCTGCGAGCGTTTCAGCCGACCCTCATCCTCAATCGCGTATCGGGACGCGCGCGCGTCAACGTGCTCCAGCTGAGGAAACTGCTCAAGGAGTATGTCGGCGGCGACTTGACCCTGCTGGGTGAGATTCCGGACGACCCTGCGATGGAACAAGCGGTGCGCGCCTACATCCCCGTGGTTCAGCACACTCCTTCTTCTCCGTCCGCCGCCGCCCTGGTAAAGACGGGCGAGACGCTGCTCCAGCTCCTCACACGCCCTGCCGTCCAAGCGGCATAGCCGCGTTCTCACGATTGCCTGTTTTTACGCGGTTGCGGCCCGGCGAGCTCTCAGCCGTTCGGCTTGTGTATGGAGGATGTGGCGGATCAGATATTCTTGATCGTCGGGCTTCAGATCCACGAATTCGGTGGCGACGACAAACGCGAGTCCGTTCGCCTGGGGGACGGAACGAATGACTTGTACCACCGCTTGGATGAGCCTGAACGGCGGAAGGATCATCTTGATCGCGAGTTGGTCACCGGCCGTGAACTCCCGAGGGGAGACGAACCCCACCCCCCCCCCGCTCAGATTGACATCTGTCGGTCGCGCCATAGTGACACTTGCCGGATGAGTCATCGCCAAAGAATTGAGGATGACTTCAAGTATGTAATCGACTTTCATGATCCAGGGAAGCACCGGTGAGCCGATCAATGACTCTCCCGTGCGCGCGAGCAAATCCGCGGTCGGTTGGGTGACGACCGCGGAGATGATCTCCGGGGTGGCGCTGGTTGCTTCGACAGGAACAGCCGTGCCTGTCTCGGCCAGCACCCGATATTCCATCAGCACCCGATCATCGATTCTGATCCATTCTCGCCGTTCATCGGCGGCGCTCGTGGGTGGGGTGGACGGTGTCATGACAGGAGACGCCATGGTCAGGTCCCTTTCACGGTTAGGCGGCGCAACTCAGGGCCACGGCGCACGCGACTCCCGGCGGTTTCGGAGCATGAAGGACCACACGATTCCGCCCTTGAGTCTTCGCGTCATTCAGAGCGGTATCGCCGACCATCATCCACTCCGCAATGGACACCACGGTGGCGTCCGGAACCGCGGCCAAACCGATACTGGCCGTGGTGCGGACGTGCCCGTCCTCGACCGTAAAGGGGTGTCGCTCAACCTTCTCTCGCAACCGCTCCGCGAGCGCACGCGCCTGTTGCCGGTCGGCATGAGGCAATACGACCGCGAAGGTGTTGCCTTTGCATCGCCCGACGATATCGCTGTCGCGCACCGTCCCTCGCATCAGATCGGCTGCCTCCTTGAGCACCTGATCCCCAGCCGTATGGCCAAGACGGTCATTGACGATCTTGAAGAAATCCAAGTCCAGCAGCAACAGGCACGCCGGCACCCCGTAACGAAGCCCGACGCTCAACTCCCGCATCAACGCGCGCTCGAATGCGTGCGTGTTGAACAGGCCCGTGAGCGGATCGTGAAGAGCCATCGCTCTCGCGCGTTGTTGCGTCTGGGCATGACGGAGGGCGAGAGACAGCGCTGCGCCGACCGTATCGAGCACTTCCCGATCGCGCGGAGTAAACCGATCAGGATCCTTCAGCTGCACAAGAAGAAGACCTGTTTCGTCCGACCCGAGAGCAAGCGACACCTCCTCTCCGAAGGTGGCATCCTGTTCTTGTATGGCCTGTTGCGGCGCCGACGGTGGAATGAGTCGAAGGTGACGCGGACGCCCGCGCCGAAGAGGAGCGTTCGACTCAGTCTCGTGAGAAGGAGATGGACCGAGTCTACGTAGCAAATACCGGCGCGCTTGCGCCTCCCGTTCCCGATTCTGGGAGTCCGACCATACCCAGGCTCGGTTGCGATTCGCCCTGGCAACCCCGATCATGGCAGGGTCGATCAGGGGAGGCAATCCTTTCGTCAGAACCTTAATAATTTCTTCTTCGTCCGGCGAGGACGCGAGTGCATCCGTGAGACGATACAACGAGGTCAGTCGTTGGTGGGAATGTTGCAATTCACCCTGAGCGTGCTCCAACTCCCGCGTAACCCTGGCCAATTCATCGGATAACCTGCTTGCATCGGAGACTGTCTGCTTGGCCATTGTCTGTTCCTGCCCTCTGCTACGCCTTCATGGATACGGTCACAACGGTCGACGGCTGCCCCCCTAATCGTTGATGGAGGCCTTGAAGACGTTGCCTGGTCGCCGCCGCCTCTCCCAGTAACGTCGCCAACACAGCGTGCACGGTACGCACACGGTCGCGGATCTGTTCATCGAGTTTCAACAGATGGCTCGCCTTTTGAACCGGCGTCTGCATGGTGGCCAAGAGAGCGCCACGCTCGTCATAGCACTGGGCAACGGCGTCCCACTGTCCAAGCGCGGCCGCTTCTGCCGCAGTCTGCGTAAGCCGCAGGATATCTTCCTGGGCGTTCGCTCCTGTGGAGTTCATCGTACACCAGCCGGATGCGTCTGTTGCGCCGCGATCTCACGCCACCCCTCGCGAAGCGTCGTCAGGCAACGGTGCGGACCATCGAGCCGACGCACATCGTTACGGGCATTGGCCA
Source organism: Candidatus Nitrospira nitrificans (assembly GCF_001458775.1). Classification (NCBI taxonomy): domain Bacteria; kingdom Pseudomonadati; phylum Nitrospirota; class Nitrospiria; order Nitrospirales; family Nitrospiraceae; genus Nitrospira; species Candidatus Nitrospira nitrificans. Next base: position 145,640 of record NZ_CZPZ01000001.1, read on the forward strand.
TGACCAGTTCGCTGAGCATGTACTCGTAGAGACGATGCAAGGACCGCGCGATCTCACCGCCCTGTTCGAAATCGAGGACGCTGTTGAGCTCTCCGATGATGGAAATGGCCCGACCAAGGAACCGGCCTTTTTCCTTTGGATCATTGGACTCGATCCCCGTCCGGGCGAGTTCGATCGATTGGATGGCCGCGTCGTACAGCAGCACGACGATCTGAACTCTGGACGACGTCATCACCTGTGTCTGCTTATACTGGTTGGTGTATTGAGTGAGCATAGGTCCTTTCCGTGGACACTCCTAGGTTTTTTTCGTGAGCGAGGAATTGTTCTGGAGAAAGCTGATCTGACTCTGGAGTTGTCCGAGCAGCCCGTCGAGCGCGGCATACTGCAGGCGAAGCCGCGCCTCATATTGCGCGATGAGGTCTTCTTTTCGAGCGATCTCATCGGTCATCTCCTCAATCTGATCGGTAAGCCCCTTCTTCCTGAGAGTGAGCGCCCCGGATTGAATATCCGAAAGCGAATCCACCGCGACATTGACAAGTTGCGCCACCCCGACGCTGCCGGTTTGAGTCACGAACACATTTTTGACCGCGGCGTAATTCGAACTCAGCGCCGCGCTCAGCTTGGTATCTTCGACGGTCACCGTACCGTCACGCTCTGTCTTGAACCCGATGTCACCCGCCGACGCATACGTGGTCAATCCCGGCACGACGGAGGAGAGGGCGCTCTTCATTTGGCTGAGCACCGTCCGCACCGTCGGCTCGTTGAAAAAGATTCCACCCTCCTTGGAGGCGACGTCGTAGGTATTTCGCTCGTTGATGAACGTGACCACCTCGTTGTAGGCCGTCGCCAGATTCTTGATGCCGGTTTGGACGGCCGTCACATCCCGCGAGACATTGACCGAGACGGTGTCCGAACCGGCGGTCTTCTTATTCAGCGTCAAAACCACCCCGGTAATCGCATCCGTCAGGGTGTTGCTGCTGCGTTGGAATGTCATCGGGTTGAGCGCAGGGTCACCCACGACGATCACGGCGTCTTGAGCCGCTTGCAGTATATCGGGCCCTCCGGTTCCGCTGGCGTTCAGAAAGTCGAGATCGGTGTCGTCCGCCACGATCGTGATCCCGTTACTGGCGCCGGTACTGACGGCGGTCAATGCCAAGCGGTAGGCCGGAGTCGATTCGCTCCCCGTGTTGACCACCGAAGCCGTCACGCCGGCGCCGAGATCATTGATGGCGGTTTTGAGATCTTCGATCGTTGCCGTGGCGCTCAGACTGACGGTTTGATTCGTGCCGCTGCCGACGCGAAAGGTGAACGTCCCCGAGCCTCCGCTCACGATGTCAGTCGTCATGGACGCGACCGCCTTGGCCGCCTTATTCGTGATCTGGTGCGCTTGCGCCAGTTGCGTGACCTTGACGGTGTAGCTTCCCTGCACGGCCGACGGCGATCCCGTCGCGGTCAGCACGGTTGAGTCGCTGACCGACACGCTGGAACGATCAAAATTTGAGGGCAAACGCAATTTGTCGGCCGCGCTTTGGAGGGCGATCAACTTGGTGCTCAGCGTGGCGTAGTCAGTCGACTTCGAATTGAGCGTGCTCTTCTTGGCTGTGAGTCGCTCGACAGGGATGCGTGACGCCTTCACCAATTGGTCGACCACCTGACCGAAGTCCAGTCCGTTTCCCAGGCCGCCGAAACTTATCGTCGCCATACGCGCTCCTCGCGATCACTTATCCCTGCTCTTGCAGCAGCAGCCCTTTCGGGCTCGACAAGTACTTTTCCAACTCCAACAACTCTTCGGGTGGAATCTGGCGGATCACCTCGCCGGACTCCTGCTCGACCACCTTCACGACGACTCGTTCGGTTTCATCATCCACTCTGATCCTGAGCTGCGGGTTCGCCAGACTCAGAACCTCGTTGACCCTCGTAGCCGCCTCTTCGATTCTGGACCGTTCAGCTGATGCCCGGGGAGTTGAGCGCGCTTCTGCATCCTCTTTTCTTGCCTTCGGTTTTTGCTCTACCGCACCCGATGGTTCGCCCCCACGATTGCGTTCGACTCGAAGATCTGCCTTTGGTGTAACGCTGTATATCACGGCAGCCTCCACATAAATTCATCGGGGCCGCGCCCTCATGAAAAGGAGGCGCGGCCCCGATGGCCAGTGATTACTGGAGCAATGCCAGCGCCTGTTGCGGCAATGTATTCGCCTGCGCGAGCACGGCGATACCTGCTTGCACCAGAACCTGGTTTTTGGTGAATTGTGATGTTTCATAGGCGATGTCCGCGTCGCGGATCCGCGACTCGGCTGCCGTCAAATTCTCGCTCGACACCTCCAAATTCGCGATCGTCGCTTCAAACCGATTCTGGAGTGACCCGTACTCGGCGCGAGCGGTTGCCACAGAGCTGATCGCGCTGTCGATGTTGCTCAGCGCGCTCTGCGCATTGGCTGCCGAGGACACGTTCACGCTGCTGATCCCCAGCGCGGAAATCGTCAGCTGGTTCAGATCCATCGACAACGTGTTGCCCGATCCGCTCTTGAACCCGACCTGGATGCTGAAGCTGATCGAGCTCCCGCTGGTCAAGGCTTGCCCGTTGAATTCCGTCACCTGCGCAATGCGGTCGATTTCCGAACGTAGCGCTAAGAACTCCTGATCGATGTATGACCGTTCAGTGGCGCCCACCGTGCCGCTGGATGACTGCGACGCCAGTTCCCGGAGCCGGCCCAATAAGTTGCCGACCGTGGCGGCCGCGCCGTCGGCGATCTGCGTCAAACTGATGCCGTCCGATGAATTTCTCACGGCTTGGTTGATGCTGCGAATGTGCGCCCGCAAGGTTTCGGATAACCCGAGACCGGCCGCGTCATCGGCGGCGCGGGTAATGCGAAGGCCGGACGAGAGACGCTCAACCGAGCGACCCAAGCTCGCCGTGCTCACACCCAAATTGCGCTGGGCCGAGATGGATGCGGGGTTGTTGTTGACGATAATTGCCATAGCCCATTCCTCCTTGAGACAAAAACTTGACCAGCCTGTTCGCTTCCGGCATCCGTGCAGAAGCGCGTGCCCGACTCATCACTTTGAGCGGGTCTGGTTGCCTTATCGGCTGAATCAAGACGGACTTGAGCACCGCACCAATCGAGGACGAAGAGGCTGAGCCGCTGCTAACGGACACCAATCTGCCGTCATCATCGGACATCCAACCGCGGGAAAATTTCGTATTCCAAGAGATCCGCCACACGAACGAGGTCTGAGACCGCTCGCGCCTCCAGCAGCTGTTGCACCCAAGGTGCCAAGGCCGAGCCCCCGGCCCCCCCCTCCATCGTGGTCGAAGCCCCCTCGACGAATTCGAGGTAATCGGCCAACTGCCCCAGCCAGCCGTCGAGCCTGGACAGCGACCACGGTCCGAATCGCAACGTCGAAAGCAAGGCCGTCCCCTCCGTGCGCAGCGTAGCCGCATATTTCCTGATGGACCCTTCGGCAGCCTGTATAAGCTCCGGCATCGGCTGCGACACCGCCGTCAACTGCTGGAAGCGCCCGACCGATTCGGCGAGAAATGCAGGGTCCAAGTCGCGATCCGTAATCGTGCGCTGGTCGAGCTGCAATCTGGTGACGATACGAGCTCGGGCATGGGCGCGTTCGCTGACCTCCGTCAGGACATGTTCCATCGTCAGCGGCGCGTCGACTTCCCAGTGGTCTTGATCGAGCATGATCTGCATGGGTCGGTCTCCTCTCATTCGATACCGGCATACAATATAGGCATGTGTGACATCGGAGCGTCCGCCTCCGGCGCGGATGCGAGATGGGAGGCCACGAATTCCGTCTCCCGGCGCCACCGCTGATATGCCGCCGCATGATGTCTCGCCATTCGCTCCAGCCCTTGCACATTGTCCTGATGCAAAAGGCGAAGCGCCGCCGTGGTGAGCGGTTTGGTGGCCCACGTCGACGTGCCGGCCTGAGCAACCTTCTGCCGCTCCTCCGTTTGTGCCCGCTGCAGCGCTTGAATCGCCTGAACGGGAATCGGTGTTTGTCCGGTGAGCCGAACAATATGGTCGGCCCGTCGGCAGAGGCTGTGAAGCAGCGGCATCATTGTCCGAATACAGGACACTCCCTCGTCGTGGTTCGGAGCGGGGCGGTCGAAAGCCGGGAGTCGGCTCGGTCGGCCGGTGAACGACTCGTACCAGCGGCGACGCCAGAAGGCCGCATACCAGGCGACCGCTGCATCTTCGTGGCCGGAGACGAGTTCAAAACTCCCCAACTGATCCGCATCGATGCCCGATCGATATAAACGATAGCCCGGCACCGCCGCAGGCGGCGAACCCTGTCCCACCACATGCTGCATGACGGCGGCAACGGCATCGATTGGGATTCGTTCTTTACAGGCATGGTGCGAACAGACCTGCTCAAACCCGCAGGGCGCGCACTCCAGATCCGGCTGCATCACCCAATGCCCCGGCCCATACGGACCGGTCTCTTGAAAATCAACATGGCCGACCGATAGATCAATGACCGGAGTCTGCACGCCCACGGCCAAATGCATCGGTCCCGTGTCGTTCGTGAGCAACAACCGACAGTCCGCCAACAGCGCGACGAGCTGCGCCAGCGTCGTGTGCCCGGCGGCATTCTTCATCACGCTGCGCCCACCTGCCTCTCGATACGTCCGAATGACCTGGGCGATCGTGTCCTGTTCCGAGGAGGATCCGATGAACAGAATGCCGCCGTCCCACTGTTTGCTGAACCGGGCCAACGTCATGCCGAAATGCTGCGGCCGCCAGGCTTTCATGACGTCACTTGCCCCCGCCTGCACCGCGATCCATTCCCGCTCCGGCCCAGCCTGGCTCGACAGAAAACGCTTCGCCCAGTCCGTGCTTTCAGCCGGTGCCGCCACATGCAGCGGCGCAAACGCGCCCGGTCTGCTCCCGCCCATGGCATAGACATCGACGAGATTGAATCGGTTGATCCGGCGAATCTGATGGATATCCGTAAAGTACGCCATCCAGGGATTGTCGATGACCGTCCCGCCGTCCCACGCGCTCCGTGCGCCTCGGATATCAGGGGCGCCGACATACTCAGCCAACAGGGCGCTGGGCCGGTTGAATGTCAGATTGACGATGCGGTCGTAGCGGCGCTGACTCAAATCTCCGGCCCATGTCGCGACCTCTCGATACAACACCACGGTATCTTTGACGCAGGCGCGGCTCTCATCGATCAATGCATGAAAATCATACGCCATGATGTCACGCAAGCCGCTCAGCATGGAGGCGACGGGGGCAAATTGCCGATCGACCACGAGGTCCACCGCCACGTCCGGCCATTCTTCACGGAGCCGTGCCAACAGCGTGCCCATCTGCACGAGATCGCCCATGCGGGTGATGTTCACAATCAATACTTGTTTCATATCCAATCTGTAACGGGCGCGTGTTTCACGTTTCGAGTTTCAGGTTTCAAGTTCAACGAGAACCATGACACGTGCAACTTGAAACTTGCTTTCATACGAGATCCCTCGTTTCCGTGCGATAACTGTCCAGCATCAAGATCAGCAATTCTTCTCGCGCCAGTTCCCGACCGGCGCCGTTCGCCTTGATCCGGGCTGCCACATCTTTGAGCTCCACGCGTTGGTTGGGCGGAAATCCCCGGAGCAGCGCCGCAAGCTCGGGGGGCGAGTCGGCGCGCTGAGCCAGGGCGCCGGCGTTGCGATCGCCCCGCACCATGGCTCCTATTCGATCCGGCTGGTGCATGCCGATCACCGCCAGCAGCTCGCTCATGCGATGCGCGTACGTATGCTGCTCCAGCACACGGCGGCGCGCGGCGGCGGCGATTTCACGCCGTCCGGATGGATCGGCAAGCCAGGCACGGATGAGTGACGGAACATCGGCCGCCGCGGTGAAGCGGACCATCTCCTTGGAATTGAACAGATCGGGGAAGAGCGCTCGCTCGTCGACCAGCTGAAACGCGCCGCACGCAGCCAATTCAAACGTCCGAGGATTGACGAAGTCCGCCTCTGGGTCGAGTCCGTCACCGGCACAGGAATGAAGATTCAGATTGACGGCCGTGGCGTTGAAGACTTTGATGCAGGTCTCCGTATCGATGCGGGCGCCGCCGCGCTGAAGCACCGAGAGAAGAGCATCCGCGCCTTCCCATTCATTGCCCCACAGTTTGAATGACCAGTCCTTCGACAACCATGCCGGGAGCACCGTGCGCCGGTTGGCGTAGCCGGCTCCGACGAACGACACATCGGCGCCATATTCGGTCTGTTCAGACTCGGTGAGCTCCAGGGGGCGATGCAAGGCGGGATCGGCGGCCATCGGCAGATAGTTGACCCGGCGAGCGCCCGCTCGCATGAGCGCGTCGACGCACGACGCTTGCTGGATGACGAACCAATAGTCGTACCCACCCGCCAACTGCTGCCAATAGGTCAGATGCCGGTAGTTTTCGACAAACCATATCGCGGTCAAAAATTTCTTCTTGCGCAGATGCTCGAGCACCGCGAGATTCAGCGGCGCCTGCGCGAGCGCCAACACAAGATCCGGAGGGTCTTCGGCGAGATGCGTCACCACACCCAAACTCAGCAAATCGGCAAACCGGCTTTGCATGGTCAGGCGATGCCTTGGTTCCCGGCCGGAGGCAAACAGATCGTAACTCGCCCGATGCGGACTCTGATCCAACCAGCTGACCCGATGGCCCAGCGACTCCAGCGCCGCGACCGCATAACGTGCGATCGGAAGCGAACCGCCGTAGATGGGTCCGACGACTGCGACATGAAGCCGGCCGCTCTGCTTGGCCAGAACGATCCGACGAACTTCCGTCTCCAAATCACGATGGGCCTCGCCGTGCAGACACGCAGCCGGCTTATACGTCATGAATCGGAGCGGCCCCGACTGCGCGGCCAGTTGCTCGGCCATGGCCACCGATGTTCCCCAGACCCATTCAACCCTGGTGATCCAGGCCTCCATCGACCTGGTCGATGCGGCATCGTTGAACTCGGCCACATTGGGCACGACGACCGCCAGCATCGCTCCCTGCGGCTTCAGCGCGACCAAGGCTTCGACGTGATAGAGCAAACCGACACCGAGCACGACCCCGAGTTCGCCCGCTTTCCACTCGAGCAATTGCGCTTCGGCCCACGCCCGGGCTTCTTTACGCGGATCGTATCCGCTGTGAACCCATCGACCTTCATGCGTCGCCGATGGACTCCCCTCCCGGGAAGGCACGACGGTCAGCAGACCGCCCGAGTTCTCCCGCGTGGCCTGAACAAGGGCCGGAAACCGCGTGCGAAGGCCTTCGAGATTCTGCACGAGATAGTTCATGAAAGGGCCGGCTCCAGTTCATGCCAGAGCGCTTCCCGTTCGCGCGGGGGGATGGCTGCTTGACCGACCGGCGAATAATAAGCCCCCCACGTATCACAGTGGCTTGTCCATACAGTCCAGCCGATCGGCGCCTGATATCCCTGTTCGCATATCGCGGCAATGGTTTCGTCGACCGGCCAATAAGAGGGTGAAGCGTGAAAGGCAGAGGGTGAGGCGACAGGCTTCGATTCTTCATTTCTAGGGTTCACGTCGAACGCTTCACGTCGAACGTCCTCGGCCTGCCACACCACATGATGGAAACCATACGGCCCCGTTTCATGAACCCGTGCCCGCGCAAAATACCACCCGATCACCGGCCTGCCGAGCGCCGCCGCGAGATGCAGAGGACCTGTGTCCGAGCCGACCACGCGATGGCAACGAGCGAGAATGGCGGCGAGCTGCGACAGCGAGGTGCGACCCGTCGTATCCCAAATTCGACCCAGCGCCGAGAGAGGCACCGACGCTTGAATCTCGGCGGCTCGTTCACGCTCTGCTCCGACAAGCACAACACGGCCCTGCGACGAAGACGCAAGAAATGCGTTGATCCACCGGCGCCAGACCTCTGCGGGCACACACCGCTCGGCCTCCCCTGCTCCCACGATGAGCGCGATCCACGGAGCGCCTCGTTTGCCGATCGGCTCCAAATCGTCAGGCAATCGGACAACCGGAGGATCGAGCGTGACGACATATCCCGGCGGAGAGACTCCACAGAGCCCGCAAAAAGCATCGGCCAGATGCACACGTTGCCCCAGCCGCCGCTGCGCCACGGCGCGTACGTAGGCGGCCCAGGGTGTCAATGCCTCGCCCAGCGGCCCATGCAACAATGGTCCTTTCATCTCTCGAGCCAATAAGGAGCCTGTCACCAGCGCCCGGCGATGTTGATTGAGAACATAGGCGCAGTCATACCGGTCCGGCGCCAATGCCGCCAGCGCGGTCTCGATTTCCATAAGATGATCGGCTCGCAAATCCTCCTGGACGGCCATCGCACGTCGCTGCCAGGCCGCTCCATCCCACTCAAGAACCTTCCCAAGGCCCGGCAATAGCCGTCCCACCTCAGCGAGATGTGAGGGACAGAGAAGATCGAACTGCGTCTCGGGATGACGCGCGCGGAGTTGCGTCATCGCCGGCAACGATTGCACCAGATCTCCCAATCGGGCCAGTTGTATGACGAGTGCGCGTGACATTCTTCCTGTCTTTGGTTCGCCCTTAAGCCGATAGCGGACAGGGCACAGTGCCGCGCATCACGAATGCGCGGCTTCCATGGTGGATACGGCTTGTTTTCTAGAGATCGCTTGCCCGAGTTCACTCAAGCCGTCATACGTGGGCGCCAGTGCGCGCAGGATGTCGTATTCTTTCTGCGCAGCTTCGATTTCCTCTCCTCGAACCAGCACACCGGCCAGCGCAAAACGAACCGCCAAGTCGGCCGGGTTGCGCAACAGGTACTTGCGCAAATACCGGCTCACCTCATCCCACCGGTTTTGTGCCGTACCGGCGCGCAAGAGCCAATGAACGGCCTCGGCATCATCCGGATATTCCTCCAGCACTTGCAGAAACCGTTCCCAAGCTCCCTGCGTATAGGCGCGGCCCAACGAGGCCATCCCCATCCCCATCAGACATTTTTTACGATTGGCCCCGCCACGTAATGCTGAATCGAATGCGGTCTCGGCTGCCTCGTATTGTTCCCGCTGCATGCATAGGACGCCGTTCAGCAACTGTCCTTCCGCATGACTCGGGGAGGACGAGAGCAAGATCCGGAGCTGTTCCTCTGCTCCCGGCACGTTCTTCTGCTCCAGCAAGGTCCGGATCAGCGCGAGCCGCTCTGCAGGCGCCTCGACCAACTCCAAATAGCGCGAGAGAAACTTGGTTCGACTGATCGGTTCTTGGAGACGCTCGGCCACCTTCGCGCCCCAGGACAGCACAAACTGGTCGTTCGGCCAATCGTCCGCCGACCGTAGTTCACGTTTGACGGATTCCCAATCCTGCTTCAGCGCGGCGGTTTGCGCCGCCGCCACATGCGCCCAAACGGCTCCATCCTTCACATCTTCCAACGGCACGATATCGCCGCCCAGTTGCCCATTACGAAAGATGCGTTGTAATTTGCACCCACCGACGTAGAAATGCAGGTCTTCATCGGCCGCCCACCATTGCCCCTCCCACCGCTCCAAAAAGCGCATCGCGTTTGCGTCGTCGTGAATCTTCCTTCCCGCAGTTTGGCTTTCGAGATGAAGCACGACGCTTCGGGGTTGATAGACGACCGCGTAGCCGCGCTCCCGCACTTTCAGGCACAGATCCGCATCTTCGAATCCGTTCACGTATCCTTCGTCGAACCCGCCCACTTCCTCGAACAACGATCTCCGGATCAGCAAACACGCGGCCGTGACGATTTGGAATTCACGCCGTTGATTGACGGCCGGATGGTCGCCGGGGAAGGATTTGCAGAAATGATAGGGCAGGCGCTGCTCCAGGTCCCGAACGACGCCGGCATGTTGCACCGTGCCATCGGGATACAAGAGCTTGCTGCCGACGATGCCCACCTCCGACTGGGCCTCCGCTTCGGACACCAGCGAGGAAAGCCAGCCCGGCTGTGGAATCGTGTCATTGTTCAAGAACACCAGGTATCGGCCGCGCGCGGCTCGCGCTCCTTGGTTGCAGGCCTTTGCAAATCCCTCATTCTTCTCATTTCTGATAATTTGCACGTCACCGTTGAGTTCGGCAAGAAACTCCTTGGTTCCATCAGTTGATCCATTGTCCACGACGAGGACTTCATATTCCGGCTGATCCTTGATCCGCGCCAAAGCCGTCAGGCAATCTTTCGTCAATTCCAGACGATTCCACACGGGCATGATGATAGAGCAGACGTAGGACTTCTCGGACGCGTCGGCATGGAATCGTCGGAGATGCCGCTGCTGGCTTTCCCGCACACCGGCAATGAGCTCCGCATAGGGCGCATACTTGCGGTAGATGATCTCGGTTGTGCGCCGATAGGTCTCTCTGGTCGCGCTCGTCATGGAACTCCCGTCGTCGCGCCAGGTGAACTCCGCCGTCGTCACAGGCAGGTGCTTGAACGGAAACCGGGTGGCCATTCTGATCCAAAGATCCCAATCCTCGTGCGCGAACAGCGATTCGTCGAAGCCCCCCACCTCGTCCAAACATTGCCGCGCATGCATGACACACAATACGGGGAAATAGTTGCTGACCAGAAGATCGGCCGGACTAAACTCATTCGAGTACGGCACGTCTCGCGCGATCTCGACATACCGGCCGTCGATCTGTCGTTCATGCACGCGCCACGCATCGGTGTAGGCGATACGGCATTCGTGGCGATCGAGATACGCGACCAGCGTTTCCAGATGATTCGGGAGATACCGATCATCATCGTCAAGATAGGCCACGTACGCGCCCTTCGCCGCGCGCAATCCGCTGTTGCGCGCCGCCGCCAACCCCCGGTTTCGATCATGGCAGATCGTCGTGATGCGGGATCGATCGGCGCAGGTGGCGACGACGGACTCCACCTCGCAGCCCGCGTCGTTCACCACGATAATTTCGAAGTCCTGATAGGTTTGCGCGACCAGACTGGCGAGCGCCGTCTTCAGACGCTCCGGTCGATTGTATGTCGGCACGATGACGGACACTTTTGGAATGCGTGTAAAAGGAATGGGCGCTGAGTCGGCGGTCCGCTGGCAGGCCCACACTTGATAGATCGGGATCAGATTCATGGAACGCGCGTCGGCCGGGGTCGGAGCCGGTATGTATCGAAGATTCGGCACTTCGACATGAATGCGCTCGAGCCCCAATTCCGCGAACCCTTCGCTTGTCAGCAAGGCGCGGAGTTGCTCTTCGGTGACCCAGTCTTCGACCGGCTGATTCGGCGGCGCGATCGTCTTCCACCGCTCCCACATTTCGCCCCGCGGAGTCGTGAGGATGAGATAGCCCTCGGGCTTGAGGAGCTGGGCCAGCTGCGCCAGAAACTGTTCCTTTTGTCCATGCGGGACATGCTCGATTACCTCCGAAGTCAGGACGACATCGTAGGGCGCAAAGTCGGGCCGACTCAGCACACTCTCCGCCATCCCCGCTTCAAACCGCAGATGGGGAAACAGCGCGCGCGCGTGCTCGACGACGCCGGCGACCGGCTCGACGCCTTCACAGGTCCCGTACATCGTGGCAAGCTGGGTCAGCCAGCCGCGCCCGCAGCCGATGTCCAACATTCTCAACCGCTTGTTCGGCTCCTGCCGGCGTACGCGGCGAAGGATGTACTCCAGGAAGGCCGCGATCTTGCTCCACCGCGCCGCTTCGTCGGCGTTCGGATGGGGCGTAGACCAGGCCGGAGCATTGACGAACAGATTCACATAAAACGCGTCTGAATTCATGACCACTCCGTTGGCCTGCTTCGCCGCATCTCGTATCGGCGGCCCGCCGAATTCGGGCTCGACTCGGCCTAATCGTCTCGCGAATGCCTTCCGTTGCGCAGTCGTACGCTCAACCAGGTCTGGGGGCATCCTATACGATCTGGTCATGTGCCCCGTTTCAATCAGTTCTATCCATCCCTCCAACACAGCAGCCCATTGACGACACGCGTCCCAATGCGCGTAGCCCGCTTCACCGAGCGCTCGGCTCAATGCCGGTTCTCGCATCAGCAATTCGACGGCCCGTCGGAAGTCGACTAAGGGAATCACCACACCGCCGGCATGTTCCTGCGCGGCGTCGCATTCGGGTGTTGCCATCCACGGCAATCGATGGCTCATCGCTTCAAGGATGCACAGCGGAGAAGCCTCCGCATGCGAGGGCACCACCAGGACATCCGCCGCTCGCATGGCCGCGGCGACGCCCTCGGACGAAAGCCCTGGAATAGAGAGCACCTCCGGCCGGCCTGCCAGCACCCGCCGGACGCGGGCGACATACTCCACGTCGTCCGTCTGGTGGCCGACCAAAACGAGTTTCGCCCCTTGCGGCACGGACGCAAACACCTCAAGCAACCCCACGTGGTTTTTGACCGGATAGAGGTTCGCGACATGGAGGACGACGAAGGCGTCGGGCGCAATGCCGTACTCCTTGCGAAACTCCGTGTGGGACTGCTGGGCCGGGACACCGTTCGGTAAATAGATCGTCTTGAGACCATGTTGACTGAAGAATGACGCATCACAGCCTTGCTCCGACAACACCACGAGATGATGGGCGCGAGCCGCCAGCCGAACCACAAGGTCTGTGGCCTGTTTCATGCCGGGCAATAAGTCACAGATTTGTTTATTCAACGTCGGCTGAAAGATCAGCCGGGTCTTCTTCGGCAACAATCCCGTCATGGCTCCATAGAACAGACCATTGACCGGTGCGCCCACCATCACGCAGGCATCGTATTCTCCTAAACTGATGAGCCGCTCCACTTCCAGAGCACAGACGTGAATCGTCCCTTCTTGGCGATCATGAGGCGACAGGGTCATGATCGAGAGCCCTCTGTGGGTCGTGAGGTGACGATCGGGATTCGGGTAAGTCGCAATATCGACGCGATACCCACGACCTACCAATCCGACTCCAAGCTCTTCCGCGACGCGCTCCACACCTCCGATTGACGGCCAAAAATGCGGCGTCACGATCAACGCCGATTTGGTCGGCGCTCCGTTCTGTTTTTTCGTGACGCGGTCCGCGACCATGGGTGTTGAATGCCGATCGCGTTCGCCCTTCCACTTGACCTGTTCAATCGGGATTGGCCCGTGCACAGGCAGCGCCTGTCGCGCAGCGCTATAGGGTTGCGTCAACGGGGGATCCGTCAACAACAGCCGTCTGAACACGTCCAGTTCGTGAAGACCGTAGACGCGGGCATCCTTCTCGCGATCAGCCGCCAGCGGCGCGTTGATGATCCCATGCGCGGCCCCCAACAAGGCAAAGAGCTGGAGTGGATCGCCGCTTTGGCGATAGGCATCCGCCTTGCGACGGATGTCGGAGGTCAGGACATTCCATTGCCGAACGTCTTTTTCATACATCGTCTTGTAGCGCCGGTAGATGCTGTCAACCGTGTAGGCCGTGCCATGACGACCCTTCACATCCGGATGGAGGATCCAGTGAATGCCGCGACGGCCCATCTGCTCCAGAAGATCCATCTCGCTGGCCTTGACATCTTGAAACGCCAGCGACCTCATGAGCGCCGTTCGATAGATCTTGACTCCCTGGATCGGCAAATCGCGATCGTCGTCGAACAGGTGGAAGCAAATCATGCCCACATCGTCGGGCGCGGCCGCCATGACCGCCTCCATTGAGGCGACGGCATCCGGCTGTAAAATCATGTCTTCGTCCACTTGGATGAAGTAATCGGTCCGACAATCCGTAATCATCCGTTGAGCCGCGGCGCTGAAGGGGCAGACGTTTCGAATGATCTCTAACCCGAACCTCGTGCCCCGCTGCGCATCCAACGCCGCTTTGCATGAGGAAAAGACAGGATCGTCTACCGTCAAGACAAACACCGTTGTCTTTGATTCCATCATGCCGGCTGGACGAGGAATCGGGACCGCCCCGCCCCTCGATTCTGATGATTGCGCGATGCCGTAGTCCGGTTGTTCCCCCGATTCGATCCAGCGGAGGGTGTCCGCCAATCGCCTCTCACTCGTATGGTATCGTTGCATCTTGCGTCGAGCATTCGCCGCGATGCGTCCGGCTAAAGCGCGGTCGTTCAGCACTCTCTCGAGACAGGCATCGAGCGATACTGCATCGTTCGGCGAGAAACACAGGATCTCCTCCCCTTCAATGAACAGTGAGTTATTGAGCGGACGACCAGCTACCTGATAGGTCAGCACAGGACGGCCGGCCGCCATACCTTCATAGACTCGACCTCCGTAGAATTTCGCTAAGCTCGGCAGATTCACGATGGCGGCCCACTGCGGGAGCTGCGCCATCCATTCCCTGAACTCACCTTCACGCACCTCCTGCAACATCGCGACATAGTCTGCCATCCGCTGGCCCGTCATAGGCGCCGGGTCGGCTACGCGTTTGAGTGCCGCCGCTTGCAGCTGGTCGAACGAGGTCTGATATTGGCTCTGTGGCATGCCCGGCCCCACGAAGGTCATGTGGGCTCGCAACCGTTCGTGCTCAAGCCACGTTCGACGAGGCCCATACGGATGGCCGTGGAACACGCCTGTGGAGAAACGAGGCTCCGACTCAGCCGGGACGATGAACCGCTCGGGCACCATCGTCGGCCACCATAAAGAGCGAATGCCGGCACGCCGCGCCAAGGGTTCGGTGTCCCGCTCATCGGGTACCAGCACATGCGTGAAGGCTCGGGATTGTTCGGCCACCGTCTGCATCCTGGTCCGAAGATGTCCGGCCCATGCATAATCGGTTTCATCGTAAGTCAGCGACTCCATGACGATCCCGACACGAACCGGCGTCAGGCCCGAGATCCACTCGAGCACGGGTGCGGTCAAAGGGGAATGAACAAGCCAAACCCAAACTTGATCGAAACGTCGGCAGCCGGTGACGGCCCTGGCCTGTTCCAGCCATCGATCCGGAGACAGAGACGTATTCGCAAACAATGGGATCGTCGTACAGGTTGCGCCGGCTGCCCGTAATCCTTCGGCAACACCGAAACAGGCTGGATAGGTCCAAGCCCTGGCCTGAGTCCATGTCGGAAACTCCAACTGCAGCAACAAAATCTGCGGTGATGATCGATGATTCATGGGTGCTTGTCTTTTCCGGGTTTAACCATTGGGCCGCGTCGGCGAACCGTAATGACCGGCCGGAGCCACCAGTTCTCTGTCGAGTGGCTCGATCTGCACCAGATCCGGTGACTTGACTGCTTGGCCCGAGTCTGCCGCGATTGCAACAGGCATATCCGTGACGCTCCCAAATCCGCCGTCGCCGAGACTGACCAGCTGCTCATCCGACCGTCGTCCGGATAATTGGAACAACTTCTTCGAGAGGAGCCGCGCAACCCGTATCAGCATAAGCGATCCACCGATGACCCCATGCTTTTGCAGCATGGGAATCCAGCGCCAAGGCGCGCTATAGATGCTGACGAAGCCTTCGTTTTGTAGATCGATCAGATCTTGGGGCTTCAGATCGCCGACGATCGTGACGGCGGAACCGTAACGCCGATATTCGGAAAAATCCTTCGTCATCAACTTGACACCCTTGTCGCCGTTCACGGCCAGTTCGTGAAATTCGGTTCCGGGATACGGTACCGCAATGGCGAAGTTTGCCTGTTTGACTTCCCGCGCGTTGCGCAGAAACTTCAGCGTGGCGCGGACTGTTTCCCGCGTCTCACCCGGCAGCCCGATCATCACGCTGTTCAGCGCTTCGACGCCGTGCTTATTACAGATGCCGTTAGCTCGCACATAGTGCTCCAAGGGCACCTGCTTCTTCATCGTTCTTCGGATTTCAGGATCCACGGTTTCCAGTCCGAACGACAGACGGATCAGGCCGCTGCGGACCAAACGGGCGATAACCTCGTCCTCCACCAAGTTGGCTCTGGTGCTACCCTCGAACGTGATATTCAATTTTTCCTGATCTATACAGTCCGCAATTTCCAGAATGTGGTCCTTCCACAAGGTCATGACGTCGTCGACAATGTAGAAGTGCCGCGTGCCGAATTTCTCCACGACGGACTTCATCTCGTCGACCACCGTGCGGGGGGACCGTACCCGCATTTCGGTCGTCTTGAGCGCTTCCGACGCGCAGAAAATGCATTTCCAAGGACAGCCCCGCATCGTCTGAATCGACGTAAAGGGCAGCCGGCCTCGGAGCGTGCCCAGCTTGTAAAGCGGCATCTTCAGCTGATGCCGAGCCGGAAACGGCAGTGCGTCCAGATCCGTGATGTCGGCCGGTGGCCCGGTGGAGACCGCGCAACCGTTCTTCCAGTAGATAATTCCCGCGACAGAGGCAATGTCTTGGCCCCGCTCATACCGGTCGAGAAATTGCGGCCACGATTCTTCCGCCTCCCCGATGAACGCGTAGTCGAAGGCGGGAAGCAGCGCCCGCTCTTTCATAATCGTAATGTGCGGGCCGCCCACGGCGATCGGTATGTGGGGAGCGAGGCGCTTGATTCCCTCGGCAACCGCCTTGCTGAGATGGAAAAAAGGGCTGGTCGCCGTAAACCCTACGACGTCCGGCTGGAGCGCCACGGCTCGCTGTGCCATATCTTCCAGCGTCATTTGCTCCGCCTCACCGTCCATGACGGTCACATCGTGACCGTGCCGTTCGGCAATGGCGGCCAACAGCGCCAGATTCAGCGGAGGCCAGGTGGAGTTGCGTCTCGCAAAGTGGCCAAAGAGACCGTACGCTCCCGTCCAACTCGGATACAGCAAAAGCACTTTCATCGCAAACCTCCGGTCCGGTCCGATCGCATGATCACAAGCCCCATCCTCATGGTTGCATCGACTTCACGACGTCCGGGTACTCCGGACTCATCCATCCCTCTGCCGGGTCAATCAGCATATTCTCCTTGAACTCCTCACGAGGCAGATAGGGATACATGTCTTCGATCGGCGTCTTCCATCCGAAGATTCTGGGTTCGTAGGTGTGATACTCGTCCATGTCGACGTCGCACACGACAGGCCCGTCGTAACGCAGCACTTCCTCGATCTTGACGTCCATCTCCGCGTGATTGATGATGGTCACGGTTTTGATCCCATAGGCCTGTGCCAACTTGACGAAGTTGGGAGGGCGATAGCCCTTCGGCCCACATGCCTCCGCCCGGCCCTGGAAGTTTGTTTCTTGATAGGCCTTCGTGATCCCATAGATATGATTGTTCAGTATGAACGTCTTGACCTTGACGCCATAGTTCACGAAAGTCTGCATTTCTTGAGGGTTCATGTTGAATCCGCCGTCTCCGATCGTACACACCACCTGCCTCGATGGATCGGCGAACCAAGCCCCCATGGCACCCGCAAATGAAAACCCCATGGGAGAATTGCCGTTGTTCGTCAGATTCCGCTGGCCATACTTCGTCTCGAACGCGTGGTTGCTGACGACGATATTGCCGCCGCAATCGCCGACCAGAATATCGCTCGCACCCATCTTGTCCGACAGGCGCCGCATGAAGGCGTAGGGATGCACCCGTTCTTTTTGCGCGAAGAACTCCGGCCTGACAGGATCGTACTTGCATTTCCACTCCATCACCCGTTCCGTCCATCCCGCACGCACCGGCATCGGCTTTGAGGACCGTTCCAACGCCACCATAAGTCGATGCGCGAAGACTTTGGCGTCGCAGAGAATATTGACGTCGAAAGGGACTTGCTGGAACTTCCGCTGCACCATGGCCGGATCAATCTCGACGAGATATTTTTTAGCCGTCCGCGCAAAGCTCCGGACATTGCCGCCGGTAATGCGTCCTGATATCCGGCTTCCGATCGACAGGAGCAGATCGCTGTTTTGAATGCCGAAGTTGCGCCCGGCTCCCCCGTAAGTCCCGACACGGCCTCCATACCATTCATAGTCGGAGGTGATCACGTCCAGGGCATTCCAGGTCGGGAAACAGGGAATCTTCAGCCGGCGTCCCAACTCCCGCACATCGTCCTGCGCGTCAGCGAGGCGCACACCCCCGCCCACGAGGATGACAGGTCGCTCCGCCGACCGCAGATCGTCGAGTAACCGTTCGATCTGCGCGTCGACCACGCCCAGATCGAACGGGGCCATCGCCGGAATATCGAATCCGATGAGCTGCTTGGCGTCGACCGTCGCCTTCTGAACGTCGAGCGGAATATCGAGCAACACCGGCCCCGGTCTCCCGCTCTGACACAGCCAGAGAGCCTTTTCCAACTCGTAGCGGATATCTTCAGGCTGCACAATCATCTTGGCGTACTTCGTCACGGGAGCCGCCATCGCCACAATATCCGTTTCTTGAAATCCGACCTGTCTGATCGATGGATCCGGACGCAGAAACCTCGAGTTGATCTGTCCGGTGAGAAAAACGCACGGAATCGAATCGTAGAAACAGTTCCCCATCGAGGTGAGGAGGTTCATCCCTCCGGGACCGCTGGTCGCAATGGCCACCCCAGGAAGGCCTTTCACCTTGGCGTAGCCTTCGGCGGCAAATCCACCGGCCTGCTCGTGCATAACCGCAACGTATTCAGTTGCAGCGGTGCGGGTAAACGCATCAACGAGATCGCCGTTAGCCGCGCCGTAGACGACGAACATCTTGTCGATGCCCCGCTCGGCTAAGCTATGAATGAGAAAATCCGCGACTTTGACCATGCTGTTCTCCTTCTCAAATCATGAGACCGCCGGAGCGACCGACTCATGGTGACGACGCCCGATCTTACGGGTGCACATGTCGCGCACGTGCCGGACCGCCGTGGAACCGAAGGTGCGTTGCATCATCGCCAGGTACCCGTCATTCGTGAAGTACTCCTGGAAAGCCCTATCCCGAAAATCCAAAACTTGCGTGGCCTGAAGCGTCTCTGTCGGCAACGGCAGACAGTCGTACGCGTGCTGTGAATAGCCGATCCAGCCCGGTCCTCCGATATCGTCCGGCAACGGCCACTGTCGCTGTTTGGCCAGGTCGTAGAGCGGCGAGCCCGGGTACGCCATCGCGCAATAAAAGTTGGCCCACTCCGTGTTCAATTCGAGCGCCAGATTGAGCGTGGCGCGCATACTGTCCAGATCGTCGTCCGGCAAACCGAAGATGTAATTGGCGGCCACATGGATTCCGTGCGACTGAATCTTCCTGATGGTCGAAAAAATTTCCCGCTCGCCGAACCGGCCCTTTTCGACGCCGTCTCGCACATGCTGGCTGCCGGACTCAATACCCAACCCGAGCCAGTTGAAACCCGCAGCTTTGAGCCGTTCGAGCACCTCGTCCTGTACGGTATCCACTCGGGCATAGGCCCAAAGATTGAGGCTATACCGGCGGTCAATGATCCGGTCGCAGATGCCGAGCACATGCCGGCGATTCAAGACGAACATCTCGTCCGGAATTTTGATGTTCGTGACGCCGAACTCGTTCACCAGACGGTCGATCTGCCCGATCACGTTATCCGGACTCCAGGTCCGCAGCATCGGCTGCTCGAAGGGCGCATTGATGCAACAGAATGAACACTTGAACGGACAGCCCAGGCTCGTCTGTAACGACGCGTAGGGGCTGCGGGAATCCAACTGATGAAAACAATGCCAGTTGTGGGCCCGGTACCGCCCCATGTCCAGAATCTCCCAGGCTTGGCCCGGGAGCGTGGCGTCAAGATCCATGATGAGCGGCACGGGAGGATTGGAAGTCGGTCGGCCTCCATCGAAATACCATAATCCAGGCACCTCTCTCAGCCGCCGGCCCTTCCCGATTAGGACCTCGAACAATCCAAGGACCGTCTGCGGCCCCTCACCTTGGCAGACATAGGTATAGGGCTCTTCCTCTAACGTCCGTTTCGGGAGCGCCGAGGGATGCGTGCCGATGACCAACGTTGGAATGTCGGCGAGCTCGTTGAGTCGTTCACAGACCAGCCGACCCGCCGGCATACATTGCGTGGAAGCAGACGGTTGTTGTCCATACATCACGAACACCGCGAGAGCGGGATCCGCCGCGACGATCGCCTCCGCGGTCTGCTGATGATCGAAGCCGGAGGCTTCCGCATCCACAATCGCGACCTCATAGCCCTGCCTGCGCATGAAGGCGGCCAGGAGTCCGGCCCAGACCGGTGGCTCGATTGCGGCCAAGTCCTTGCCGAGATCTTGATAGACCTGGATTCGGCTCGGAGGGGCCACGAACAACACGCTACGCGGCTTTGACACGATAGCCTCCCAACTCGCCGGCCAATTCCACGATCCGGCGCGTGCCTTCCATGACATCGTCTTCCGATCCGCACGTCGCGATGCGCACGTGCGAATCGCAGCCGACTCCGAAACTACGGCCCGGTGTCACGGCGGTATGCCGTTCTTCGAGAAGACGTTTGCAAAACGCGACGTCATCGAGACCTGTAGCGCGGATATCGATGAACAGGTAAAAGCCCGATTCCGGCGTTGCGCAACGGACAGCGCTCGAACGATTGATCCACTCGGCGCACAGGCTCGTCACGCGACGGTATTGCGCTCTGACGCGCTCGGCATACTGATCGAACACCGACAGCCCGGCGACGCATCCCAACTGACTGAAAATGGGCAGGCACGAGATGAGCGTGGACGTCGAGAGCGCGAATTTTTCCGCGACAGCCGGATGCGCCAGAGCGTAGCCGACTCGATATCCTGGAATGGAAAGCACTTTCGAAAAGGAAGACATGACCACGAGTTGTGGCGACTCGCAAGACGCGAGACTGAAAAAGGTCCGCCCAAACGACAGGTCGGCGTACGTCTCATCGCTCAACAGCCAGATGCCTGCGTCTTCGCAACGTCGGACCAGCAACCTCAGCATGGATTGTGTATAGACCGCACCGGTTGGATTGTTTGCGGAGTTCACGATGATCGCCTTTGGACAGGCAGCCACGGCAGCCTCGATCCGCGCTTCATCCAAATGAAATCCGTTCTCTTGAGACAGAGGGATCGCCGTCACAGTCAGACCGCTATGGGCAGCCGCAGCCCAGTAGGACGGAAACGCAGGGGTGAACAACACCACCCGATCCCCGGAATTGCAGGTGAGGTCGAGAAATTGACTGATGAGAAGATTGGCGGGGCTGATGACCACGGAACCGCCGTCGATTCGACGGCCAGTTCTTCGCGCGATGCGATCCCCCACCGCATCCCGCAACTCTCGAATCCCCGCCATGGGCGCGTACCCAAGCTGTCCGGCACGAATGGCCTCCATGGTCGCATCGATGATTTCACGAGGCGGCGCGATCCGAGGATTGCCGAGTTCGAGATGGTAGATCGTTCGGCCCTCTCGTTCGAGCGCTTGAGCGCGATCCATCACTTTGAACATTTCTTGGCCGATGAGTCGTTCGGCGCGGGTTGAAAATGGAAACATGGTCATTCGTTCTGTCGTTACCATTGTCCTCACCCGCACGAGGCCGACCTGTTGGACGCACAACCTTCTCGTAGAGAATCGGCGGAACCGACGATCGATCGGAATTCGGAAAGACGTTCCGGTGTGCCGATGTCATACAAGGGCGCCTGACTGACGAATCCATAGACACCCAATGGAAGCAGCGTCGGAAGCCAATCGGCCTCAAGCGAATAGGGTCGGGAGGCGGGAATCGATGCAATCGCCGATCGATTGAATACATAAATGCCGGCATTGCAAAACCCGGTCCGTTGCGCCGGCATTTTTTCAGAGAACCGGGTGATGCGCTGCCGGGCATCCATCGCGACGAAGCCGACGTCACTCCGATGATCGGCATGAATCAATGCGACGGTCGCGCAGGCCCGCCTTTCGACATGAGCCGCCAGCAGCGAAGGCAGATCGATCCCGCACAGAGAATCGCCGTTGGCCACTATGAAGAAATCGCCCCTGATCCACATGCCGGCATGGCGTATCGCTCCGGCCGTTCCCAATGGCGTTGTTTCCCGCGCAAATACCAGCTCGATCTCGCAGGGATGCTCCGCATACCAGGATTCAAACTGATCACCCAGATGCCCAGTGCACAAAACGGCCCGCCTGACGCCCTGCCGCACGAACGGATCAAGCACGAAATCCATGAATGGGCGCGAACCGATCATCGCCAGCGGCTTGGGTCGATCGATCAGGACCGAGCGTAATCGCGTCCCCTGGCCTCCGCAGAGGACAAGGAGGTCCGGAGGGGTTGACGGGACGACCTTCATGCCGCCTTACCTACCGGCGTTAACCGGGAAGAGAGCAACGTGTGCCGCTCATTCGGCCACAATGCATCCCGCTGGATGGGAATCTCCTGCTGATAAAATACGATTTGGCTGCCTAATCCCTCAAAACGGAACGGGACCTCCAGTAATCCGGGCAAGGCCGCCCTGATCTGCGGGTGAATCTCCGGCTTCGCAAACAGCAGCATGAAGCCGCCCCCACCGGCACCCAATAGTTTTCCACCCAGCGCACCGGCGCGCCTGGCCGCATCGTAAATATCATCGATCATCGGCGTGGCGATTTTCGATGTCAGGCTTCGCTTGACCATCCACCCTTCGTGCAATAACTCTCCAAACTCGGAAAGATCACGGTCTCCCGTCAGAAGGGACACTCCCTCTTGCACCATCTGCAACATCGCGAAGAGTTCCACGCGCCGTTGCTTGGTACGTTCGATCTGCTCTTTGGCGATTTCCGAGGCGGTTCGCGAGAACCCCGTGAAGTACAGCAGGAGATGGTCCTGAAACAGGGTGAGCCGCTCCGGTTTCATGACGATGGGGGTGTACCCGATCTCCCCGCCTTGGAAAAAATCAATGCGGCACAACCCTCCGTGCGCGGCCATGACCTGATCCTGGCACCCGACGGCTTCTTGCAGGACGTCCTGCTCGATATGAATGGCCGTGTGGGCCAGCTCGGCCTTGCTCGGCATCGTATGTTGCAGCGCATACAACGAATGCAGCAGCCCGACCGTAAACGACGAACTCGACCCCAAACCGGTACGCGCCGGCAAATCTCCGTCGTGGTGAATTTCGAGGCCTTCCGAAATGCGCATATGCTGGAGCACGCCTCGGACGGCCGGATGTTCGATCTCGTCGTTGTTCTTGGCCTGTTCGATGCGGGAATACGCAATCCGCGTCCTATGCTCAAAGAACGGCGGCAAGTATCGACAGCTGATATAGCAATATTTGTCGATGGTTGTAGCCAATACGGCGCCGCCGTGCTCTTTGAACCACACAGGATAATCGGTGCCCCCACCGAAGAACGAAATCCGGAACGGCGTGCGGCTGATGATCATGCTGCTCCTTCCCGTGCCCGTCCACGGATGGCGCTACACATTCCCGTACCCGGTTCCACGAACGATGGTGTAGCACTTCGTCAGTTCCCGTATTCCTCGTTCAAGCGACCAGTCCGGACAAAATCCGGTTGAGAGAATCCGCTCATTCGACACGATGTAATCTCGCTTGTCCGGGTCTTCCCCGATGGGAGCTTCAAAAAACACCATGTGCGGCACGATGCGCTGAATTTCCCGACAGAGTTCGAGCTTGGATAGATTGGCATCATCCAATCCGATGTTGTATGCCCGGTCTTTCATCGCCTCAAATCGATCCATGGAATGAAGAAACACCCGCACCACGTCACGAATATGGATGTAGTTGCGCTTGCAGTGCCCCTCGAACACGACCACGGCGCGATCGGAGACGGCGCGCCACACGAAATCGTTGACCAGCAGATCCATCCGCATCCGAGGCGATACACCGAAGACTGTCGCCAGCCGCAAGGTAATGGCGTTGCCGCGGTCCAGAACGACCCGTTCCGCTTTGACTTTTGTTTCTCCGTACAGACTGATCGGGCGGAGCGGAGATTCCTCCGTACAGGGAACACCCGCCTGCCCGATCCCATAGCCGCTGTTGGTGACGGGAAACACAATACGTTGGCTCGGCGACGACAGCTTGCAAAGCAGCTGGACCGCCTCAAAGTTGACGGTATAGGCGCCGATTCGGTCTCGATCACAGAGCGGCGCGCCGACCAACGCCGCGAGGGGAATAATGATGTCGGCGTCGCGCAACAGATCCGTCATGATGCGCTCATCGCGACAATCGCCGCGTACGACGCGAAACGCATGGGAAAAACAGCAATCCAGCAGACTGTTCTGTCGATACATGAAATTATCCAGCACGGTAACGCGATACCCTCGGTCAAGGAGCTGTCGAGAGAGAACCGACCCGATGTAGCCGGCGCCTCCGGTGACAAGCACATGTACGGATGCGGTGGTCATCGGTAATTCATCTCCTATCGACATGCGCATCACACACCGGCGTCGCTCCCACTGTCTCGGCCAAGGACGTCTGTTGCGCGAACCAGCGTACGGTCTCCGCCAACCCGTTTCTGAGAGCGGTAAACTGAAATGCCGGAAATCGGGACGTGAAACACGTGCTCTGTAACCGCTTGATCAACATCCCCTCCGGCTGACTGCGATCGAAGTGGATCGGTCCTGTGTAGTCCATGGCAGCCGCGATGGTCTCGGCGAGGGATCGGATCGTTATGCCTTGGTCCGGGGCGATAATCGTGGTCCCGGGGTCAAGATCGCGCTCGGTGGCATCCAGCGCCACGCGCGCGACATCCCGCGCAAAGACGAATTGCCGCACCGCCCGGCCGCTCCCCCACACCACGTACTGAGTTCCCGTCGTCTTGGCCTTCCAACAGCGCTGAATCAACGATCCGACGACATGCGAATGCTCGGCATCAAAAGAATCGTGAGGTCCGTACATGGTAACCGGTGTCACTGTCGTCCAGGCCAACCCTTCGTCCTTCACCGCCAGTCGCGTATGGAAATCCAGCATGCGTTTGGCATGGCCATACCCTGCATTCCCGTCATAGAGGAAGCCGAGCTGGAGGTCTTCTTCGCTTGTGGCCCGATCGGAAAACATCGGAAAGGCACAGCTTGAGAGAATGCTCACCAACCTTGGGATCCGAAGCGCCCGGGCGGCAGACAACACGGACAGATTGATGAGCGCATTGTCTTCGAAAAATCGGCTGTTTTCCTCGGCGTTGGCTTTCACGCCCCCAACCAGACCCGCGAGATGCAGGATCTTGCTCGGGCGGACTTCATCGAACAACGCCTTCGCCACATCCGGGCGGCGCAGATCGCCATCCGCGCTGGTCACAAACACCGCCTGTGGGTGCAACTCCCTCACAGCCGATCCCAACAGACCCGAGCCTCCGGTCACCAACAACGGGCCCGTCATGCAACCTCCATGACCGCGCGGGAGATGGCGGCGATGTCATCTGCGGTCAACCCGGCGTGGTTAGGCAGGAAAAACCCGCAATGATGGATCCGGTCGGCGACAGGAAAACTGGTCACGCCATACCGTCTGACCCAGAAGGGATGGAGCCCTAGATTGCCGGCCGAGAAAATACGGGTCTCAATGCCGTGCTGGGCGAGATTTTTCACAATACGCCGCCGCTGTTCTCGTGAATCGGCGATCAACCCCACGGAAATACTCGCCACCTGACTGCCCACCGGAGGCCGCTGCACATAGAAGTGTGAGCCCAGACGGTCGAGATACTGCGCATGGTTGCGTCGCCGTTGCTCCGTCATCCAATCCAGCTTTTCGAGTTGGCCGACTCCGATAAAGGCGTTGAGGTCGGTCGAACGAAGATTGAACCCGGGCTCGTAAAACACAAAAGGAGAATGAAAATCATCGATCATGTGCTGCGTGACCAGGGCACCATGGGTCTGAGAATCCAAATCCTTGCTCCAACCATGGCTGCGGAGCATGAGCAGAAGGTCCGCGAACGCCTTCTCATCCGTGGAGACCATGCCGCCTTCAACCGTCGACATCTGATGGCCGAAATAGAAGGAAAAACTGGCCAGATCCCCGAATGATCCGATCTTACGGCCTTCGTAGCTGGCTCCGATGGCTGCGCAGGCATCTTCCATCAAGATAAATTCATACCGATCCTTCAACGCCAGCACCTCCCGCATCTTGTGCGGAACGCCCAGCACTTGAACGAGCATGACCGTCTGAGCCTGATGCTGTTTCAGAAGCGCTTCAAGATGGTTCAAATCCAGACCGAACGTCTCGGGATCGGCCTCGCACATGATGGGCTCAAAGCCGAATTGGATGGCCGGCGCAATCGAGGTGACCCATCCCACGCTGGGAACAATCACCTTCTTGTTGCGCAAGCGGCCGGAGGCGAGCAGTGCGTAGTACATCAGGAGATTGGCCGACGATCCCGAGTTACAGAATAGAGAATGCGATCGGGTCAGCCAGGTCGACCAACGCGACTCAAAGTCGAGGGTGATCGTCCCTTTGGTGAGGCGTGGATAGGTCTGAAGCCACTCGATCAAGCGGTCGATATCGTGACGGTCGATCGTGTCGTAGGCAAGACACCATCGCGGATTGAGCATTGGGTGCGTTGAGCTGAGGCCATCCATGGCGTTCACTCCAACTTTGTTGGTTTCGAGCGGCTGAAGCGACTATGTTCAAGATACATGCCACTGCAATCGTCTGGATTTCCGGTATAAAGCCAGGATTGCGATCCTCACATAAGGAAGGAGTAGGAAGAATTTACCGATCGGTATGGAAAGAAAGTGCTTGGGAAGGATGGGAGTGCCGGTCGTCACAAGGGCGGTAAGCCGATCGATTTCTGTGTCCATTGTTCGATGGCGTTTCGGACTGATCCGCCCCACCCGCGGTATTCGATGTACTCCATGCGGTTGAATTGAAACTCGATACCGATGATGTCCTCACCCTGCCGCGTGTCGACATTCTTCACGATACCCGTCAGGTTGGTAATATGTCCCAAGCCCGACAATTCGAACTCCAGATGCACCGTCGTTCCTGGACGCAGCCAGGTCGGAGTTCGAGCCATGAGCACACTGCATCCTCCCTCACTGAGATCTTTCAACAGACCGCCGAAATAGTCGTTGGTCGGCAGCGCGGATCCGGAGAAACTGTCGCGAGCGGCCCGCATCAGCAACGTTGGTTCGTTGGCGGAGACACGGAGGTGTTTCCGCAAATGCATCTCTTCCACCGATGTGGGATACGCAACGAAGAGCAACGGAACCGGCACAGCCATCAGCTCCCGTATTTCACTGCGGTACCCGACCAATTTCCCGTCATGAAAATAACTGATCGTGCACGGGGTGTCGTTGTCGATCCGCTGGTCATGGCCGAGCTGAAGCGGCCATTCGCAGACAAGCCACGCATGATCCTTCCATCCAAGGAGCGTCGTGCCGTACATGACCTTCTGCTGATCACGCGCGAAGGACAGTTTCAGCGCGAGGCCGACCGATAAAAACGATGCCGCGGGGGGGACGGATACTACGATGTCGTTCATATTCCTTGCTCCGACACAATCACCCGACACCAACCGACTCTGATGACCTCTATCGGAACGTCATCGGTCAATCTTGAGCGTCAGCGCGGTCGGCCGCCGGCCGTGACTTCAAGCCGATCACTGCGCGTCATGATGCGCAAACCACGATCAAGTCCGAGGCCTGGTCCGCCGATAACGGCCATGGAATCTTGCTTCCGTCGGCGCGTCCGACCGGAGCTCCTTCTGACCCGGAGTCCTAAGACTATGGCGACAAAACGTATCCCGATCGAGCAGGTCATTCCCGGCATGTTCATCACGGAAATGGATATCCCATGGTACCAAAGCCCCTTTCTCTCCCATAAACGTCTGATCAAGGACCTGCAGACCATCCAACTCATGAAGCAACATGGGATCAGGACGGTAACCATCGATACCGACAAAGGAACAGATCTCCCGCCGGAAGCCTCAACAACCATGCGGCACGCGGCAAACCGACAATCGCCCGACTCAGACGCGCCCGTTCTTCCGGATCCCGCTCCCAAACGCGCGCCTGAGGCCAAATCTGATGATCCTTCCGTCGCCGTGATCTATACACAAGCCCAAGAGACGGTTGAGCGCATCTTCGAGGATCTTGAGCGAGGCATTCCTCCGTCTCCCGAAGCGACCAAAGCCATCGTGTCGAACGTGTTGAGCCAAGTTCTGAGCAACCGCGCGGCAATGGCCACCCAGATCGCCATTCAGAAAATCAAGCAGTTCGACCGCTCCCTGACGACTCACGCGTTGGACACCTGCATTTTGTCGCTCGTGGTGGCCATTGAGAGCGAGTTGGATCAGCCGGCGCAAGAACTGGTCGGGATGGGCGCGTTGCTTCACGACGCGGGATATGTCCGTCTCCCGCGCAATCTCGTTCGTAAGCGAGAGGAATGCAGCAAGCAAGACAAGACACTACTCGAACAGCATTGCAAGCTCGGCGTCGCGCTCCTCTCCGAGCATCCCGGCATGCACGAAGATGTCATGCGCATCGTCAGAGAGCATCACGAGCGAGCCGATGGAAGTGGGTTTCCAGCCGGTCTAGGCAACGGTCAGATTTCGCGTCTCGCGCAGATTGTCGGCATCGTGGATTTTTACGACGGCATGGTCACGCGGCGCGGGACGCGTCCGGCCATGATTCCGCACGATGCCGTGCGGCAACTCTTTTTGGCTGGGGAACAGGGACTGTTTGAAAAATCTCTCGTGGAGCTCATGATTCGGAGCATCGGAGTCTACCCGGTCGGAAGCCTCGTCAGACTCAATACCGGCGAACAGGCGGTCGTCGTCGGAGTCAACCCTCAACAACGCCTCAAACCCCTGATCAGAGTCACGACCGACCCGCAGGGAGGCGTTTATGCAACGCCGATCGACATAGACCTGGCTACGCCGTCCTCCGGCCACACAGTCCGAACCGTGCTGCGCGTCCTAGACCCGGCCCGAGAACGTGTCAACATCGGCATACACCTGGACCAAGACCTCTCACGAGCCGCATGATGAAGCCTTCACGTCGGAAACGCAACCTCTTGGAACACCGTCTCACCGCCTCGCGTCCTGCTTCCACGAACCTCGATCTTCTTGAAGGGCTTCCGCTGGCCACCGTCATTCTCGATACCGATCTCACCGTATTGGCCGTTAATCGGGAGACTCTTCGGTTACTGGGCCCACGCTTCCCTTCCTCCACTGTCCGCTCCTTTCCATCCCTGTGGTCGATCCGCACTCAATCCGACACCGCCGCCATCGAGGCGCAACTGAACGGAGTGCTGAAAAGCCGCCGTCCGACGTCTGTGACGCAACCGCTTCTCTTGCGGAAGGCCGCTCGCCCCGTCCCGGTAGAATGGACCTGCGCGCCCAGCACGTTCAATGGGAAGACCGTACTGATTATCAGCATTCGCGACTTGTCACATGAGCTGGAATTGGAGCAGGACCGCAATCGGTTGGCTGCGATCGCCGAGGAAAGTCCCTTATCGATGATCGAATTGGACCGGCATATGAGCCTGCTGTATGCCAATCCGGCGATGATCTCCCTGCTCTCTCGTTTTGGATACAACCTCGAAGGACTTCCCAAGGTCGTCCCGGACCGCCTTCCAGACATCGTGCGCCACTGCCTCACTACAGGCCATGTCGTTCATGATGAAGCCGTGGTGCTACCGGAAGCCAGTTTTTCATGGACGTTCTGCCCGGTTCTCACGCATGGCGTCGTGCGAGGCTATGCGACCGATATGACGAGCATCCATAAGACGCAGCAGGCGCTCGAACTCTCCACCGACCAACTGCTCCGGAGCAATATATGCCTGGACCAAGCCCTCGAGGTGGCGAAGGAATCGGTGCGCGTCAAGACGGCCTTTCTCGCAACTGTCAGTCATGAACTACGCACCCCCATGAATGGGGTGATCGGGATGACGAGCCTGTTGATGGAGACATCCCTGACATCGGAACAACAGTCCTATGCGGAAACCATTCGGCACTCCGGCGAAGCGCTGTTGCAGCTGATCAACGACGTACTCGAATGCAGCAAGATCGAGGCCGGCAAACTGGAACTGGAATGCCTCGACTTCAATCTGAGAACCACGGTGGAGCAGGTGTTGGCGCAATTCGCCGAGCGGGCGGAGACAAAAGGGCTGGAACTGACCGGACTGGTGCATGCTGCGGTTCCGACGGGAGTTAAAGGCGACCCAGGCCGACTCCGCCAGGTCCTCACTAATCTGGTGGCCAACGCCGTGAAGTTTACGGATAAGGGCGAGGTGACCCTGCAGGCCTATCTCGAAACAGACCTGCCCGACACCGCCGTGATCCGCTTTGA
This sequence comes from Candidatus Nitrospira nitrificans, assembly GCF_001458775.1. Lineage (NCBI taxonomy): Bacteria > Pseudomonadati > Nitrospirota > Nitrospiria > Nitrospirales > Nitrospiraceae > Nitrospira > Candidatus Nitrospira nitrificans. The sequence goes on from NZ_CZPZ01000001.1 coordinate 175,554, forward strand.
AGTCACGGACAGCGGCATCGGAATCAATCCCGCTATTCAAGCCAAGCTATTCAATCCGTTCGTGCAAGCTGATAGCTCCACGACAAGAAAATACGGCGGCACCGGCCTTGGCCTATCCATTTCCAAGCAGCTCGTGGAATTGATGGGAGGACAGATCGGCGTACGCAGCACCGAGGGACAGGGCAGCACCTTCTGGTGTACCGCGCGTCTCCAGAAACAGACTGGTTCGCCACGGGCGATTCTTCCGACCGGAGACCTTTCCGGAAAGCGTGTGTTGATCGTCGATGACAATGAATCGAATCGTGTCATTCTCCATCATTTGGTATCCGGGTGGGGGATGATCGACGACCTTGCGGAAGACGCCGAATCGGCTTTGCACCGGATCGCGGAGGCGAGGCAGGGCGGAGTGCCGTACGATCTTGCGATCTTGGACGTCATCATGCCGGGAAAGGACGGGTTGCAACTCGCGCGAGAGCTGCAAAGTCATCCGGCCGGATCCGGCATTCGTCTTGTCGTCATGACCTCGATGCTGCAACGGGGCCATGCGGAACAAGCCCGCCAGGCCGGCGCGATGGGCTATCTGCCGAAACCCGTCCGTCACGATGAATTACGCGACTGCCTACGAACCGTGCTCGGCTTGACCGAAGGCCCTGCGCCGAAGGATGCCCCGACAGGCTCTGTCGTGGCTCAACTCGTCACCAGGCATATGGTCGCGGAGAATGTGCAACACCGGCGCGTGTTGGTCGTGGAAGACAACATCGTCAACCAGAAGCTCGCCGTGCGGATGGTGGAAAAACTGGGCTACCAGCCCGATGTCGTTGAGAACGGCCAAGAAGCTCTGACCGCGCTCGCCAAGGGAGACTATGCCGCCATCCTGATGGATTGTCAGATGCCCGTGATGGATGGGTTCGAGACCACCCGAAACATTCGGGAACGTGAAGCGTCCGGAACTGTTTCAAGTTTCGGGTCTCAGGTTTCAGGTTCAAACCAGGAGAATTCAATCGACCAACACGAAACCAGCGACTCAAAACTTGAAACTCGCCGGCATATTCCCATCATCGCCGTCACCGCCAATGCGATGCAGGGCGATCGCGAGCGCTGTTTGGCGACCGGGATGGACGATTATCTCGCCAAACCGATCAAACTCGACGAACTGCGGAGCGCCCTGGCTCGTTGGGTATCCGCGCCACCGGATGCGACGGCGGCCGACAACCAGAAGCCGATTCCGACCAGGGCCGACCCGACCAGAGGGATCTTTGATCCTGCAAAAATGTATCAGAACATCGGCGGCGACAGTGAGTTGTTCGCGCAACTCGTCTGCCTGTTTCTTGATCGTTACCACGCGATGCTCACTGACATTCGAACAGCCCTGGCCGATGCGGATTCGACCACCGTTGAACGACTGGCACACACCTTCAAAGGCACCGCCGGAAATCTTTGCGCCTCGGAGGTCGCACTGACCGCCGGTCGCCTCGAGGCAGTCGGCCGCCTCAATACGCTCCACGACGCCCCTTCCGTCTACGCGCAACTCGAACTCGAAGTCGCGCGGCTCGTGCGTGTCCTTGAATCCTACCGGCAGGGCTATCAGCCGATCACCCAGGCAGCGGCCTGATTGATGTCGGCGCAATAGCTTCCCTATTTTTTCGAGGATCGCTCAGGTCTGCGGCAGGCAGGCTCCGTCGGCTCGAACGGTCGGTATCACAAGGTCGGCGAACCATCCGGAGCACCGGAACCGTCGCAACAATGTCTTGGCTAAAGTTGACATTCTGCCGGATGAGACGCCTGCGCCGGTGTCGACGATGAGGACTCGAAGACAGGAAACAACGGGTGCCTGGTAGGAAAATCCTCGGAAAGGACCATCTGCTTGCCCAGTTTGGTCTGGTGGCTGATCACCAGCGGCCCTCGCAAATTGGCGGTGATCCGACCAGGATCATCCGATGGAATGGTCAAGATCACGACCAGTGCCAGCTCTTCTCTCTCTTCCGCTCGAATTTCCGCCAAGGCATCGGCAGGAACGTCGACCTGATAGCCAGGATGAATCATGGCCGGATCCAGAATGACAAATGCCAGGGACGGTTCTTCGACGGATTGCAGCCACTTGAACGGAGCCTCGGTGTCATGATCGAGGATGACGTACCGTTGCTGTTCAGGGAAACCGAGCAACCCGGAAGGGAACGTCAAGATGCTTTCGTCGCGGACTTCGAATGACCCAAACCTGGTCGATAGACTCTTCACGATGGTGCCCTCACGAAGCAATCCGAGGTTTCGCGGCGATCAAGCGACGCAATGCGTCTATGGGAACCACCTGCGTTTTCGCAGCCAACCGGTTCTCCTCTTGAATCCTCACATAGACTTCTTCCCGATGGACCGCAACCACCGGCGGCGCTTCGATTCCCAGCCGGACTTGGCCACTCTTTATCCCAAGCACGACCACCCGGATATCCGGACCGATCGTGACACTTTCTCCACATCGACGGCTGAGTACCAACATACCGGCCTTCCTTGGCGAGAGGCACGAGCCTCACCCTTTTCGGCCTACTCGGCCGGAAACTTTACACGGCAATCGGACTGACTCTATCAACCGGAACAACCAGAAACGCGCGACGCGCTATCAACGCCCCCACCTGTTCTCATATGTAATTCAACAGCGAGTTTTCAAACACCTTGGTCAACGTCCTGCTGGCCGCTTCGATCGCATATTGCTGCAAGGTCAGATCGGAGATCGCTTTGGCCAAATCGACGTCTTCCGTTTCGGAAAGCGTCTTAATGAAAAAGCTTTTCGCTTCTTCGAGCTGTGCCGCGCTCGCCGTCAGTCGGTTCGATGTCGCGCCTACCTCTCCCTGAATGGCGGCAATCTGCGACACCCCCTGATTCAATTGTCCCAACGCGCCGCTGATGCCGAGTCGATAATTCCCACGCAGCGCGGAAACCAGTTGTTTGACCTCGGCGAAGATATCGACTCCGCCTTCGATGAAAGCCCGGCTCCCGGCAACGTTGGTCGGCACAGTCTGGCCTGTCCCGACTTCGATGGCATGAACGCCCGCGTCTCCCTGGTACTGCAGCCCTGAAACGACGGAAAAGAGATCGCCGGTCGCCGGCCCGCCGCTCCCGTTGGCCAACGTCATGCGAATCCCCTCGAAGCTGATCTCACTCCCCGGCGCATAGGTTTGGTTGGTGAGAACATTCCTGGGCGACAGGCTGACGGAAAAGGTATCCCCGGTTTGTGGCCCTCCCTGTTGACCGTTCGCCAACACCACACGCAAGCCGGCGAACGAAATCGCCTCGCCCGTCACGTAGGTATTGCCTGACGACAACGTCGTGCTGGTCGTCTGGTCCACCACCGAATACTGCGTCGGAGAGGTGAACTGGATTTGATAGTTGTGCAACGTGAGCTGCGCCGCATCCACCATGCCGGCGTCCCGTACGGCCACGCCGCCGGTGTTGGATGCCCCGCGGGACGTCGTGACAGGAGCCGTCACGTTCATCACGTCGTAAGTGCCGGGAGAGGTGAAACGAATCACGTAGTCGTCCAACGTCGCCGCATTGTCGTCGACGACTCGACCCTGTCCGGCCAGCGCTCCTCCTGTGTTGCCGAGAGCGGACGTCACCGTCGCGGTAAGGGCAAACGGCGCGCCACCGGTCGTCTCACTGCCGCCCGCGAATCCGACCGCTGCGTGAGCCAGACCTCCAGTGACACGCACCGTGGACTGCGAGCCGTTCAAATCGGACGTGATGCTCAAACGATTGTCTTCAAATGTGACCGTCACACTCTTTCCGGCATTGGTCAGGGCCGTATCGGCGTTGATGCGGCTTTGGACGCGCGCGGCCAGCTGGGCGCCGGTCAAGGACTCTGTCCCGGCTGTCAAATCGATCGTTCCCGACGTGGTTCCATCGACCATCACGGTGAGGGTATCATTGCTGCCGTTTGTCAATGTCAACGGTGTCGTGATCGCAAGTCCCGTCGCCCGCCCATGTGTGCTGGTGCCGGTGAAGATGGGCTGATTGTTCAATTCCATATTGGCCGTTTGTTGGAGCTGCGCGAACAGTTGGCGTACTTCCTTCGCCCCGATCACCCGATCCGCCGCGCTGTTCGTGTCGTTACGAAACTGTACGGCAAGCTGTTGCACGCGGGACAACGACGTCATCGCGTTGCTCAGCGCCGTATCCGAAAGATCCAGCCTTGTCTGCCCGAATACAATATTGCGCTTCCGTTGCTCAATCGCGGCAAGCGAGGCCTTGTCCAATGCAATATGGTTGAAGGCGCTGGGATCGTCGGACGGCTGACGCACCAATTTTCCGGTCGACACCTGTTGCTGGAATTCCAAACCCCGCGCGCGCGCGCGGGCCAGATTATTCGTCAACACACCGAAGGTCTGTAACTCTGTCACCCGCATAGAGACCTCGACGCTAAGGTTTGATCGACAACAGCGTTTGGAACATTTCGTCAGTGAGGCGCACCAGCCGCGAGGCGGCTTCGAATCCTCGTTGGAACTTGATCAGATTCACCAGTTCCTCGTCCATCGAGACGCCGGACACTTGAGCGCGCAATGTCTCGATCTGGTCCTTCAAAATCTCCTTCGCTTCTTTTTCACGGTCAGCCGTTTGCGCAGCGACACCGAGCTCTGCCGCGACAGACCGATAGGCATCCTGCAAGCTCCCGTTTTCCAGACTCGCAAATCGCTGGTGCTGGAGCGCAACCAGCGAGAGCAGGTTGGTATTGTTGCCGGGAGTCCCCGTTCGCGTGGATGAAGCCGCAACAGACGACGGATTGGTGAGCGTGACCGCCAGATCGCGCGCGGCATGACTGTACGAATCCACCTCGAAGACGTCCCCGGCCGCAGCCGCGCCGGTCAACGTCACACTGAGACCGTCAAACGTCAACGTCGCCGGGCCTGCGTACGTGCCTGAGGCCGCCGTACTGAGACCGGCGCTCAAGCCAAGCGATGCTCGAGCTGTCCCTCCGGTCATGTCGACCGCCGATGCCGCGGTCGTGTCATTCGATGTCATGACCAATCGGTTGGTTGTGGCGTCATAGGTGACCGCCACGGTTTTACCCGCCGCTTGCAACGCTCCATCGGCATTGATTTTTGCTTGCACTTCCTGCGCGAGGGCCGAGCCGGAAGTATACGACAAGCCTGGACTCGCAGTGCCTGCGAGTGTGATGGTGCCGGAAGCCACCCCATCGACGGTCACGGTAAGTGTGTCATTCACACCCGTTACAATGGACAAGGGCGCATCGGTGGACGGTGCCGTGATCGCTGTGCCGGTATAGTTACCGCGAATTGTCGCGCCCGTCGTGGCATCCACGATGGAATAGGCCGTTGCGGAGGAAAAGCGGATCTCGTAATCGTGAAACGTGAGCAGACTGTTTGCGGCAATCGCACCGCCATTGATCGCGGCAACTCCCTGGTTGGCAGTCACGGCCCGCGCAGACACCGCCGCGGGATTAAAGAAGTCGAGCCCGGTTGATCCGTCGAGTCCATACCCTCGCCGATGAATCATATTCACGGCGTTCGCCAGTGTCGCCGAGAGCCGGTCGAATGAGGCGTTCAGATCGCGAACGGTGGTATCACGGACATCCAAGAGGCTGCGTAAGCGGCCGTTCGAGATCAGAGCATCGATGCTCAAGGGACGTGTACCCCCTGTGGAATACCCGATGGAAAACAGCCCCTCGTTGTCCGAATCCTCGATGGCATTCAACTGCCGAATGGTGGTTCCTTCCACCAATACCTGCCCGCGCGCCGCAAAAACCGTCAGCGCGCCCGTGCCGGACTCGACGGTCGTGATATCGATCCGCACCGCCAACTCATTCAGTGCGAGCTCGCGCTGATCACGGAGGTCATTGGCGTTCTGACCCGTCACCTCGGCCGTAACAATCTGGTTATTCAGCTCGGCGATTTGTTTCGACAGGCTGTTGATTTCCATGACCGTCTGCTGGACCTGAAAGTTCAATGATTGTCGCGCGGCGACCAGATCGGAAGATACCTGATTCAGACTCGAGGCCAACTGTCTCGCGTTGGCCAACAGCACCGAACGAGCCGCCAACCCTCCCGGATTGGTCGACACATCTTGCAAACCACGAAAAAAATCATTCATTCGCGCGGCAACACCTTGATTGTTACTGTCTCCAAACAAGTTTTGGAGTCGGAACAACTCCTCTCTCGACACCGATAGTCGTCCGAGATTCTGCTGGACGGTCGTAAGCTGCCGGTTGATGAATTGGTCTGTATAGCGCCTGATGGACGTGGCCTGCACGCCGGTCCCCACCATGCCAGGTTGGCCGTTCAGCGGCGGACGTTCGGTAAGCACGGCTTCCTGCCGGGAATAGCCGGGTGTATTCACGTTGGCGATGTTCTGTCCGGTCACCGTGAGGGCTTGCTGCGAGGTGACCAGTGCGCTTCTGGCGATATCGAAGAGAGACGAGAGACCAATCATGCTTAGCCTTGCTGATGAATGAGCACGTTGACGCGGCCTGTGCCGATCGCTTGTCCATCGGCTGCATACAGATCCTTGGCCGGGCACACAGGAGCACCGGTCGACAGCGCTTGATCCACCACGCCGCGAATCCCCTCGATGAGCACCACGTTCTGTCCGATCTCGTCACGGACGGTCTTGGCCACCGTCATGTAACTTCGGTAGACGGCTCGCACGTCGTCTGATGAGGGGTCTTGGACATGGTCGATGAGTTCATGAATCGAGACGGTTCCCGGATGCAGACCATAGCGCCTCGCTAGGTCTTGAACGAGCTGCTGTCGTTCATCGGCAAGAGATTGCAACGATTCTAGAATCGACAGTCGACGGCAATTGATGGCATGAAACTCCGTAATCGCAAGCGTTCGAATAGCGGCTCGTTCAGTGTGGACCGTTTCAAGCAGCTGACGGCACGTGGCCTCTTCTTGGCGCAACAAGCGGCATAGTTGGGTGATCGCTGGGGGGAACGTGGACATACAGACTCCTTCTGACCGTACACATGCGCTGCGTTCCGCCATCCATCCCTTGCCCTCTTTCCCGAAGGGACCAGGACAAAAGGGACCACGGCGAGTGAAGATTCAGGAGCCTGAGCAGATGGATCTTACAGTATGGCGTCGGTTAGAACTTGCTTGACGATGGCATCTCCGACGGCGCGACCGCTGACGTCATACGTGCCGCTGTCAAGGGCACGCCTCACACGCTCCACCTGTTCAGCCCGTCCAGGATCAGGCTGATTGGCCAACTCCCGAATCCGATGAAGTTCCTTCGCTTGGGCCGAAATCTGAACCTCATCCTTACCCACCGGGGTGCGGGCAGCCGCCTGTCGACCGCCGGTCCCCTCGGTTTCCTGAACCCCAAGCAACAGCTTGGCAAGATGATCGACCTTCCCATGACCTGAAATCTGCATGTTGCCGCTCCTTCTCCCGGCTTCTCCTCTCCCAGCGACCAGGCTGAGAGAATTATGGACTTTACCCCGGTCGAGCCTCTTATCGGTTTTTACTCAGAAGAACTTGAGTGTTCCAAGGGAGATGATGAAAAATATTGTTGCGCATACTCCTGCACCATCTTGGCAATGCCTATCCCCCCAGATTCAGCCGCCCGTTTCCCGATCTCCTCGTCATAAAATGAGTAAAAATACGCCCCTTGCTTATTGGTGACGGTGCCCTCTGGAACCGTCTCCCTCATAACCTTCAGTAAATACGAGACAAAGTAGGCTTCGAACTGCCGCCCAGCTTGGACCATTTGTTGACGCGCCTCGGCAGGGTCCTGCGATTTCGAAGCAGTCGCCTGAGAAACAAGATGACCAACGCGCCCGGTCAATCCAGGATCCACATATCCTGGCGCAGATAACCCGGAATGGATTCCGTATGGTTCAGTAGTTTTCATATCTCGTGCATCTAAATGATTTCGAGGTTTGCTTGCAGCGCTCCTGCCGACCGCAGAGCCGAGAGGATTGCGACAAGGTCGCGCGGCGTCACCCCCACTGCATTGAGAGCCCGCACGACCTCTCCCAATGTCACCGTCTCATCCACGACCAAAAGCCGCGATTCTTGCTCCTTGACCTCCGTCTGCACATCGGGGGTCACGGTCGTCTGGCCTGCGGACGAACCGATAAGCGGCGCCGGCGGCTGCGACACGTTCAACGTGTTTTTCACTGAGATCGTGAGATTGCCATGAGAAATCGCGCACGTGGAGATCCGCACATGTTCTCCCAGCACGACTGTGCCGGTCCGTTCATTGACGACGACCTTGGCGATTGAATCGACGGTCACGTCAAGCCCCTCGATCGAGGCGATATATTCGACGACACGGCCTTGAAACACCTGAGGAATCGTCGCCTTCACAGATCCGGCATTCACGGCCGACGCGCTGCCTTTCCCGAACGCGCTCTCGATGGCCTCGGCGGTCCGGATGGCGGTCGTAAAATCAGGTTGCCGGAGAAGGACGGAGACTGTTTCCCATGAGTCGATATTGACGGGAAGCTCCTTTTCGATGATGGCCCCCCCGGGAATCACGCCGGCCGATTGATGATTCTTCACCACCGTCGCTCCGCCGGCCCCTCCCGTCCCGCCGAGAAAACCACCGATCGAGACGGGTCCCTGCGCGACGGCAAAGACCTGCTGGTTGGCCGCCTTTAACGGTGTGAGCAAGAGCGTCCCGCCTTGCAGGCTTTTGGCGTTCGCCATCGACGAGACCACGGCGTCCAGCGTCATCCCCGGTTTCGAGAACGGAGGAAGCTTGGCGGTCACCATCACCGAAGCGATGTTTCTCGTCAATAACTGGATGGGATCGATCACCAGATTGACGCCCATCTTGTTCAACATGGACATCATCGCCTGAATCGTGAACTGTCCACCGATGACTCGGTCCCCGGTGCTGTCCAGCCCGACCACCAAACCGTACCCGAGCAACTGGTTTTCTCGCACTCCTTCGATCACACCGATGTCCTTGATCCTCACCGCATCGGCGCCGGAGGGCATCAAGAGACCACCCGTCAGTATCAGTGCACTGACTATGGAGATACTTCGTTTGACCATGCGCGGGACACCTATCCTCTCCACAAACGTTTGGGAACGGAAACCGGCGACCGGCGACCAAGTATGATGCGCGACAGCCATCCTTGCGTAGAGGCGACTTCATTGTTCGAGTCGTGAGCCGCCTCTTCAAGCGCGTGGAATCGTGCCCTGCTCCCGAAGGTGGGAGGATCGAAGTCAGCGCGCCGCACCACCCCGCTCTGCACCATCATCTGCAGCGTACGCAGATTCATGGGGCGCCGCTTGAGCATGCTCCGCTGAATCGGTTTACGTCTCGTCGCAACCGTCATAACCCTCCTTCTCAGAACGGATAGACCCAATCGAGAATGCGAATGAACCACCCGGGGCGCTGCACATCGTCGAGCACCCCGAGACCTGAATATTCGATTCTGGCGTCGGCGATGGCGGATGACAGCACCGTATTCTTGGTGTCGACATCGACTCGACGCACGATGCCACCGATGCTCATCAACTGTTTTTCACTGTTGACCGTCACTTCACGACGTCCTTCGATGCGAAGATCGCCGTTCGGAAGCACTTCCGTCACGATCGTGGAGATGGTCCCCGTCAACGTCCCTTCGCGGCTGGTCGCGCCCTTTCCGCTGAATTTATTGGTGGCGCTTGCGTCGATCCCCATCCCTCGTCTCGTTTCATCGCTGAATCGTATGCCCGGTATTCCGATGTAGCCCATCGCGCTGCCGACCAGACTGTTTTTAATCGATGACTCACGCTGAGCCGCGGTATCGGCGGACTTCGACCCTTTATGGTTTTCGATGATCTTGACGGTGAGAATGTCGCCGATGCGCATCGCGCGAAGATCCTCATAGAGATAGGATCGCCCATTGTCTTCCTGCCACAGCGATCCGACCGTCTTGGGTGGAGGCAATGGGGGCACGACGATCTTGCTTGAAACATTCGGCGGACTCGAACATGCCTGAAGCAGCAGCACGACACCAACTAGCTGCACAGGATATGCAAAAAGGCTCCTGATCTCACTCGCCCAGCCCCGGCGCGCCAAGACGCGCCGTTCCGCGGGCAAGGCCGCAGCGAAAGAAGGGGCGCGGCGTACGCTTCGGTACGTTGAGCCTCTGAGCGATGCGAGAACGCCGCTGGCAGGCTTTTTCAGCATCGTGTTAGAACTCCACCTCAACGAGACTCGGAGCCACCACTTTGGCTCTCAGCTCCCTTCCGGAATCCAGATTGGCGACCATGACGGTCTGTCCGACCTGTCCGCTCGCCTTCGTCACGCCATAGGCTCGAATCGACAGCCCCCCGCGCCGCGCTTCGATCAGGACTCGATCACCCTTTTTGACCACCAACGGAAGCTTCACAAAGGCTGGGCGCAGCGGGGTATCCGGCGGAAGAGGCCGTGAGGCGCTCTTCCCGATGACCTCTGCCGGATCAGTCATGAAGGGATGGTTCAGCTGATGAACCCGCAGTCCGATGGTCTTGAGATCGCCCATGTCAATCAGTTCATCGGTCTTCAGAAAGCGGGTGACGACGACCGCGTCGATCATCGCCGCGATATCGGCCACAACCCGGATCGTTTTCCGAGCTTTCCCATGTGCCACTGCCTCCACATGAAACATCCGCCGTCCTAGACCTTCTTCCATGGAGTTGGGAGCGACGTGCAACTCCACCGTCCCGCCGGGGATCATCACCGGCTCAGCGGGCTCCAACACTGTCACCTGCACCGTCTTCACCTTGCGACCCCACTCGTCCGTCAAGTATGTCTGAACGGCCTTTCGAATCAGATCGGGAGTGACCTCGCTGACAGTCGCTCGATCCGCAACGGTGTCGGCTGCCCGATGGATTGAGCCTCGGGGCGACGACGCGATCGACCGGGACTCGCTCGACCCCGCGCTTGACGTCATGACATCGAAGCCTCCGGGTGAAAGGAGCACGATCAGCATCAGCCAGAATCTGGACATGAGACGCTCCTTATCGTCTGAGATTGTTCGCAATGGCCATCATTTCGTCGGAAGCCTGAATCGTCTTGGAGTTGATCTCGTAACTCCGCTGCGCAATGATCATGTTGACCATTTCTTCAGCGAGGTTGACATTCGAACTCTCCAAGAAACCCTGCTGGATCGTTCCGAATCCGGTCGTGAAGCCGCCTGTCCCTTGCGTCGGAGGCCCGGATGCAAAACTGTCGATAAAGAGATTGCCTCCCATCGCGACCAAGCCGGAAGGATTGTCGAACCGTGTCAATTGGATTTGCCCCACTTGCGACGCCTGTGTGACGCCCGGCAGCAACACCGAGACCGTGCCGTCCTGCCCGATATCCATCTTGAGCGCGCCGGACGGGATCGTAATCACGGGATTGAGGAGATCGCCGTCGCCGGTCACGAGATTACCCACATTGTCACGCTTAAACGAGCCGTTTCGGGTATACATGATCGTCCCATCGGGGCGGGACACTTGGAAAAATCCAGGCCCATCGATCGCCAGGTCTGTTTCGTTGTTCGTTTGACGCATGTTCCCTTGCAACCATTCTTTAGCGACCGTCGTCGGTCGAACCCCGGCTCCTACCTGGATGCCGACCGGAAACACTCCCACGTTGGATGCGTTCGTGCCCGGGAGTCGTTGAATCTGATACAGCAGGTCCGCAAACTCAGCCCGGCTGCGTTTGAAGGAGTTGGTGTTGACGTTGGCAAGGTTGTGCGCGACGGTGTCGACGTTGATCTGCTGAGCCGTCATTCCGGTCGCCGCGGTCCACATGGCTCTGATCATGGAAATCCTCCTACATATCTCGTCGTTCGTGAAGCGTATCTCGTCCTGACTTCGGACGCTTCACGCTAAACGCTTCACACTCTTAGAGCACCCGCCCTACGTCTTGAATCGCAACCTCGGCCATGCGATCAAGCGTTTGAATCAGCTTTTGCGTCGATTCATAGTTGCGCATTCCCTGAAGCATCTTCACCATCTCGCCGATCGAATTGACGTTGGACTCTTCGATGTGTCCGACCTGAATTTGCGGGTTCTTGTCGATGGTGCCTTTTTCCGAGAAGAACAACCCTTCCGATGATTTCTGCGGCATATTGTCATCCTGGAATTCCATGACTTTGATCGTCGCCACAGCCTTATCGTCGACTCTGATCTCGCCCTGTGCCGTAATATCGAGTTTTCCTGGAGGAATCTTGATCTCGCCCTTCGTCCCCATCAGCGGATAGCCAAGGCCTGTCACCAAGCGACGTTGATTATCCAACGACAGCATGCCGTTACGGGTATATCGAGGTCCTTGTGGCGTCTGTACCTCAAAAAACCCTCGTCCTTGAATTGCGACATCCAGCGGATTGCCGGTCAAGCGGATGCGACCCGGCTCAAAAGTGGTCTTGAGCTGATGCGGCGCGACAAAGGCGCGCTCGGATGGTCCGGATGGTCTGGCCATGATCTGTTGAGCCAATCCCCCGGTTCGGCTTCCGGTGGGAACGCCCGCTTGGTATCGGGGGAATATGGCCTTGAAGGCCTGCTCGTCCTGCTTGAACCCGGCCGTATTCACATTGGCCATATTGTTGGCGAAGACCTGCATTCGCCGTTCATGAGCCAGCGCTCCAGACAGAACGGAATAAATACCTCGATTCATATTGCTGACTCCTTTTGCCTTCGGAGACAGCAACCCTTATGCCAGATTTGTTTCAAACGGAGATTGCTCTATACGGAATTCAAACTCGGCCAAATGCAGGCGTGAATCGACATCCATGGTGACGTGCGAGGTTGGGAGGGACTCGCCCCGCCGTGACGCGAGGGTGGATTCTACCCACCGAGGTGAAAATTATTCCTAGCAATGACTGGTGAGGGACGCCGCGTGCCGATCGGAAGCCGGGGGAAAGGAGCTCGTCTCATGTCCGGTCAACCATGGCTGGGGAGCAGCCACGATCAGTGTGCTCCCCTCTGCGTGTGATCGACCATTCTCAAAGACATCCGATCCAGCCTCAAGAAGTGACTCGGCGTCAGTCCCCTGTTGCGGCCCCACGATTCCCCCAATCCGGCAAGACATCAGCAACTCCTGGCCTTCGATCAGGAGGGGGAGTGCGATGGCGCTCTGAATTTTCTCGGCGCTCACTCGGGCGTCATCCTGTGACGCGAGATTGTCGACGATCACGGCGAAGGTATACTCATTCAGGCGCGCCACCACATCGTGAGGCTGCAGCGCACTCTTGATTCGAGCCGCTTGCACTCGCACGACCAGGGTCATATTCGGAGCGGCCGAAGCGGTGGACAACGGACGAAACTGTTCTAAGCTACATACCAAGACCGCTACGCGCCGTTTGGTCGTCTCAGCCCTGCTCAACGCCTGCTTGAGAAGGACAAGAAACAGTCGTCGAGTGGGAAGACCAGTCACACCGTCATAGGCCGACGGCACACGATCAAGCTCGCGCCGCGCAAGGTCCTGAGCATACGGCCAATACAAAAATCCCACCACGCTGAATCCAGCCGCGACACAAAGACCCATCCATCCCACGACAAGCCGTACGGAGAGGACGTCGACCACACTTCTAGAATCGGCCGGTGTTGGCTCTATCCACGCCATGCTTAAGCCACACACCGCTGCCGAGATACACCACCATGCAAGAGCTCGCTTCCGAGAGCGGGGGAACGCATGGTGTGATACCTTCACGTGCATCGTCGTGATTGCTGATTGAAGGCCTGTCTACGCCAAATACCGGCCGAGATCTTGCCCGGAGGGTGTCGGGTTCTTGGACTCAGGACTGAATACGGGCAATCGCGGACGATCGCGAACAGCCTCGCAACGATTCCACACGGCAGCCCAGCCGGTCGGTCGATGCGGTCAGCTCGGTCTATGCAAATATGCCTTGAGCTGGATGATGGCCTTCGTATGGATTTGGCAAACCCGTGACTCAGTGACTTTCAACAACTCTCCGATTTCCTTCATCGTGAGCTCCTCGTAGTAATACAACGTTAAAACGAGGCGCTCTTTTTCCGGCAACATGTGAATGGCTTCGGCGATCAATTCCCGTTCACGCTCGTTGACCAATGAAGAAAGAGGATCCGGGGTATGCGTATCGGCCAACATCTTGACCACTTTGTGCCCGTCCGGTTCATGCAGGCCCAGATCGTCCACGCTGATCATCACCGCCCCTCTGGCCCTTGTAATAAACTCATCCAGCTCTTCCAGAGACATCTTCAGCTCCGTCGCCACCTCATCGTCATGTGGCGGTCGGCCCAGCCGGCTCATGAGCATCGTGTGAGTCTTTTGGAGCAGGCCGATTCGCTCATGAACCGATCGCGGGATCCAGTCCATCGACCGAATCTCATCGAGCATGGCGCCACGGATTCTGAACTCCGCATACGTCTTGAACTTCGCTTCCCGCGTGGGATCGTACTTGTCCATGGCGTCCATGAGTCCGATCGTGCCGACCGAAATCAGATCCTCCGCGTCGAGGTATGCCGGAAGGCGGAAGGCCAAGCGATGGGCCATCGCCCGGATGACATGGGCAAACTCCTTGATCAGCTGTTCGCGTCCGACTCCCTGGGCCGCAAAGGATTTCCGCTCGTGTGGTAAGGCCGTCTTGCTCATGTTCTTCCCATCGTTCAATCGGTGGTCAGTTACTGGCGGGCGTCGCCGCTCGTTGCCAAACAAGCTGTATGGAACTTTTGGGGAGACCCGGCCTCGGCCATTGAAGGACTTGCTGCGCCAATCGCTTGAACGCTTGGGCGGCCGGCGCATCCGGGAATATCTCAGAGAGCGCCTTCTGCTGCATGACGGCCAAATGCACATAGTCGTCATAGGGAATGACCCCGACTAATTCGACGGCCACATGCAGAAAATGATCCACCGCCACATCCAACTTGCCGAACACTTCCGCGGCTTCACGGGGGCTCTTGGCTTGATTCACCAGCACTTTGAACCGGCGTTCCCGATACTGGCGGGCCAAGACTTTGATCAGGGCATAGGCATCCGTAAGCGATGTCGGCTCCGGCGAGACGACGATCATCGTCTCATCCGACGCCGAGGCAAAAAAGGTGACGTTCGGTGAAATTCCCGCGCCGGTATCGATCAAAAGCACATCCATCTCCGACGTGAGCTGAGCCAACTGTTCCTGGATCATGACCTGTTGGGCTTCCGTCAGCGCCGTCAGACGCGCGACACCGGAGCTGGCCGGAATGACATGAATGCCCGCCGGGCCGTCGAGGACAATCTGGTCGATCGTATGGGTGCCCACCAAAACATCTTCGATGGTATGCCGTGGAACCAGCCCCAGGAGCACATCGAGGTTGCCTAACCCGAGGTCGGCATCCAAAATCAGCACCCGCTTGCCGAGCTTCGTGAGCGCAACGGCAAGGTTCGCAACCACATTGGACTTTCCGACTCCTCCCTTGCCGCTGGAAACCGCGATGACATGGGTGGGCGCGCCGCCTCGACGACTCAGATCCTCCGACATCAGGACTGACCTTCTTGCTCCAAACGGCATATCAAGACCTCCAGCCAGATTATCCATGGTGAATTGCTGCTTCCATTAACGCGGGAGTCGCGTCTGATGATCGACCTGCCCGATTGAGACGCCCCTGAGAACGATCAGAACGTTCCGTCGTCAACAACGCCGCCAAACGTTCAGAGGAGGCAACCTCGAGATCGCCGGGAACTCGCCGTCCGGTGCTCCAATAGGACAGCGGCACACCGGTTTGATGCGCGACTTCAAAGATGGTGCCGAACGATTCCGTTTCGTCGAGTTTGGTGAACAGCAGACGGAGCTGCGGGAGATCACTGAGGCGTGTCGTGATCCGACAGAGCTCCTGCTCCCTGATGGAAGCCGGAAACACCAGATGAGTCGTCACGGCCTCCTGCGGGAGAAGCCGCCGGAGTTCGTCGGCCAAGATCAAGTCGTTCGATCCAATCCCCGGCATGTCGATCAACACCAGATCGACCTGCCTATGGCGACGAAGCCCTTCATGGACCTGCCGAGCCGACACGGCACAAGCAAACGGCACCCCTACGACCCTGGCATACCGACGCAGCTGCTCCACCGCGGTTTCCCGAGAGGTATTAAAGGTAATGAGGGCGACGGATCTCCGTTGTTCGAGGCGATAATAGGACGCCAGTTTGGCCGCAGCCGCGGTCTTGCCGGCTCCGCTGGGTCCGATCAGGAGACCGATGGAGGGAAATCCCTCTCCCTGCAAGACCGGCTCGCTCGTTCGTACCCGAGTCGCGATTTCACGCCGGAGCGCATGCCGAACCGACTCATCGTCATCCGGACCGGCGCCTTGTCCGGTCTTGCACACCTCGTTCACCAACACATCCACAGTGGAAGCACTGATCCCCTGCGCGATAAGCGAGCGGCGCAGCCAAACCAGCATCGACACCGGTTGACTTTCGATGGACCGGACGTCGTCCCGCGACAAATCCTCCAAGAGGCGGCCTAATTCATTCACCACGGCATGCAGCTGTCGCCGCCGATTCGGTTTCATCGTCATTCGAGACGGCTTCACCGAGACGGACCGACCGACGGGCGGTGGCATCGTCTTCCCGTTGGGCTTCAACACTCCTTGCAGAGTCTGTTGAAAGTTCGGCGCAGACTTCGCCTCTGCATCGGACGGCTTCCTGGGCGCGGCACCCTGTGGAACTTGTTCAGCCGGCGGAAGGGGGCGTGAGACGTCTTGATCCGATGCGGCCATCACTTCCAAGACCGGTCGATTGAACGCTCGTAAGACTCGCCCGCCCTCACGCACTTCTTTGGCTGACAAGATAATGGCGTCCGGCCCCAGTTCTTCCTTGATGGCGCGCATGGCGTCCTGCATGGTCAGCGCGTGAAATGTCTTGACCTTCATGGCCTACCTTACGATCAACTATGCCAATTCGAAATCGATCCGCACCGTATCTAACGGCTGCAGGCGAACAAAGGAATCCACTTCATTGAGCCCCATGACGGGAACCGCATGTAACAAACGATCGCTGTGTCGCCGGAGGTGACGGCGAACAACCTGCGAGCAGAGTACGATCGGCTGCTGCCCTCGAGCCGCAACCCGCTCGGCGGCCTGTTTGAGGCCGGTCAACAACTTGTGCGAGAGCGTGGGGTCAAGGTTCAACAGGGCCCCGGGCGGCAAGGCCGCCGCTTGTTCCGCCAACGAGCGATCCAGTCGAGGATCCAAGGTAATGACCTGGAGACTCCCGTCAGGCGATTGATACTGCTTGGTGATGGTCCGAGCCAGCGCCTGCCGCGCATACTCCGTGAGCACTTCCGCGTCCTTGGTGGTGGTGGCTTGATCGGAAATCGCCTCGAGAATCGACCGGAGATCTCGAATCGGAATGCCCTCCTTGAGCAAGTTCCCAAGCACCCGGACGACCGTCCCGAGCGGCACCAGCGTGGGAATGAGCTCTTCCACCAATTTCGGATGCGCTTTCCCGACTTCATCCAACAGCGCTTGCACTTCCTGCCGTCCCAACAATTCAGAGCCGTGGCGCTTGATCAACTCGGAAAGATGCGTGGCGATCGCCGAGCTCGCGTCCACCACGGTATACCCGGCCATTTGCGCCTGTTCTCTGGCATTGTCAGGCACCCAGAGCGCCGGCAATCCGAATGCCGGCTCCTTGGTCGCAATGCCCTGCACCAAGCCCCGTTGGCCGGTACCTGGATCAATCGCCAACAGATGCCCAGGCAACACGTCGGCCTTGGCCACTTCCACGCCCTTCAACATGATGGCGTATTCGTTCGGACGCAGCTGGAGATTGTCACGGATATGAATGGGGGGCACGACAAAACCCATCGATTCCGCGAATTGACGCCGGAGCGCTTTAATCCGATCGAGCAATGCGGTGCCCTGCGTCCCCTCGACAAGACCTATCAAGCCGTACCCGACCTGCACTTCCATGAGATCGAGCGGAGTCACCCGAGTCAGACCTTCCTCGGCCTTGGGCGTGCTCGGAACAGGTGTCGGGGTAGTTTGAACCTGTTCCCGCTGATGGAGGTGATAGGCGACCCATGCGAGGGCGCTCCCTAACGCTAAGAACGCCACATGGGGCAGACCCGGCACCAATCCAAGCGCGAGGAGAATACCGGCGGCCATGCCCACCGGCTTGGGGGAGGTCAACAACTGCCGCGTCATCTCCCCGCCCAAATCCGTTTCCGACGCGGCGCGAGTCACCACGATACCCGCGGCGGTCGACACGATCAGCGCAGGGATCTGCGCCACCAATCCCTCCCCGACCGTCAACACGGTATAGGTTTGGGCCGCGAGCGCGGGACTCATGCCCTGCTGCAGAATACCGATCGCCAATCCGCCGATGATGTTGACGAGGACGATAATGACGGCCGCAATGGCATCCCCTCGAACAAACTTGCTGGCGCCGTCCATCGAGCCGTAAAAGTCCGCCTCTTGCGCGATTTCCCGGCGGCGACGGCGCGCGTCCGCCTCATTGATCACACCGGCATTCAAATCCGCATCGATACTCATCTGCTTGCCGGGCATGGCATCCAAGGTGAAGCGAGCGGCCACCTCGGCTACACGTCCGGCGCCCTTCGTCACCACGACGAAATTGATGATGACGAGAATGGAGAAGACGACCAACCCGACCGTGTAATTCCCCCCGACGATGAAGTTCCCGAACGCCCGAATCACCTCGCCGGCCGCCCCCGCCCCTTCGTTGCCGTGCAACAGAATAAGCCGCGTGGACGCAATGTTGAGGGAGAGCCTGAACAGCGTGATCACCAACAGGATGGATGGAAACACCGAGAACTCGATCGGACGCCGCACTTGCAGTCCGACCAGCAAGATAATCACCGACAAGGTGATATCGAAGCTCAACAACAAATCGAGCACAAATCGAGGCAACGGCAACAGCATCACCATGAGAATGGCCACCACCCCGACGGAGATGACGATGTCCGGATGCTTGATCAACTGAGGTTGTTCTACCGGTTCTATTGCCGTTGGCATAATCTCCTAGTCGTCCGTGAACAATTTCGGTTGATGCAAACACGATGACGGAACGTTTCCATACCTGGTGCGAGCGAAGAGGCGAGGCGTAGATAGTTTTCACCCGGCCCACCCATCGCCTGTATGAACAGGCGTTTGCCTAGGCCGTACGTTGAGCTTCTGAGCGATGCGAGAACGCCGTCGGCGAACTTTTTCAGCATCCTGTTCATGGAGTGACGCCTCTGGCTCGATACACAAACGCGAGGATCTCCGCGACCGCGCGGTACAGCTCGTTTGGAATCTCTTTGCCGATCTCGACGAGTTTGAACAGTGTTCGGGCCACGAATTTCTGTTCGACGACCGGCACCCCGTGATGTCGAGCCAACTCGCGGATACGTTCGGCAACCAAGCCGGCTCCTTTGGCGACGACCATAGGAGCGCCCATCGTGCTCGTGTCATACTTCAACGCCACAGCCAGGTGTGTCGGGTTGGTGATCACCACGTCCGCCGTCTTCACGGCGGCCATCATGCGTTTTTTCGTCATCTCTCGCTGAATGGTCCGCACGCGACTCTTGATGAGCGGATCGCCTTCCGCGGCCTTGTGTTCCTCCTTGATCTCTTGTATCGACATCCGGAGGTTGCGTTCCCACTCAAAACGTTGGTAGGCATAGTCAAACCCGGCCAGGACCGCGATGGCCCCGGCGACGGCCAATCCCACCTTCAACGAGAGCCGGCCGGTGACGTCCAGGACGCTGCCCATATCGAATCCCACCAACCCCGGGATCTGAAGCACGTCGTACCGGGCAACCCACAGGCCGACACCCGTCACAATCGCAATCTTGAGCAGCCCCTTCACCAGCTCCATCACAGACCGCAACGAGAAGAGCCGGGATAACCCCTTGATCGGACTGATGCGTTCGACATCCGGTTGAATCGCTTCGGCACGCCATAACATTCCTGTCTGCAGCAGCGCCGCGGCGCTCCCCATCACCAAAATGCCCAGCACGACCGGAAGACTCAGTGTCACCACCGTGAGGCTGGCCTGGATGACGACCTCGTACACCTGTTCGACGGACATATGTTGGTAAAACGCCAAGGGGAACGAGAGTGTGAGCCCTTGACGGGTCATCTCGGTCATCTTGAGAACGCCGACCGGCAACATGGCCGCCAGCAGCCCGATGCCGCTCAAGAGGATGACGGCCGTCGACAGATCGCGACTGATCGCGATCTGTCCCTTCTTGCGCGCCTCCTCTTTTCGTTTCGGCGTCGCTGGTTCTGTTTTATTGCTCCGATCCTCAGCCATGTCCCAGCGCTTTCATGAACTCCTCGATCGTCAATTGCAGTCGCTCTATTTCTCGGACTAAGAGTTCGACTACAAACGGCACGGACAGCGCCAACACCGCCAACCCGCCGGCGATCGTGACAGGGAAACTCAACACGAATACGTTGATCTGACTGACCGCCCGTCCCAGCAGCGCCAGAAGAATATTGATCAAAAGAATGATGACGAGCACGGGCGCCGCCAACTTCAACCCCACGACAAACATGTTCTGAGCGAGGCGGAGAATCGCCTCTCCCATGCCTCCGGTGAGGGACGCGCCGAATGCCGGAATGGATTCATAGCTCGAGAGAATCGTCGCCACCAGCAGGAGATGCCCGTTCAGCGAAAGGAAGATGAGGGTCGCCAGAAGGGTGAAGTATTGCCCGATGATGGGGGTATGCTCCGATGTCGTGGGATCCAACAGTTGAACGACGCCGAATCCCATCTGCACGCCGATCACCTCTCCGGCCAATTCAAGCGCCCCGAAAAACAATCGCACAGCCAGTCCGATCGCCAAACCGATGACCATTTCACTGATGAGCCCGCCGGCCAAGACAATAGGGTCATAGGGCACGGCGGGAAGTGGGACGATGGGAGCCAACAGCACGCCCAACGCCAGGACGAGCGCCACTTTGACTTTTGTAGGAACGGCCCGCCCGCTCAATACCGGCAGCGCGGCCAACAACCCGCCGATACGGGAAATGAGGACCAAAAACCCTTGAAACTCAGGAAGCAGAATCTGGATGGTCTGCGTCAACGCCGTACCCCCTCGTACGTCTTCGTCGCGAATTCAACGGGTGACGCGCCATGCCACAGGCGCGGCCGCAGCGAACGAAGACCTACATGATGTGAGAACAAGCCGGCCATTGTCACGGTCGCGTTAATGCACATAGTTGGGAATATTCATCAAAAGATCGGCCATGTAGGTGGTCATGGTGTTCATCATCCAGGGAAGGAAGAGCAGCAATGCCACGAACAGGACCACCACTTTCGGAACGAACGTGAGCGTGGCTTCGTTCAGTTGCGTCATGGCCTGGAACGCACTGACCGCCAGACCGATGAGCAGACTGAGCCCCAGAATCGGCGCCGACACCAACAGCGTCGTTTCTAATGCATGTCTGGCCAGCTCCGTGACCATTTCCGGCGTCATAGATTTCGTTCCTCGTCGTTCGTTTCTTCAATCCTAAGTTCCAGGTTTCACGTTCAAAAAACCTGAAACATGAAACTTGAAACCGTTGCCCGGTACGTTTCACGATCCACGTTTCACTGAAAGCTCCGCACCATCGAGCCTACGACCAGGTACCAACCATCGGCCAATACGAATAAGATCAACTTGAACGGCAGAGAGATCACGACAGGCGGAAGCAACATCATGCCCATCGACATGAGAATGCTCGCAACGACCATGTCGACGATGAGAAAGGGGATATAGATCAAGAACCCGATTTGAAACGCGATGCGTAGTTCGCTCAGAATGAAGGCCGGAATGATGGCCTGGGTCGGCACGTCCTCCGCCCGATCCGGTTTTGGCACGTGACTCAGCTTGATGAAGAGTTCGAGGTCCTTCTCCCTCACCTGGCGCAGCATAAAGTTGCGCACCGGCTCGATACCCTTCTTCCACGCATCTTCATACGAGATCTGCTCGGCCATCAATGGTTGGAGCGCGTTGTTGTAGACGGCCTGCCCCACCGGAGCCATGATGAAGATCGTCAGAAACAGCGCCAAGGACAGCAACACTTGATTCGGAGGAACCGACTGCGTTCCCAGCGCCTGTCGGAGAAAGGCCAACACGATGACGATTCTGGTAAAGGACGTCACCATGATGAAGAGGGCCGGCGCCAAGGAGAGCACCGTGAGCAGAATTAAGATCTGGATCGTCACGGCGGTTTGTTTCGGGCCATCCGCGCCGAAGTCGATGCTCACCGACGGACCGGCCGCCGCCGCTTCGGAGAGCGACAGCCCGAGCAGCGTGATCCCTCCGGCGATGATTCCCCAGACTATGTGCGCGCGCGACTCGTGCCTATTGATCATGAAGTCCCTTATGGCGATGCCACGCGTCGGGCAATACCCGCCGCGCCCAGGAGCCGAACCGTTCCTGGGACACCGGCGGGGTCTCACCGGAGACTTTCTCGCTGGTGAGGGCGAGTAATTCCCGCAATTCGGCTGAATCGTTGATGCGTCCCAGGGGAACAAGATCGGTCGCCGTCGTCCCCACGATCAAATACTCGCCCGCAACCGACACCAGAGCGATGGTCTTGCGCGGAGCGATATAGCCGCTGGCCAAGAGTCGAACGAGCGGGCGCCCGCCGGCCATCCCCAGTCGTTGCCCCATCACTCGCCGAACGGTCACTGCGACAATCCCCATCAGCACCAGCACAATGGCCAGGGCCGAGACGGTGCGGAACAAGCTTTCCCACAGATCGATCACAGGCTTCCCCTTGGGCGGCTCACCGTAACTGCTGGACACGCTCCGCCGCGCTGACGACATCCGTCAGGCGAATGCCGAATTTTTCATTGACGACCACGACTTCGCCGCGCGCGACCAGCTTGTTGTTCACCATCACTTCCATCGGTTCCCCCGCGAGTTTATCCAGCTCGATGACGGAGCCTTGCGCCAGTTGCAAGAGATCCCGGATGGCCATCTTCGTGGATCCGACGTACACCGTGATGCTCATCGGGATATCCAGGAGAAAGTCGATATTTTTCGGAGCGCCGTCCGTCACCGTGCTCTGGACCGACGGGAATGAAGCCGTCGGCGGAGACTGGTGATCGGTCGTCTGTGAATCGGCACGGGTTGCGGAATCTGACTCAGCCATAGTCACTCTCTCGTTGGTGTCATGACGAGCTCACCACTTTGGTCACGCGGCACGCGTGATTCCCCTTGTACACT
The DNA here is from genome assembly GCF_001458775.1 of Candidatus Nitrospira nitrificans. NCBI lineage: Bacteria > Pseudomonadati > Nitrospirota > Nitrospiria > Nitrospirales > Nitrospiraceae > Nitrospira > Candidatus Nitrospira nitrificans. The sequence continues at coordinate 198,646 of NZ_CZPZ01000001.1, forward strand.
CCAGGACTCCCCTGAAATTTGTGATGGCCCTCGATATAGCAGTCAAGCGGATCTCCCGGATGCTGATCGAGCAGGATCACATCGCCCGGCGCAAAATTCATCACGTCCTTCACCGTCACCGTGGCGGTGCCCAGCCTCACCGCGATCGGAAGCGGACAGTCGTGGAGTCGCTCTCGGAATCGCTGGATCCACTCGCCGTTTTGATCGACCTGATCGGAGACGAGACCTGAATAAAGTTTTTCTTTGATCGGCTCGAGCATGCTGTAGGGATACACGATGTACAGCTCCCTGGCCGTTTCCCCCAAGATGACCTGCAAGGTGACGACGACGACGATTTCGGATGAGGTCACCACCATCGCGAACTGCGGGTTGCTCTCAGACCGCACATACTCCACATTGATCGGCACGACGGCATGCCACGCCTTTTCCAGATCGACAAGCGAGTGGAGCAACAGCTTCTTGATGATCCGCAGTTGGACGGGCGTGAAGTCCCGCCCCTCGGGCTTCACGTGGGTTTGCCCTTTGCCCCCGAAAAAATAGTCCACGATCAGGTACACCAGGAACGCGTCCATCACGAAGAGCGCGCTGCCCCGTAACGGCGCCATATGAAACACGTTCAACGATGACGGCATCGGAACCTTTTTCAAGAACTCCCCGAACTTGATTACTTGCGTCCCGACGACGGCAAAATCGACAGCCTCCCGAAACATGCTGGTCCAGACGACCGATTGGCGGCGAATGAATCGGTCGTTGATCATTTCCATGGTCGGCATCCGCCCGCGGATGATTCGTTCCTGATTGAACAGATCGTACCCCTTGACACCCGTGGCTTCCTGGGCCGTGTCCTTCGGAGTCGTGTCCACATCACCGGAGACGACGCCCTTCAAGAGCGCATCGATCTCGTCCTGCGAGAGAATTTTTTCCATAGATCCCGCTGCTACTGAACGACGAATTCGGTGAAATACGCCGACCGGACGCCTGGTTTCTTTAAGAGGCCGTTGATGCGCTGCGTGATTTCATCACGTAACTGGAATTTCCCCTGCGTCGTCCTCACCGCATTGACGTCTTTGCTGCTGAGCAAGACCAGGACCGCATCCCGTATCTGAGGGATGTGCGCCGACAGCTCCGCGGAGACCGCTTCGCTGTCCGCCTCGAGTTTGAGGGTCAGCTTCAAATACCGAACGTCCGGCGTGTCCGCGAGATTGACGATGAAGGGATCCAAATCGAACATGGCGCCGGGCGAAGCGGCCTGACCATGTTTGCCGCCGGTCTCGCTTTTCGATTCGGTTTTGACCTCGGCTTCGGCTTTCTGTTCCTCTGAGCTCTCAGCCCCTTTACTGGCTCCTCCCAGGAATTTGACCGCCACAAACGCTCCGCCGACGCCGAATAGCAAGGCAACAACCGATACAATAATGAGCAGTTTAATGGGGAACGCCGGAGCGGGAGCTACGACGGGAGCTTTTTCGTCACCTGCGGCTGCATCTGCCATAACTCCTCCTCGATTGACTCGTTGGCCCGGTGCGAAGAGTGCAATGCATATGCCACTACACTTTGCGGTTCACCGATCAAAAGGACCAGAAATCACCATATCTGGCGCATACTCGTATACGACCAGCGCCACACACGGGTGGGCGCAGGAGCGCCCTGTCAAGCAACCTCTTGACACCGTCAAGAAGCTGACAGGGCGCAGGCTGATGTCCAGGGGTAGAGACCGACACCGGATGAGAAGGGGGGAGTAAGAGAGAAAGGCTGGGAGCGACGATCGCTCCCAGCCCTACCGCAAAAGAACGGAACTAGCGTTTCAGATTGACCAACTCCTGTAATATTTCGTCGGACGTGGTGATCACGCGCGAGTTCGCCTGGAAACCGCGCTGCGCCGCGATCATATCGATAAAGCTTTCCCCCAGGTCGACATTCGACAATTCCAACGAATTTGACAACACCCGCCCAAGTCCGGCGCTGTCCGGAGTTCCCGTCACCGGTTGGCCGGAATTCCCAGACTGAGCAAAGGTGTTTTTACCGGTCCTCGTCAACCCGATGGGATCCGGAAAACGCGCAAGCACCACCTGCGCCAACGCGCGCAGCTGACCGTTAGAAAAACGGCCGTTGATGATGCCGTTCGCATCCACGGAAAATGCTTGGAGCGAGCCGGCGGCAAAGCCATCCTGTGTTTGCTGCACCAGCGCTGACGTCGACCCGAATTGCGTCGTCCCATCGAGCCCGCTCCCGCCGTCGGTCGTCACACTGGAACCGAAATTCATGGCGAGCAGCTGGTCCGGCGTCGCGCCGTTGAAGTCGATCTGTAGCTCTCCCGGTGTCGTGCCGGACGTTCCGGCCGCCGTCCCTGTATCGTACCGAATCACCGTGCTTTCTCGATCCAACGTTCCATCCGTCCCGAACGTCAAGGTGCCGGACCCTACACGAACGATGCCCAAGCTGGCGTCGATATTGCTCGAATGGTAATTCGCCGTGACGACGTCGCTCACAGGCGCCACCGTGTTGTAATTCCAGCTGTTGGCGCCGACCTTCGTGAAGTACGTCGTCAGCAAATGACTGTTCCCGAGTGAATCGAACACCGTCATCGAGGTCGAAAAATTCGAGGTGGCGGGCGGGTCGGAGAGCAGAAAGTCCGTCCCGGCGGTCGACGTCGGCGCCAGCATGTTGAGAGTGGCGCCCAGCGTATCGCCGCCGTTCGCCGTCACCACAACCGTTCCGGTCCCCGTCGTGGAATTGTTCGTCGTGCCCGTCATGCCGGACGCAAATGTAAAGATATTTGAGGCATTGACCGAGGCGGTAAATCCCGCATAGGCAGCGGCTTTGAACGGATCGTTGGGGACCAACGCGCGCACGGCGTTTTGAACTGCCGTGGCAAGCGCCGAGCCGGTCAACCCGTTCGCCACGGTGATCGTCCGAGCCCCGTCGCCGTTCAGATTGATATTGAATGAATTGTTCCCGGCTGCGGTGGTGGTCGTCGATGCCGCGGACGCCACGATGTTGCCGCGCACGCCGCTGAGCGCCGTCGCTGAATTCAGGTTGGCGGCGACGAACGCCGTGGTCGTGGCCCGCGGCGACGCGGTGGTGGAAGGCAGCGCCACATCGCCGATCGTGCCGGTGATGGTGCCGGTGGCATCGGCGAGAAAGCCCTGCAATTTGAATCCGGTCGGATCGACCACATTGTTGTTCCTGTCGAGCCGGAACAGACCGGCGCGAGAATAGAAGGTGGCATTCTGCGCATCTCTCACGATGAAAAAGCCGTTGCCGTCGATGGCCAAGTCCAACACATTGGACGAGGTCGCCAGCGATCCTTGAGAGAAGTTTCCCTGCACGGAGGTCAGCGCCACGCCGATGCCGGTCTGAACCGAACCTGACCCTCCTGAAATCGACGAACTGATCAAGTCCGCGAAGGTCGCCTTGCTCCCCTTGAAGCCGACGGTACTGAGGTTGGCGATGTTGTTGCCGATGACGGAGAGCGCCGTGCCATTGGCGTTGAGCCCGCTGACTCCGGCAAACAATGACGACAGAATTCCCATGGGTGCATACCTCCTTCTTCAACCGGTTCGGATAGGTCTTGTCTATTGCACTTCCACAATCTCCGACGGATCCAGACTGAGCGCTCCGACGGCCAACCGTGGTTGCCCCTCTTCCATGCGCACGCCCGTCACCATGAGTTGCGCGCGGCCTTTTGCGACAATCGCCGCGCCCTGCTGATCGACGGCGGAGATGGCATACTCATACACGCCGGGCGGCATGACGGCGCCCTTACTGTCTTTCCCGTCCCATCGGGCCTGGTTGAGGCCGGCCTGGAGATTGGTGGCATCCAACGTTCGGACGACCTGCCGCTGTTGATCAAGAATTGAGATCTGTACGCGAGCCGCGTTCTTTTCGAGCGCGTACGTCATTGAGCCTTGCCCGTTCTCAAGCTGGACCAACGGACGATCAATGCTGACGCGGCGACCGACCATGGGCAGCAGCGTGAACTGCAACGAGGCGCTCTGCGCATCAAGACTCTTCTGAAGCAGCTGTGACTGCTTCGCGGTCTGTTCCAACTGACTGAATTGGGCGAGTTGCGAGACGAATTCGGCGTTGTCGGTGGGTTTTAACGGGTCCTGGCTCTTTAATTGTGTAACGAGCAATTTGAGAAAATCGTCCTGCCCCAATTGTCGAGGTCCGGTTTGGCTCGTTGTCGCTGGGGGTCCCGCCGTGTTGAGTGTCGATACATCGATCATGTCTTGTATCTCCCTTCCGATCTACGCCACGACATTCAAGAGGCCATGGCGCGATGCGCGTGGGGCATCCTGTCGGTCAGGATTCTGCCCCCACTTCGTTTCGTGCGACCGCTGATTCCCGGTGTGTCCTTGTTCCTGAGAAGAGTCCTGCTGGAAAGAGCGACCGGCGCTCTGGCGATCGATGTCCACGCGGAATTGTCCCATGTCCAATCCGTTTGCCTGAAACGCCGCTTGCAGGCGATCCTGACCGCTGATGAGGAATTGCCCCACCTCAAGCCTGTCGGCGGACAAATGGGTATGCACCACATCGTTCGCCATAGCCACGCGGATATTCACATGGCCCAGGCCGGGCTGCGCCACATCCAACACGACCGATCGCGCCATGAACCGCGCCGACGATTCAGCCGCATCATGGCCGGGCACGGACGACGGCGCCGAACTCACGACAGGAGGAGTGGGAGGAGACGGCGGTGGACTGGAGATGACACGCCCGTGAGCGCCGGCCACCAGCGACTCGGTCGGCGATCCTCCGGAAACTTGCCGATCAATGACCGTCGGCTGCGGGAGCTTGGTCTCGCTCTGGTCGTGTGGAGGACTGTGTTGCTCACCCCAGAGCTCGCTGAAATGTTCCGCCCCATCCGCACTCGAGTGCTGCCCCTGTTGGAACCCCCACTGCGTCCTCACTCCGCTATCCTGCGCGTCGCGAAGGGATTGCGCATGCCAATTCATCTGAGCCGGAGCCGAGCGATCGGATGAGCCTCCATCGCGCATCATGGAATCCGACTTGGAGAGAGCTGGCTTGCCGTCCGGTAACTCCATCCCCACTGAGGCAGGAGAGACCCGACGCACCATCATTTCGGGCTGAGAAGGAGTCACGCCAGGCTGCGACTCCAGAGGCACGGGGCGAGTTTCGGCACGATTCACCGTCTCGGGACCGGCATCCTCGGCAATCATGTGGGAACCCGGCTTGATGACGTGAGCCCTATGCGAATCGCCGCTGTTGGCAATCACCCGAGCGTCTGGTTCAGAAGCGGGTCGATCGAGCGGAGCGCTCCGTTCATTCTCAGGCCGAGCCTGGTCTGCCGGCAGATCAGATACCTTCACGGCCGAATTCGTCGCCCTAGGCGATATCAGCGGAGACTTTGAAGCACCATCGCCAGACTTGGCTTCCCGCTCGGCATCGTGATTCTCCTCGGATATATCCCCCTCGCCTTCGGTGTGAATGTTCGCCTGGGTCGGTACCTGAGGTAGAACCAGCGAGACGCCCGGCATCGAAGTTTGCTCCTGAGAGTCGCCACCTATCTGACTCGATTGAGCCGTCGCCTCCACAGCAGTTCTGGAATCCTCAGCGCCCCTCGTTACATCGTCACCGGATCTGCCTTCCTCTTGGACCTTGGCATCAGACGATGACGCATCCGCGCGCTCAGTCTGAGTTGAGGGAGGATTCTGCTCTCGTCTTTCCATTGAGCGGGGTGCACGATCAGACCTGTTCGTTGATCGCGCCTCAGCGCGCTCCACCTGAGATGAGGAAGGATTCTGCTCTTTCGTTTCTCTCGATCGGAACCCACGATCAGACTTGGTCGTTGATCGCACGTCGTCTGCTTCCCGAGCCTCCATTCTCCGTTCATCGGCGCGAACTCCGTGGAGAACAGCGGGAAAACTCTTCCGGCTACTACTGGAGTTATGGGAAGTCGCTGCTCGAGACATTCTGGCTCCCCTATCGCCAGAGACTTCTGACTGCTTGGGGATGATGTCGGCCAGGCTAAAATCCATGTGCGTCAGTCCTCGTGGGATTCGAGCAAAGAGGGAATACAAGCCCCATGCCACCTGAACGACTCACTAAACTCTTACATTATTGGGCTATTGTGACGAAGGTCTCTTAGCTCGTACCGCGAGAGAGGAAAACTTTACTGGGTAGTAGGCAAAAGTAACCTGAGAAGCGCGTCAGCGATCCGGCTTTGCCTAATTAGAGCGGTGCATCAGATTGCAGAGGGAGTTTTTTTACGGAATCGTGAGGTGGTTTGAATGTGAAGTGCCAATCATGCTGTCCGGCTTCCGGGGAGAAACGGAACAAACCCTCCGCGGTGAGATGTTGATCCGATTTTGACTTGCCCTCCGGATAGAACTTGAAGCGGAAAAGCCTGTCCTTGTTGTCCTTTGACGCATCAGGATTGAGATGACCGGTGATTTCCACGTGGTCTTCCAGCCTATCGAGCGCCTGATTCAGCAGCGAACGAAGCAGGCTGGTGGTGAGCGCCTGTTTGAACGGTTGATCGGGATCGAACGTGTCCGTTTCAGCAGCCCAAACCGGAACGGCCAAGCACATCACAAAGAGCGCGGTTGCCAAGACATGTACCATGAGAGCACTCTAATCCCCGGACATGGCATGGTCAAGACCCAACAAGACACTGTCTTCCTGAGAATTGGTTTTGGTGCGTGCTGAACTTATTAGGCACCGAAGGCATTGGGCTTGCCCTCGCCACTATAGCGTTGGACGATACGATCGTGCCCGGCCTTTCCGTGACAAATCCAAGGCGCGCTGCCGCGTTTCGCCCGTCGTTTTGGCACCGAGCGCTCTTGGGGCTCGGCGAAGTTGTACCGAATTTAATCTGACGGACCCTTAAAAGAGGGCCATGCAGAACCTCTTGTCCCTCCAATCCTCATAGAATCAAGAAAAACCTACACGAGGTTGAAACATACCAATGGCGCTCTGCTGCCAGACATGATGATAAACCTGTTTGGCTACGTCTTGCTTCTCAGCATCGGTGAATGGCGGGCTCGGCAGCGCCGCAAAGAGGCTGTCGAGTATGAGCACTTCGATCTCGGCCTGAGTTTGCGCCCTTTCAGTCCACCGCTCCCGCTGGGCGATGAGCTTCCTCAAGGAATCCAGCAACCCCTGGCTCGCGAGCTTCACCTTCTCCCGGTCGGCCTTGCTGATATTCTCCTTCTGCAACAAACAAAACACCGCGTACTCGTCTTCGCTCAAACCTTCTTCGGCAGCGCGATGGTCTTCGGCATCAAGCCCGCTCATAAAGTCCACCAACCTGGCGAAAGTGTCTTCTATCGTCACGCGGTCTTTGTCGCGATTGTAGTCGGCGATGATCTCGGAATACTTCTTGTAGTAATCCATTCGCTGCGGATTGCGCGCGAGCATCTGCGCCAGCTTCTTCTCCACCAACTGACGAATATCCTCCAGCGCCGACGCCTTCCGCTTTACCTTTTTGGCAAACTCATCCCGCAACTTCTCCAGGTCAATCGTGCTCATATCGAAGCGCTTCGAGGCCACCTGGTCATGGCCAGGTTCGACGGCGCGGATGGCTTCGTTGATAATTCGGTGGAGCTCCTTCAGCAACTCCGTCACGTCCGCCGTGTCACGGCGCTCCTCCAACTTCTTGTAAATCGCCTCGATGTTGTCGTGCCGTACCGCATAGGCGAATGCTGCCGGCTCCATGATAAGTGCTTTGAAACGGATGAATACCTGTCGCGCGAGAATCTCAAAACGCCAACGGCCTTCGTCGCGTGAGCCGATGACTGCGTCTGCCCCATCGGCGATAGCCCCAATGCGCGTAAACCCTTTCGCACCATTCAACCGGTCCGGCTCAAACCCCAGCCCGCGCAAATGTTTCTCCGTTTCCTCGATTGCGGAGAGCAAGGCCTTCACTCGCTCCTCGATGGGGGCAACGATCTCATCTTGGTCCCCATCTTCATGCCCCAGCGCGTATTGCGCGAGTGCGGCGCGCAGGCTCTTGAGCATCCCGTTGTAGTCCACTATGAGGCCGAAGTCTTTGCCGGGATACACGCGGTTCGCGCGGGCGATGGCCTGCATGAGCGTGTGCGCCTTCATTGGCTTGTCCACGTAGAGCGTCGATAGACATTCCACATCAAAACCCGTCAGCCACATGGCGCAGACAATGGCCACACGGAACGGATGCTCCGGGTTCTTGAAAGCCGACTCCACATCCACCCGCTTGCCGTCTGCCGTCTCGAAGCCCTGCTTGATCAACGCCCGGTGCGGGATGATGCTGATGCCCCACTTCTTGAAATCAGCGACCTCATTCTGGCCTTCGCTGACGATCATTTGAATAAGCGTTTGCTCCATCCACTTCACCTGGCCCTGCAACCAGGCCAACTCTTTGGCCGCCGCCTCTCGCTGCCCCTCTCCAACCAGCACCACACGCTCCGCTTTCTTCCGCAGAATCAAAAATCGCACTCTAGCGAGCTTGAGTTTCCAAAGACGCTTGATACGCTTGAGCATTCGTCCGCAGGTAATCTTGTCGATACAGACCAGCATCGACTTCCCCGACTCCCAGCGCGTCGCGCAATGTTCTACGAAATCAACCGCCAGCTTGTTCAAACGGTCGCCTGAGGTAATGACTTCGTAATCCTTCCCCAGCAGCTTCTCAAGCAATGCCTCTTTGTCAGGATCGAGTTCAGCCCTGGCAATAGCGTCAGCGATGCGGTCGTTGAGATCGAGCCGGGCAATTCCAAGCTTCTCGCCACGATTTTCATAGACCAGCTTGACCGTCGCCCCGTCCTCCTCGGAGCGCTTGAAATCATATTTCGATACGTAGGTGCCGAATATGCGCTTGGTGAGTTGGTCATGCTTGAATAGCGGTGTGCCAGTGAAGCCAATGAATGCCGCATTCGGCAACGCGAGACGCATGTTGCGCGCAAGCTTGCCCGCCTGCGTCCGGTGCGCCTCGTCGGAAATGACGATGATGTCGTCGCGGTCGCTGTAGGGTTCGTGCGGGTTCACATCCTGATTGAACTTGTGAATCAGGCTGAAGATGTAGCGGTGGTTCTGCTGAAGTAAATTCTTCAATTCCTCGCCCGTGGCTGCGCGAGGCGTCTTATCATCCCCCACGCCGCAGCCGACGAATGTCCGGTAAATCTGGCTATCCAGGTCATTCCGGTCCGTCATGAGCAGAAAGGTGAACTTGGCCGAAATCTTCCGCCGAACCTTTTCGGTGAAGAACGCCATAGAATACGACTTGCCCCCGCCTTGGGTGTGCCAGAACACACCCAACTTGCCGAGGTCTGGGTGCGCCGACTCGACAATATCCAGCAGCCGAACAGACCTCTCTTGCTCCACCGCCTCTACGACTTCCTGCGTATAGAGCCCCGGCCCGTCTCCTGGCGATTCAGCTGCCAGAAGCTCTGGTATCTCCACCACACGATAGGTAAGCCGACTCTCCGGTGGGAACTGCTTCCGCAATTCCTCCTGTCGCCGCACCGACGCAACCGCATTGTTCACGCCCAGCACCTGATGATTCTTGGCAATGATTTTGCGCGTTGCGCCGGCTCTACTGGAGTCGAACAGGATATAATTCTCCACGAGGTCCAACAACCGGTCGTGCGCAAGCATCCCGTTGATCAGCCGCGCGGCTTCTACACTGCCTTTCCGGTCGTCCTCATCTAATCGCTTCCACTCGGCGAAATGCTCCCACCCAGTCGTGATTGATCCGTAACGGGCGCGATGACCATTGCTCACAACAAGAAAGGCGTTGTGATGAAAGGCGTGGGCGATGACGTTCTCGTCCAGGTAATCCCGTAAGTTGCCATCAAACCCAGTGCGAATGTTCTTATAAACTGCCTTCAACTCGATGAACACGAGTGGTAGCCCGTTGACAAAGCAGACAAGATCCGCCCGGCGATTGTAGCCCGGCGTACGCAGACCGGTCAGTTTCAACTCGCGCACTGCGACGAACCGGTTGTTTGGCTTGCCATCTGCTCCGACGCGGTTCTGGAAATCAATCACCCGCGCCCGCGTCTCGAGAAGCTGGCCTTGCGTATCTTTGTAATTTACCGGCACGCCATCGCGGATAAACTTATAGAACTCTTGATTGTGCTGAAGCAGCGAGCGCGTAAAGTCATGCCGTGTCAACTTCTGCACGGCATCAGAGATGGCCGCAGCAGGTAACTGCGGATTCAGCTGTACCAGCGCCGCTCGCAGATCGCGGACGAGCACCACCTCGCGCGTGTCCGACCGACCTAGCGTGCCATCCGGTCCGAAGCTTTCTTCGTTCCACGCATAGACACTGTCCCAGCCGAGCCGATTCTCCAGATGATCGGCGAATGTCTTTTGGACGAGTCGGTCTTCGCTGTTAATGTCGGTGTAGGCCATTCAGATTCGTCTCACTCGATTGTCCAAACCTGCTCGGCGAGCTTCAGGAGACGCTCGTGCCGTCTCTTGATTATTTCTACAGCCCATTCTGGTTGGTCACACACTTCCTTTGTGATATCGAATGATACTTTCTTGTTCCGGTCGCTATAAATCCTCTTCTTCCGCTCAAAGTCGTAATACTGGGCTTTGTAATTTTTGGGGCCACTCAATAGCGCTAGATTTCCCAGGCGATGTAGCCATATCTTGTGCTGCTCGTCACTGAAACGGATCTTCCAATAGTCGTCCTTCAGTGCCTGAGGGAGCACATGCTCAATCGTTACGCTTCCACTGTACGTCTTGCTCACAGATTCATCCTGGGTCGCTTCCTCAAGTCGCAAAAGTACGGCTGCGTCAAAAGGCTTTCCATAAAGCTCCCCGCCCAATAGCTCAAGGAATTCGGTGTTCTTGGCATTTTTCCGAAAGATCTGCCGCACGTCATCGGCACGCTTGCCGTCCTTGATAGCACTAATCAACTGATGATAGGCAGTGATCCGAGCCGTGCGCCCGAGTCTCCTCACCCAACTCTGTATTGTGATCTTCTCCAGCAATCCAACGAATTCTTGCTCAGGCAGGCCTGGCACCGGCTGGTTTAGATACGCAAGCAAAGGTGGAATCCATTCGTCGTAAGCCACACGACGCAGCCCCCGCAGAGATCGCAGTGTGGATGGGTCCTCAAAATCATCACCCCCGATTTGCATATAGTTCTGCGCGGAAACAATCACGTTCTCGAGGAAGGCAAACGGTCCGCCCTTTGTTTCCCGGATGAGTGGCTCGATCTCCTCATGCAGTGTTTTTTGCGCTTTGATCGCGGTCAAAGCAGTCCGATGGTGTCCAAAGAACGCGTCCAACCGTTCTATCCCGACCTCCTCCTCAAGCTCCAGCCACCGCTCTTCTAGTTCTTCACTTCTGCTAGCCTGCGGGCCAAGCTGGCTGAAAAGAATATTCTTAATGAGGTCAGCATTCGATAGAGACATCCCGCGTGCGTTTAGCACATTGAACAGACGGTAAGCCGACTGCCATGAATAAGTGGTTACGAAGACCACATATACTTTGCTAAGGAGATAGTTCGCAAAAAGCCTGAGAACTTGTTGGCTCTTATTTTCACAAAACTTATCCACAGCCTCTAGGTTTTCAGCCAGATGCCGCTGTGGGGCTTCGAGGTCCTCACGGTCCTTTTCTGCCAAGGCCTGCGCGTCCACCACGTACTTACGGAAGAAGGCCTGATCCTTCTTTCGCAGCAACAGGCGAGGTGTCTCAGCCTCTCCCGTCAAGACATTGCGTGGAAGAATGCGCTTCCCAAGCTCGGCCTTTGCCGCTTCATCCGCAATATGGTCTCGCAGGCGCGCGAAGATAAGATTCAGTGTGGTTAGGCGCTGCTGGCCATCAACTACCTCGTACCTACGGTCGCGCTCCTTTTCAATCGTGATGAGTGAGCCAATGAAGTATTCATTGTCGTTTGCCCCATAGGCTTCCCACACATCCTCTAATAGTTGCTGTGTGTTCTCTTGTTCCCATGAATAGGGACGCTGATAGGGTGGAATCTCGTAACAGATTTGCTCGGTGAGAATGTTTGATATAGCGCGTTCTTCAGCTTTCATTCTTGAGCCTTTCTATTCTTCATACGGCAATCTCTCCGCTCATGAGGCGCGGCAGCAACAGATCACGAGCGGTACGGAGCTTTTGGTTTAAAAAAGTAAGCGCCTTCAGTTGCTCAACAATGGGTTGAATCACACTTTCAAAACTGTTTCGAAGGCCGTCTGGCGGTAGCGGCACCACATATTGCTTCATTTGTTTCCAATCCGCGCGAGGCATCTTTGACCCTTCCTTCATTGTCTGTGCAGTCACGGCGACAAATGGGTCACTCGAAACAGTCATTAGCAGCAGCCCTCTAAATTTAGAGTTGCGCGGACGAATGACGATTGCGTCAGATGAGGCGACGCCGTCGACAAAAGCAACGCCTACTTTATGAAAATAAGGACGAATCTTCCCAAACAGAATCTCACCTTCACGAAAGCGATGTTTTGTGCTCGTCACCTGGTCTGCTTGCCTCCATTCCGACAGCGAGATAGAGCGACGGGGCATATGTTCAAGGCCGATGTAAGGGGTCTCAGGTTCTAACTGATCGGGCGATGCTGCCTCGCGCACATCGGTGCAGAGATCACCAAGAGTCATTTGTTTCCACCCATGTGGGAGGCCGTTGGTGATTCGAGCGTGCTCGTGCCCAGGGAATCGGAGGCGGACGAACCACTCCCGATAAAGCAGCCGCGCCGCCTCTTCCAACAACGCCATCCGCCGCCGGTTGTTCTCAATCAGGTCGTCGTAGGCGGAAAGAGTTTCAGCGATGCGCAGTTGAATCATTAGTGGTGGGATAGCAACTGGGACTGCGTAAAAATCCTCGCGCTTTGTTGATGGGATTGCCGAACCGCTATCCATTCGATTTATGTCCACGGTGGAAAGCTGATAGAAGGCCCATTTAAGGTCAATCTGCGGATCGCGAATATCCAGATAATACGCAGTATCGATCACGAAAAATGGCCCATCTGAATAGTGAACTCCACGATAGGCGCCTTTTCTTCCAATGACTATTCCTGGCCTATCAACAAGTGGGGTCTTATGCCAGCCGATAGGTCCATTCGTTCCAAATACACGAAAACGATTTTCTTCTGATGATGTTTCAGGATATTCACGAAGACTCTTGCCGTATTTCAGCTCAGCAACATCGCCCCAATGAAGATTCCGTATCATGCAAGCTCCTCAAAGTTCCTCTGAATCTTCTTTGCCAGCACGGCGGCTTCCTGGGTCAGGTCTGTTAGTTCGATGTGGATGTCGGCCAGAGCTTGCTCAAAATCGAAATTTTCGTCGACTTCCGGCGGCGCAACTCCCACGTAACGACCAGGCGTGAGGCTCCAGTCGGCGGCTTTAATGTCTTTCCGGTCCACCAGCTTCACCAGACCCGGCACCGCCACGAGTTTTGCATCGGGAAAGCGCGAGAGGAGCCAATGCGCCTGCCGCTCGAAGTAGGCGGCGGCCTTGAGTTGCTCCACGGCTTCCTTGCGCCGAGCGTCGAGTTCTTTTTCCAGCCGCCCGATGGCGCGACCATCCCACGCCTCGTGCTCTTTGGCGTTGAAATCCTTCTCCGCCATATCCACCAACCGCGTGTCAAGTTTGAAGGCGAGATCCACATCCTTGACGAGATCACGACAGGCGGTGGCCAGATCTTCGAGTTCGCCTAGTAGCTTCTTCTGCGCGGCCAGCTTGGGCTCACCGGGTTTCTTCCAATCTTTGGCGATCCTCTTGGTCAAATATTCCAGCCCTTGGAAACAATTCTTGGCCGCATCGTCACGCTCTTTCACAAGTTCACGGATCGGCGAGTCTTTGGGCACGGTCTTGATGAACGGCGCGACGGCATTCGTCAGCGCACCGTAGGCTGTTCGATAATCGGCTGACTTCCCGACAATAGCGGCGGCTTCCGTGAGCGTGCGTTCAAGATAGTGCTGGACGAGCGCAATGAACCGGTCGGATTGCCCCCGATAGAGCCAGACGATGGCCGTAAGGTTTTGTAGTTGCTCAGGAGAGAAGTCGTAAATCTTGCGCGTGACCTTTCGGTAGATGTTCCGCGCATCAATCATGAGCACCTGGTCGCGGCGATCAACGGGCTTACCTCTGTCGAAGTGCCACAACTCACACGGGACGGTGCGTGTGTAGAAGAAATTTGATCGGATGGAGATCATCACGTCCACACCGCCGGTTTCGACGAGCTTTCGGCGCACGTCCATTTCACCATGCCCGGCGCTGGAGGCCTGTGATGACATGACGAACCCAGCGCGGCCAGTTTTGTTCAGGTAGCTCCAGAAATAGGAAATCCAAAGGTAATTCCCGTTGGAGACTTTCTTGTCCTTGTTCACACCCGGCAGACCAAACGGCAGACGGCGATCAACTTTTGCCTTTTCGGCATCCACCTTGTCCACGTTGAACGGCGGATTGGCCATGAGGAAGTCGCAATTCCCCCATAACGGCTTTCCCTCGGGCAGTCGATGCGGGTCTTCGTAGAAGGTGTTGGCCTCAACGATGTTCCCCTCCAGCGCGTGAACGGCAAGGTTCATTTTAGCAAGGCGCAGATTGCTGGTCTTATATTCTTGCCCGTAGAACGTCACACGATGGGCCGCGCTCTCGCCGCGCCGCTCGATGAAGTGGCTGGACTGGACGAACATGCCGCCTGAACCGCACGCAGGATCGAACACTGTGCCGTGATCCGGTTCGATAACGTTGACGATGGTCTGCACGAGTGACGGCGGGGTAAAGAATTCGCCATTGTCCTGCGCACCCTGCATGGCGAACTTCATCAGGAAGTATTCGTTGATGCGCCCGAATATGTCGCCGCTGGTGCTACGGAGCGTCTCGCTGTCGAAAACGCGGAGAAGGTCTTCAAGGAGGGTATTCTCGAACTTGGTGTAGTCCTTCGGGAGCTGGCCCTGGAGCGGCTCGAAGTCACGCTCAATGGCGTTCATGGCCTCCACGAGTGCGGTTCCGAGGTCCGATCCTTTAGGGAGCTTGAGCAATTCGTCGTAGTGGGCTTCCTTCGGCAGCAGGAGTGCGCGGCGCTTTTTGAAGTCGGCGGCGGTGAGCGGGCGCTTGGGAATCTTGCCAGTGGCCTGCTCGGCCTGAATCTCCCGTAGGGCTTCGGCGTAGCGATTCGTGGCGTGACGCAGAAAGATGACGCCCAACACGGGCATGCAGTATTCGCCGGCCGTCAACTTTGAGTTGGCGCGGAGATTATCGGCAGCGTCCCAGAGGTTGGCTTCAAGTTGTTCGATATGAGCGAGTTGATTAATGGTCATCAGCAGAAGGCGAGCAAGGAGTTAGAAGTGTGTCTGGGTAAATGCCATTGCCAAGTGATCGATCTCTTCGGCCCATGTGCCTATAGAAAAATCAGAACCGCCCTGGATTATTCGAGGCAATTGCCGCCGCAGAATACATTCATTCGTAAACGAAGTCACCCCATGTTTCGCCTTCTAAGCAGAAACGCTCTTTAACCGTTTGGACACCGGGCGAGTGAGTTCACATGTGAAAGACATGTGCTCGCTCAAGAAGTTGGTTTGCACAAGAAGTGAGGTCGGAGTTTGAATCGTGCACGATGTTGGAAGTGGATTCGGTCTTGTCACTCAATACGCTAGCAACCGCCATGTCTGCCAGCCACTACGGCGTTTGGACCAGCAACTGCTCGGTGAGTTTCGCGGCCCGGTCGGCTTTGACTTGCGCGAGGATCGCCCCGGCGGTCTTGGCTTTCACCAGCTTGAGGATTTCGATCGCTTTGCGATCCGGCATATGTTCCAGACGCGAGGCGGCGTCTTCAGAGGGCATGGACTCGAAGATTTTGGCCAGCTGCGTCCGTTGCTCTTGAACCACACGATCCTTTGCTGCCAGGGCCTTGGCCTGTTGTGGCGTATCCTTGGCCTGCGCATTCTGAATCCGCTTCTCCAAGGCTTCGTTCTGGTCCAAGAGCTCCTCGATCTGCCCCCTCACGATCATGAGTCGTTCTTCGTTCTGGCGAAGCGCTTGCTCGCGCCGGTCAAGATCGCGCTTTCGCTGGGCCAGCATATCAAGCACTTCACGTGGCATATCGACCGCCGGCCCATGGGCCGCCGGCGGCGCCAACAGCTTGGCATCGTCCTGAGACTCCGCTCCCGAGCTCTCTGCTTCCTGCGCTTGCGACGGTGTGCCCTGCGTCGGCCCACTGGTCGTCGCCGTCTGTGTTTTGTTTTTGGGTTCGGAGGAGGCTTGTCCCAGTTGCACCATGACCCAGAAGAGAATGGTTGAACCGAGGATGCCACCCACCATCGTCCACAACTGGGAATGCCGATTCATCCTTGGCATCGCTCTTTCCACCTGTCCAAGACTGCCGAGACCGCAACGATCTACCAACCCTCTGATGGATCGTGTGTTCATGAGCGGCTCTCTCGCCGAGTGGAATGTCCGCGGCTGGCGGCTTCATCCATGGTCCGCCGCTCCTGGCGCGCCGCGTCGGCGCGTTCTGCGTCGCGGCGTTTGTCGGCGACGATATCAAGCAGCTTGCGCTCCAGGCTGGCTTCAACGAGAAGCGCCTTGGTACGCTGCCACGCCTCGACAGCGTGATCGATCTCTCGACGGACCCGGCGCAGCCCCGCCTGTTGCGAGTCCATACGCCCCTGCCATTCCAACCAGGCTTCTATCGTGAGCCCTTGCGCAGATTGTCGGTCGTGGGTGACGACCTCCTGTTGAATTTGGGCCTCAAGGTCCCGATACCGTTCCTCACCCTGCGCCAGCGCGCGAGTGATCTGCGCCAAATCCATCATCAGTCCCTCGACGGTCTGCGCGCGCAGTTTTCGCAATGCCTCGAGGCTCATGCTGCCTGCTGGGCCAGCGCCTCAAGTTGCTGCACCGACACAGGCAAGCCGGCCGGCTGGTCGATGTCTTGCCGCAAGTAGGCATTGATCCCCTCCTGCGCTTGAACGGCACGGTCGAGGGCCGCGTTCATTCCCGGCTTATAGGCTCCCAGCACGACAAGGTCCTCGGATTGGCGATAGCGCGCCACCAATTCAAGGAGCTTCCTGGCGGCATCGTAATGCGGCCGCCCGACGATATCCCGCATCACGCGGCTGGTGCTCTGGAGGAGATCGATCGCCGGAAAGTGATTGCGAGCGGCCAAGGCGCGCGACAAGACGATATGGCCGTCCAAGATCGAGCGAACCGTATCGGCAATGGGATCACTGAGATCATCGCCGTCGACCAGCACGGTATACAATCCGGTAATGGTTCCTGGACCTGGTCCGGTCCCGACACGTTCCAGCAACTTCGGCAAGAGCGTAAACACGGAGGGCGTATAGCCTTTGGTCGTCGGAGGCTCCCCGATCGCCAATCCCACTTCCCTCTGGCTATAGGCCAGTCGCGTCAGTGAATCCATCAACAGCAACACCTGTTTTCCCGCGTCACGGAAGTATTCAGCGATGGTCGTCGCGACCAACGCCGCGCGCAACCGGATGAGCGGGGCTTGGTCGGACGTCGCCACCACCACCACCGTGCGTCCGAGCGCCTCCGCGCCAAGATCGCGTTCCAGGAATTCGTTGACCTCACGGCCTCGCTCGCCGATGAGGGCAATGACATTGACATCCGCTTTCGTGTAGCGGCTGATCATTCCCAACAGCACGCTCTTTCCCACCCCCGAACCCGAAAAGATGCCCATCTTCTGGCCGCGCCCACAGGTCAAAAATCCATTGATGGCGCGAACGCCGAGATCAAGCGGAATGCGTAGACGGGCTCGTTGCAAGGGGTTCGGCGCGCCGGCATAGAGCGGATACCGTTTCGTGGCCGTCAGCGGCCCCTTGCCGTCCATCGGATTGCCACAGCCGTCGAGCACCCTTCCTAACAGGCCTGGCCCGACGGCAAGATCGGCCACGTGGCCGGACATGGTAATTCGACTGCCCGGCCCGATCCCGTGCATGTCGCCCAGCGGCATCAGGAGGACACGGTCTCCCCGAAATCCCACGACCTCCGCGGCGATCGGCCCTCCGGCCACCTCTCGCGTAATTCGGCAGAGCTCTCCGACGGTCGTCATCGGCCCGTACCCTTCCACGACGATCCCGACCGCTTGCGCCACTCTTCCGGACACTTCGATGGGATCGACGCGTTCGATCAGCCGACTAAGACTCATGATGAGCCCTGTTCCTCAGGGCATCGCCCAAGCGGAGTAACTGGGTGTCGAGGGACGCATCGACTAATCGTGTTGCCGTGTGCAGCAGACAGCTTCCTCGTGGGAGAGAAGCCACCGGCTCGATGGCGAGCTTCAGCGCGACCTGCCGGCGTCCTGTCAACTCCGCCCGAACCGCTTCAAGCACGGCCGCGTCGGCCGGATGCGCCTGTATCACCACGCCGTCTGCCTCCGGAACCGCCCCAAGCGCCGCCTTGACCTGCGTCACGATCTGTTCGCGGCCGGACTCGGCTGAGTCATGCAGGATTTTAGACACGATCTGAAGCGCGAGCGCGATGACTTCGTCGTCGATCGTCTGCTGAAGCGCGGACCGAGCGGCATCAAACTTTCCCACGGCCTCGGTCAACACCGAAAAATCTTGTTGCCGCTGCGCGTCCGCATATCGCCGGCCGTCTTCCAGACCACGCTCATATTCCGTCAGCCCATCGGCTCCTTTCAGCGCGCCGTCGTCCCCGAAGGTTTGAAACGGCATGCTCTGCAGCCGCACCGCGCCGGACCGTACCGCGGCATGCTTGAGGACCGTATGGTCGGCGCGAATCCGATGAAGTTCCAGGAGCCGACGAACCGTGTCGAGGACAATGTCCGGCGGAAAGGGTTTCGTCAAAAAATCGCTGGAGCCGGCTCTCATGGCGCGGACGGCAAGTTCGACCGAGGCTGCTCCCGTCATCACGACGCCGATCATGCGACTGTCGATCCGCTGCGCCTCCTCCAAAACCGCGATGCCGTCTCGATCCGGCAGGGAGGCGTCGACGATCAACAGCGCGGGCGCCTTCTGCTTGACCATGGCAAGCGCCTCCTGTCCTGAGCCTGCGAGTCGGACAGACACTCGCTCCGGCTGAAGGAGCTCGTGCAACAGATGTCGGACCTCTTCGTCGGCATCAACGATCAGGACCGTCCCTTGGAAGCGTGACACGCTTCGCTCGGAACCGGTCACTGCAGGCATGGTTCCACCCGCCACTACAGCATCTCCTCCCCCGCGCCTGCGATGACGATGCGGCCCTCTTCTTCCAGCTTGCGGCAGACTTTCAGAATATTCTGCTGGGCTCTCTCGACATCGGACACCTTCACTGGCCCTTTCGCCTCCATATCTTCCTTCAACATTTCCGCGGCGCGACTCGACATATTCTTGAAGAATTTCTCCTTCACCTCCGGATTGGCGCCGCGAAGAGCCAGCGGAAGGTCGTCCTTGCTGATTTCTTTCATCAATTCCTGCACGCCGCGATCGTCGATCTTCACCAGGTCGTCGAAGACAAACATGAGCGCCCGGATCGCGTCCGCCAACGGCTGGCTCTTCTCCGCGATCTTGACCATGATGCCCCCCTCATTGGTCTTATCCATTCGTGTCAGGATGTTGGCCATCACCTCGGGCCCGCCGAGGCTCTGCGACCCCATTCCCGTACTGGCCAATAGTGTCTCTTGTATGCTTTGGCTGAGCTCTTCCAAAACATCGGGCTGCACCTCCTCCATGGTGGCCAGCCGGAGCGCCACGTCTCCGCGCATCGCTTCCGGAAGCCCTGCCAGCACTTGCCCGGCTTGATCGCTCTCAAGATGCGCAAGCACGACCGCCACGGTTTGCGCATGCTCGACCTTCAACATTTGGACAAGCGTTTTCACATCGGCCCATTTCATCGCGTCCAGCCCCGGATAGCTTTTCCTGGTCATCGATTCGATGATCCGCGCCGCCTTTTCCGGGCCCAGCGCCTTGATGAGCACGGTCCTGATGAACTCTTTTCCCTGAAACTGCACCTCGCCGGACGCGCTGGCGGTCTGAAAATCCGAGATGACGGCATCTTCCTCATCCCGCGAAATCTGAGCCGTGCCGTTCATGAATGTTCCCAGCCGCTTGATTTCTTTGGGGTCGAGTTGTTTCATGACCTGGGCGGCTGATTCTTCTCCGATCGCACGAAGAAGAATGGCCGCCTTTTGTTCGCCCGTCAGATTTTTCGCCATGTCTCTGCGTTATGTGAGCTGTTGTAATGCCGTTACATCTACAAGGACCACGAAATAGCCGGCAGAGGATGTTGAAAAAGCTTGTCCAGCAAGGCCGCAGCGAGCGAGAGACCGAGACGCACGCTTTGCCGTACGTCGAGCCTCTGAGCCCGCATCGCCGACTTTGCGAGGCGTGCGATGCGACCTGCCTCGCGAAGCCGCTTCGGCAAGGCGGGGAACGACGCTGGAGAGCTTTTGCCACATCCTCATGAAGGATTCTTGAGCCACTGCTTCACGACCACCGCCGTCGTGTCGGGGTTCTTTCTCGCCATATCGATGATCTGCGCCCGGTCCTGCGCGCCGGCCAATGAAGCCTCCGACGTTCCGAGGGCGCCGGGCAACGCGGACATCGACGCTTCGGCCGAGAGTCGTTCGGTCGTCGAACCCAACATGGCCAACAACGGACGAACCACGAACAGAAGAATCACCGTAAACAGTAGAATGCCGACCCCATACCGAAGATACGGCAACCATGGCTTCGGACCCTCGGACACGGCTTCCGCCGTCGCGCTCTGGAGCTCTTCCGGTTCCGCGCCGAATTGCACGTTCACGACTTGAACCTGATCCTGCCGCTCGGGCGAAAAGCCCATTGCTTTTTTGACGATGTCCTCGATCCGCTTGAGGTCTTCTTCCGAACGGGGAATGTATTTGCGCGCGGCAACCGGCGTCTCCGTCGACTGTCCCTCTCCCGTTTTGGCCGTTTCATAGATCCCATCGACCAGCACGGCCACGGACAACTGTTTGATGACACCGACCGGCTCGACGATTTTGGACACCGTTCGACTGATCTCGTAATTGACCGTTTCATTTTTCGTCTGGCTGTTGTTCGAACTGGTTTGCGGAAGCTCCTGGTCCGTGCCGGGCGGGACATTCGACTGGACACCCGGCACGCCGCCGCTGACGCCGTTCGTGCCGTTCGCCTTTTCCTGCCCTCGTTGTTCGCTCCTCACGACCTGGCTGTTCGGATCGTAACGCTCCTCCGTGGTCTCGACCTTGCGAAAGTCCACCACGCTGGACACACGCACGACGGCTTTGTTGGATCCGACGATCCGCTCCAGCATCGTTTGGATACGCGTTTCGACATCCTTTTCGATGCTCCGCTGATACTCGAGCTGTGTATTGGTCAAGCCGGCGGTTTCATCCGTCATGGTGGACGACAACATGCGGCCGTGCCCATCCACCACGGTCACATCGCGGGCCTGCAGGCCTTCCACGCTGCTTGACACCAAATGGATGACCCCTTGCACCTGCGCCTGAGCCAGCTGTTGGCCGTTGCGAAGCGACACGATCACGGACGCGCGCGCTTTCTCCTGCTCGTTGGCAAAGAGTCGCCGTTCGGGAATCGCCAGATGCACCCGCGCCCGCTCGACTTCCGGCAACTGCGCGATGGTCCTCGCCAACTCGCCCTGTAAGGCGCGCCGATAGTTGAGCTTCTGCACGAATTCGGACATGCCGATCGACGTGCGATCGAAAATCTCGAAGCCGACGCCGCCTCCATGAGGGAGCCCTTGGGTCGCAAGCTGTAATCGCAGATCGTGGACTTGGGCGCTGGGAACCAGCACCGTGGCTCCACCGCCGGTCGTTTCATACGGCACCTTCGTCTCTTTCAGCTTATCGATGATGGCGGCCGCGTCTTCGCCGCTGAGATTGGTGAACAACACCTGCATGTCGGGCTGCTGCGTCCACAGCGTGAGCGCGATGAGGCCCGCCACCGACCCGGCCAGGGCAATGAGGATGATCATCCGCTGATTGATGGAAAACTTGGAAAACATGCTACCCACGCTCCTTCATCGGGCCCGACTGCTTACATCTGCATCCGTTGAATTTCTTCATACGCCGTGACCAGTTTGTTCCTGATTTGCATCATCAATTGGAACGACACGTCCGCTTGCTGCAGCGCGACCATCGTCCGGTGAAGGTCTTGCGTCTCGCCTGTCATGAGGGCACCCACCGCTCGGCCGGCTTCCATCTGCGTGTCGTTGACCTTTCCGATCGCGGTTTTGAGAGAATCCAAGAACCCAGTGGCGCCGGCTGCTCCCGCCGAAGCGCCCGGGGCCACATCGGGAATCGGAGCGATGCCTGAGGTCGGACCGTAAATTTGATTCATGATCACCTCCCGATCTCCAGTGCCTTGTTCCACATGGCGCGTGTCGCGTTGATGGCTTGGACATTGGCTTCGTACGCGCGCGACGCGCCGATCATATTCACCATCTCTTCCATGACATTCACGTTCGGAAGACGCACGAACCCTTTGGGATCGGCATCCGGATGATGGGGATCATAAATGAGCTGTCCTGGTTTGGGATCTTCCACCACGCGCGCGACGGAAACCCCTTCGAGCGCATGCGCCGACGGCCCCACCGCGACCTGGCGGAAAGCCCGCTGGAACGCACTTGGAACCGCCGTTGAGCGAAAGACGACATCCCGCCGCTTGTACGGACCGCCGGTCGGTGTTTTCGTCGATTGGGCGTTCGCGAGATTGCTCGCAATGACGTTGAGCCGTCGCCGTTGGGCATCCAAGCCGGACACCGATACGGCCATACTGTCGGACATCTCCATAGGTACCTCCGTTAGAACAGTTGCTGGTTTCACGTTTCACGTGATCAGACTCTATTCCGAAGACTCACAACTCGAAACGTGAAACACGTCCATGAAACAGCCGGATGACCTCAGTCTGATTTTCTCTCGCTATCTCCCCTCCCGTATCACGTTCAGCAATCCGTTAAATTTCTTGGCCAGTATCGTGGCAGCTGCGTTGTAGTGCATGGCGTTCTCGGACAGTTTGGCCATCTCCAGCTCGAGATTGACGGAGTTGGCGTCGAGCGGGAGATCGCCGGCGGGAACCTCACTGAGTTTCCCCGTCACCGCTTGCACACCCTGCGGCCCATGCACGCCGAAATGTCGAGACTGAGTCGCCGCCAGGACGATCGGCAGCCGCCCCTTGTGGGCCGACTGCAATTGATCCATAAAGGTCAAGTCGGACGCGCGATACCCCGGTGTTTCTTCGTTGGCCAGGTTCGAGGCGATCACACGCTGTCGCGCGCCGCGAAGATCCAAAGTCCGCTGTAACAGTCGCATGGTTTTGTCAAAGATCGTCATGCTCTTCGGCTCCTTTCCATCGGCTGTTCGTTATCATTGCAACCATAATGCCCGCCTGCGGGTTGAAGTAATGGTGTGAACGCGACCTTCTACAACCTCATTGGTTTTCCCATCGCCGCCGATGACCCTCCGCGTGACTCTTGCCGCCGCCGGCGCAAACTTGCCCACCGGCAATTCTTGCCGCCCTTACGGCCCGCTGATCGAACAAGGTCGCTCGCCCTCCCGATACTCTCGCAGTTTATTGCGTAACGTGCGAATGCTGATCCCCAGCTCTTTCGCCGCGTGCGTGCGATTGTCTTTCACTCGCGCCAATGTTTTAAAAATCAGCTCCCGTTCCATTTCCCAGAGAGAACCGTTGGCGGGTTGTTGCGTATGGACGGCCGGAACCGGCGGCGCGCCGCTCTGTTCAGGCGGACAGTGTTCGGGAAGAATCGGGCCCGGCCCCGCCAGCAACACCGCCCGCTCCATGACATTCTCCAATTCACGGACATTTCCTTTCCAGGCCAACCGTTGCAAATGCGCATTCGCGCCATCGGACAGAGTCGGCGGCGCGAGACCATTCCTCGCGGCCGACTGGTTCACAAAATGCCGCGCGAGCAATGGAATATCGATCGTGCGTTCACGCAGCGGCGGAACGGTGACGGGAAAGACGTTCAGACGATAGTACAGATCCTCTCGAAAGCGTCCTTGCTCGACTTCCCGATAGAGCGCTCGATTGGTGGTTGCAATCACCCGTATATTGACCGACACAGGGTCGCGCCCCCCGATCCGATCGACCTCGCGCTCCTGCAAGACGCGCAGCAACTTGGCCTGCAAGCTCAGGTTCATTTCACTGATTTCGTCCAAGAGCAACGTGCCCATATGCGCCATCTCGAACTTGCCGATTTTTTTGATCAACGCTCCGGTAAACGCGCCGCGCTCATGGCCGAAGAGCTCGCTCTCGAGCAGCCCGTCAGGCAACGCCGCGCAATTCACGGCGATGAACGGCCGATGCGCCCGCGGGCTCCGATTGTGGATGAACCTGGCCAACAACTCTTTTCCGGTGCCGCTCTCCCCTTGAATCAAGACAGTGGCCTGGCTGGACGCCACCCCTTCGATCGTGCTTAAGAGCCGGATCATTCCCGGGTCCTGGCTTAACAGAGCTCGGTTTTCCGTCGGATGGAGCGGGTGGCTCGCCGTGATCCCTTCTTCTCGTCCCGCCTTAAGATTCACGATGACCCGCTCCAGCAAGTCCATTGAAAACGGTTTCAAGAGATACTCGCTGGCCCCCAGCTTCATGGCTTCGACGGCGGTCTCTATGGCCCCGTACGCCGTCATCAGAACGATCGTGGCGTGGGGAGCGCGCGCCTTGACCTCCTTGATCAAATCGAGACCGTTCAGACGCGGCATCCTGAGGTCGGTCAGCACCATCCAGGGACGGAAACGGGTAATCCGGTCGATGGCATCCATTCCATCGACCGCTCCTTGCACGGAATAACCGAGTCGCCTGACCGTCTCCATCAGCGCGGCGCGCATCGATGGGTCGTCATCGACGATCAGAATGCGCTCGTTCTCGTCACCATTGTCGGACATGGGGTTATTCTTCTCGCGGTCATTCATGAGAGCACTCCTCCGCTAACAGCATATGATGCTCGACAGGGCAGGATTGATTGGGTTCACACTCGTTCCGCGTCGGGACGTGCGTCGCATGGGGATCTCCACCGACCGCCGGATGAGGCAGGATGATCGAGCATGTGGTGCCCTGCCCGACCGCGCTCTCGACATCGATCCGTCCTTGGTGCGCGTCGACGATCGAGTAGACGATCGCCAGCCCAAGACCGGTGCCCTCATCCTTCGTTGAAAAGAACGGATCGAATATGCGAGACCGATGAGCCGGATCGATGCCGATGCCGGAGTCACGGACGCTCAGCCGAACAGCGGGCAGGCCAAGCGTCTCCAGCTGCTCTCGGCACAGACTGACCGCCACGACGCCTCCATTCGGCATCGCCTGAATCGCATTCAGAACCAGATTCACGAGCACTTGTTTCAACTGTCCGTCGTGACACCAGATCGAACGGATCTCGTGACCGATGTCCACTCGGATGTCCACGGGGACTTTGCTCATCGCATGGGCTGCCAACTTGATCGATTCATCGATCAACGATTCAGCCGCATGCCAGCCACAGGCCAAGCGAACAGGCCGCGTATAGAGCAAGAGATTGGACAGCAAACGATCCATCGACTGGACGGCCTGCGAGATCTGTTGGGCGTAACGTTTGGCGGATGACTGCTCGCCGAGATCGCGTTGCAGCATGGACGCGAAGAGCTCGACGCTGCCCAATGGATTTCTAATCTCGTGGGCGATCCGGCCGATCAGCTCGCCCATGGCCGCCAGTCTTTCCTTGCGCTGCAACTGTTCTTCCAGCTGATACACACGCGTGACGTCCTGGAACAGAATCAGGTGGCCGGTATGCTCTCCGGAATCGTTGTGGAGCGGAACCTGACTGATGGAGACGACCGCCTGACCGATGCGTTGTGGCCGATCACACAGGCCGAGACCGGCGCCCGCCAATATTTCCGACGCCCGACGATTCCGCAGCGCGTCATCAGTGGCGCCCAGTAACATCTCGGCGGCTCGATTGCTGCGCGTAATCGTCTCACGGTCGTCCAGCACCAACACGCCCGTCGACAAGGACTCGAGAATTCCGTCCAAATGGACGCGCATGGCCTCGTTGTCGCACAGGTGCCGGCGGAGCGCCTCATTGCTGTGCGCCAACTCCAGATCCATCTGTTCCACACGTGTCGTCAGCGCGCTGTATGATTGCTGCAACGTTTGGGCCGCCTCATCAAAACTTCTGAAGGCGGCATGCAGCAGCTCCCGTTCTTCCGGATGTCTGGTTGCGGCGCTCGTCATAGCCCCTCCGGCCTCCTTGAATGATTGGCCGCCCGCACGCTCGTTTGAAGGGATGCGGAAAGTCGATTGAGCAGCGGGTCGTCCGCGACGTCCAGCTCGGCCAGCGCCACGGTGGCACGCTCGTATTGCTTCAACGCCGTCCAATGCCTGGCCGTTTGCAGCCGCGCCCAATCAGCGTGAGCCGCGTTCGGTTTGTGGGCCAGCACTGATTGATAAGCTGCGATCGCCCGTTCGTGGCGGTTCGATCGAGAGACGGTGTCTGCATAGGAGACGAGCAGGTCGGACGATTGCGCCATGCCGGCTTTGAACGCCTCTTCATAGGCCAGCGCGGACTCATCCAGCTTTTCCAGCTCTCCCAGCGTCTTGGCCAACTGCACATACATGGCCGGCCGTTCTGGATGAACGGGGTGGCGCAACAACCACATGCGGCACAGATGGAGAAGCCCTTGCAGATCCCGCTGTTGCCTCATGGCATCGATCAGAAGATGCAGCCCCTCTCCGTCATAGCGACCGAGGGGGAACTGAAACCGGTATCGCTCCAGCACTTTTCTGGCGGCCTCGGGGTCCCGTTGATCCAGGTAGATTTTGCCAAGGCCGATCAAGGCCGCTTCGAGCAACGCCGAATCGTGGTGCGATTTAAGAATCTGTTGATACAGCCGCGCGGCTTCCGGTGAGAATCCCAGACGCCGATGGGATTCCGCGATGTTCAGCAACAGAGGGGATCGCGCATAACGCTGTTCGGCCGTCGCTCCCTGTCTATGAAAGAGGCTGACGACCGTCAAATCGTCTCGCGATGCGATCGCCGCTTCGATCCAGGGTGTCAAGATAGCGGACAGGCGCTCCGCGGATTTCATCGCCCATGGATCATTCTTATTGGTGGCTCGAAGCGTGATCTCCTTGTAAGCTCGAAGCGCTCGATGCATGTC
The DNA here is from genome assembly GCF_001458775.1 of Candidatus Nitrospira nitrificans. NCBI lineage: Bacteria > Pseudomonadati > Nitrospirota > Nitrospiria > Nitrospirales > Nitrospiraceae > Nitrospira > Candidatus Nitrospira nitrificans. The sequence continues at coordinate 225,686 of NZ_CZPZ01000001.1, forward strand.
GCCCGCGTTTTCATATTCCTTGCCAAGGTAGTACAGGGCCTCGCTACCCATTGGACCGTTCGCCTCTCGAGTCGCAATCTGTTCCAGCAGCGCCCGGTAGGAGGCATCGGTCTGGTCCGGAATCGGCACATTGTGGATCATGGCGCTGATCGTGAGCCCGAGCGAATTGCTTCCGGCCGGCAGCATGTTCTCCGCTCGAAGCGCGGCGAGCCTGAGCTTGGCCGTCGCATCCCACGCGCTGTCCGGATAGAGCGAAGGGATCAGCGCATAGACGAACTCGGCAAGCGGCTGTCGAGCCCCAGCTCGTAAACTCTCGGCCACGTGCAGCAGAGCCGTGGCCGCATACTCATGGCGAGGATAGAGATTGTAAAAGAGCAACATGAGTTCTCGAGCGGAAGCCTCATGACGCAGTTTCACCTGGGTCACGGCGTACCGCTGAAGCGCCAACGGATCTTCCCTCAAGAGATGCGGCCACCGTCGATAGCCGACATCGTAGATCGGCTCCGCCTCGGAAAATCGTTGCGCTCTGAACAGCGTATGGGCCAACCCCAACGTCGCTCCTTGGAGCAACTGGTCGTCCTCGCTTCGCTTTCGCACGTCGGCAAACGCATGCTCGGCATCGCTCCATTTCCCCATGGCCATGAATGTATAGCCTAACCCCAGCAAAGCCCGATGGCGGTCGAAGGGAAGATTGGCCGAATGGGCCATGGCGTTCTCGTAAAACGCCTGTGCTTCTTGAAACGCGCCCTGTTCGAAATATAGATCCGCTACCCGCCACTCCGCCCTCCGAGCGTTTGACGATTGTGGATGGTCTCGAAGGAGTTTCTTGTACTCCTGAATCGCCTCGGATCGGATTTCTCCCGTGACATCATCCCGCAACAAGAGCTCGACCAAGAAGGCTTTCGCCGATGGGACGAGTGGACTTTCAGGATGTTCCTTTATGACCTTCCCAAAGAAGCGTTGCGCCTCCGGCCATGCATTCTTCCTGTACGCAGACCGGCCTTCTTGCCAAGCGAGTCCGTCGATCCCCGAGGATTGGCCTTCCTGGCGAGGCCCGTCATCCGGCAACCGTCGTACGAATCCCTCAATCGGTACCGGGTTCCGTATCGAGGTCGCTTGTTCGGTGGCCGTCGCGATCGAGAGAGTCGGCGTAGGTTGCGAAGGAACCGCCCCGATTGCCGGCGAAGAGAACGCGATCCAAGCGGAGATCGAGAAGAATAGTCGACGATATCGTAAATGGTATCGATACACGGCGATAGGGCATCAGCAAAGCTCATGCCCTGGAGACAGGTAGAAAACTCTCAGGAAATCAGATGAGTTATCGAGACCAATCGGGAATCCGGATAGATCGTGTCAGGATTGGCATCGGCTAGATCGATAGGTCGTCAATCTTTTGACTGGAGGGGCGCGGCCATAGCGGAAGGGTTTCCAGATGGGATCGCGGATCCACCCCTTTACGCTTAAGTTTTTCAACCAACGTGGTCCGGTTCAAGTGGAGCAACTGCGCCGCCCGCGAGGTGACGCCGTTGGCTTTGCGCAAGGCTTCCATGATGAGATGCTTTTCGTACTGCTCAACCTCTCTGGAAAGATTGATGCCATCCTCATTGAACCGAATGAACTGCTCCTTGAGTTCAGGAGCCGGCGATCTCCGACAAATTTTCTCGGGTAAATCTTCGACGGATAGGACACCCTGCTTCTTCAGCACAACCAACCGCTCGATCATGTTCTCTAACTCCCGAATGTTGCCGGGCCAGTCATACTCGGTCAACATTTGAAGCGCATCGGGGGCAAGGCCGGACACCGTCGTGTGCTTGCTGTGATTGAAGCGAGCCAGAAAATGATCGATGAGGAGCGGAATGTCGCTCCGGCGCTCTCGCAGCGGAGGGATGACGATGGGAATCACATTGAGCCGATAAAACAGATCCTTACGAAATCGCCGTTCCTCGACCAACGTGTCCAAATCCTGATTGGTCGCGGCAATGATACGCACATCCACGTGAATCGTCCGATTTCCGCCGACGCGTTCGAATTCCCGCTCTTGTAATACCCGCAGAAGTTTCACTTGCAACGGCAAGCTCATTTCGCCGATTTCATCGAGAAAGATGGTTCCTCCGTTTGCCAGTTCAAAACGCCCCATCCTCGAGTGCGTGGCTCCCGTGAACGCGCCCTTTTCGTGCCCGAAGAGCTCCGACTCCAGTAGATTCTCCGGGATCGCGCCACAATTCACCGGGACCAACGGACGATCCTTTCGAAAACTATTGAAGTGAAGCATCCGCGCCACCAACTCCTTGCCGGTGCCGCTTTCGCCTTGGATCATGACCGTGCTGTCGCTGTCGGCGACTTTCAGAACGAACTCCATGACTTGTTGGATCGGCTCGCTGGCTCCCACCAGGTGTTCGAGTCGATATTGATCGCGTACGGCCTTCCGCAAGAGATGGTTTTCTTGACGAAGCCGAAGGAGCTCCGCCGCTTTTCGAACCACCACGGCCACGGTGTCAAGATCAAACGGCTTGGTAATGAAGTCGAACGCGCCGGACTTCATGGCCCGGACCGCGGTTTCGATCGTGCCGAATCCGGTCATCATAATGGGAATGATCTTCGCGTCGAGCTTCGCCAGGCGCTCGATGATCTCAAGTCCATCGATATCCGGCAGCTGAAAGTCGGTGATCACGATGTGGATCACCGAGTCCTTCACCGCCTGAATTGCCGCCGCGCCGTCCTCGGCAGTGGAGACACTGTACTCCTCCTGCATCAGGGCTTCCTGCAGCACATCCCGGACGGCAGGATCGTCATCGACAACAAGCACGTGGGCTTGACTCATACGCGATACCATTTGGAATACTAAACAGAGAAATGTAGGATAATGGCCTACCGTCACCAATGCAAGGAATATCCGTTACCTGCGAAAGGACACGCAGCGAGACAACCGTTCTTGTGTCTCCTTCGCTTGGGAACAGCTCCAACTTTATGCATGCCCCAAAGACAGAGGTCGGTTCAGATCATGACTGCGGGCCAAGGACGTCCCGCCATACAGCGGCGAGGTCATGGAGCGCTTGGCTCCCGTCGCCGACGTAGACCGATCCGTGCATGGGCGCCAGCCGCCTCGGCTGTAGCGACGCCAGCCGGCGCAGCGTCGCATCCGTCAACGAACAATAGGGCACGTAATTCGCCAACGGACCTTGCTGATAGTCCACCAGCGTTTTCCGACAACGGTCGATGACGTCCGATTCCGTTATCGCCTCGACATTCCCGTCTTGATGAAAGAGATCCGAGCATAGGAGCGTCCGTCCTGTCTCCTCGAACAGCAGTCCCGCTTCCCAGCAATGGGGTACATGCGGCGTCGCCAGAAAGCGGAAACGGTATCGTCCGGTCTCGAGCACCTCGCCGTCGACCATCCCCCTGGCGGGACGAAGCGCCAGACAATCATCGACGCTCACCAGCTTGCCCACCATGCTGCACACCACTTCCGACTCCGGAGCCAGTTGCTGCCACTCCGGCACCGTTGCGCATTCGTCGGACTCAAAATGGCTGAACCCGATCCAACGCAAGGTCTGCGGCTCGATGAGCGACGCCACAGCGGCTTTGACTTCTGGAAACAGGGCGCGCGGACCGGTATGAAACAGCAGCGGCTCCTCGTCGCGCATCAAGAACTGACTGAACTGCATATTGAACGGTTCAACGAACGTCGTAATTTGAAATAAGTCCGGAGCGATCTCGGTAATCTTCGCCATAGAGCCTCCTCAAGCGCGTAGCCGTGCAATCTTACGCACCGCCGGATTGAGGTGCAATACGGATAAATCAGATCAGGATGGTGAAAGAATGGCGGTAGGCTACTGGCTTATACAGGTTCAGCTAAGGAGCGGTCCCTAAACGTCATATAAACTGACCGAGCAGCAGGGAATGCATTCATATGCGGCGAAGAAACATGCAACAAGGATTCTCGAACCTTTTCATTCTCCGGTCTGGCCCTTTCGTTTCCTTCAAAGTTAGACGTCCTTTTTGAGATGGCCCCAATGCATACGATCTCTCCAAGCGTCCAGCCTGCGGTGTTGCCGCTCGCGTATGTAGTAACGATAGTCTTCGATGCACTCTCCTAAACTAGAATTCCAGTACCCGGTTTTGCGGAAGAAACAGTCGAGCTCGTCTGGCGACGGAAACTTAACGAATCCACCATCACGCATACTTTTCCATTCGGTCATTTGCTCGGCCGACGCGTTGTCAGGAATTCGGTTTCCTCCGAGTATGTGATGGACGTAGTCGAACTCAACGATGCGGTGCCAGTCGCGAAAAACAAGGGCACGTTGTTCGCTCGGAATGCCAAGACGCTCCAGATTCTCCATCACTGAGGACTTCAGCCGATCGAGATCTTCGTCAGAGAATCCACCCCATCGACCTTGCCTCATTGCCAGGGAAAGAGAAACTTCTGCAGCATGAAGAGCCAAGATTCTGAGTTCAGCAATCGCTCCTTCTGCCCGGTTGACTACCTCGCGGGTGCGTGCTTCGATGCCACCGGTTGATGCCTTGAATTCTGCGACAGCATCGAGGTTAGCCGTTACCAGAAGGGCCAGCGAAGCAAAGAGCCCAGCGATCAGAAGATCCATAGCCCAAGGTAACCAAATGTCATCGCTGCGATTAAGGCAGCAACCGAAGCGAGTGTGAGAAACCATTTCATAGTGTGCAGAATAGAGACGGATACTAACGCAGATACCTGACATTGAGTAAACGGTCCTGCTCAAGCGGATGATCTTTGAGTTTCACATATTTTCAGCAAGTTCGAAAGCTCCGTCAAGTACCACTGAAACTCATCATTTCCCATGCCCCGCTCGCGCTATTAACTCCTTGAGCCCCTTCAAATCCAACCACCCAGGCACCAGTTCATTGCCCACGATGAAGCCGGGTGTTCCCGAGATGCCGAGGTCGCGGGCGAGGGCTCGATTCTTGTCGATGGCGGTCTGCCACATCGGATTGGCCATATCGGCTTCCAAGCGCTTCGTGTCGAGACCCACTTTCACGGCGATCTTCATGATTGATTCTTTGGTCATCTCGGCATGGGACGCGAGAAGCGCCTCATGGAAGACCTGATGCTTGCCTTGCGCCTGAGACGCGAGCGCCGCCTTGGCCGCCAGTTCAGAGGGTTCGCCCAGAATAGGCAAGTCCTTGTAGACCACCCGCACTCGCCGATCTTCTTTCTGGAGTTCCGTGACGGCCGAAGCTGCTTTTTTGCAGAAGCCGCAGCGGTAGTCATAGAACTCCACCAGGGTGATGTCACCTTTCAAATTTCCGCTGATCGGTGACGCCGGATCGTGCAGCAGTTCCTGCTGCTTCGTCGCAAGGGCAGCTTTATGATGGTCCCGCAATTCTGCTTCGCGCTTGGCGAGCAATCCCTGCAACGATTGTTCGATCACTTCCGGATGGGCACGGATATAGCGCTCGATGGCGGCATCAGCGGGCTCTTGAGAATGGGCCGGTCCACTCTTGGCCGTGGTTGAACAGCCAGAGAGGAACATGGTGAGGATGGCAAGGGCAGGCAGGGACAATGGAACACGACTCGAGACAAAGGTGCTGTTCATGGATGGTCTCCTGTACAGGGGCGTTCGTCAAGGAGGCTGTGGATAGGATAGATGGTAAGCGAGTTCCCTACAGCATCCTGGCGCAGAGCACTTCATCCTGCCGAAGCGCTTCGAGTGCATTCGCGGGAACGGTCGTCACGGTAAGTGTACTTCCGAGAGCCGTGAAAACTTCAATGGAGTAGCCTTCGGTCCCATCAGGTGCCACATGGTGCTCGACGAGCTTGACAATATCTCCTCGACGGAGCCGATGCTCCGGTAGATCACAAGCCAATGTCACATCGGTATAGAGCTCAAATCTCACTTTACCTCCCATTATCTGGAATCAGTGTAATAAACTTCGTCGTTCCCGACAAGTGTTCTGTCATCCAGATCGTTCGAACCGACAGGATTGTCCCGTTGGGCCCTTTCAATGCGCCCCTGATTTCGTAGTACTGCCCGAACTGGTTTCTCTCAAGCGGTATCGCGTCTAACGGTAGAATCTGATCGCGCATGTCACGTAAGAGATGCGCGGCGTTACTCAACTCATAGCCGGATCTTCGGAGAAACGATGACTTATCTCCACGAAGCTGTGGCACGAGAAGATAGCGCACCAGCTTGTCCTCGGAAATGACGGTCTCAGCCGATAATTTCATAGGATTAAGAGGAACAGAGCCCTCAGCGCCACCCCTCCCCGCTTGTCCCTCCGCCGAAGCCGCCCCAGTTGCCGCCGAATCCGCCTTGGCCGGTGCCCCAATATTCCCTTTTTTGGATGCGCCGATAGGGGTGCCGCAGATCCGGACGGCTCAGCCACCAGAAAAACGAGACGATCGCCGCGGTGGTGCCGAGCGTAATCCAGACTCCGAGCCCCTTAATCCGAGGCCTGGAGGGAGGCGTGAACCTCACCTCTTGCGCCGGAGTCGCCAGCGCAACCGCGGTGCGGTACAGCCCTTCCCCGAAATGTCCTCGTTCGATCGCAGGTTGCAGATACAGACGACTGACTTCGTTCCTCACCGCCGGGGTGATGACCGGAAACATTTGGCGCCCCAACGCCATCGCCGCCTGCCTTTCTTGTACGGCCACCAACACCATCAGTCCATGTTCCTGCTGCGTCGAGCCGATTTGCCATTTTTCATACAGCGCGTCCGCATAGTGCTTGGCCGACGGATAGGGCTTGATACTGGGCACCGTCACAATCACCATTTCCACGCTGCTTTTCTTCTCAAGGTCGATGCAGACGGACCTGATCCGGTCCTTCCACTCGGGCTCCACCACTTGTGCATGATCGCTGACATACCCGATGGGGCTGGGAAGAGGCACGCGTTCTTTGGGCCGGTCATACAGCGAGGCCTGGGCATCAACCGCCGACAACATGAGCAGCAGGCTTGCCCAGCCGATCCCGATCCCGCGCCCGTTCGGTCGATGTACGATCACGTGATCCGTGATTCTGCGGTGGTGACGAGCCGAGTCAGGCTCTCGAGATATCGATCCATGAGCCGCGGAATCTCTTTCTGCCCGGGAGAAATCTGCCCTCGCTTGAGCAAGAGCGCATCGCGAAGGCCGGTGAGATCAATCTGAAGATGAGATTCGAGGTCTTGCAGCAGCGGCTCCCCATGCGTCGGCACAGGGCGCTCCAGCAAGCGCTGGAGCCCTCGCAGCACCGGCAGGAGCGCGGTCAGAGAGAGCGACAAGAGGATGGTCATCGCTTCTTCGGTGCTTCGTCCTTCCACCAGGCGCTGGCGGAGACGGAGAAGATTTCCGCGTAAGCCCTGCAACACTTCAGCGGCCAAGTGCCGGGAATCGATTTTCAGGCCGACGAAGGGATCTTGCCCCCACAGCAGTCGATGGCATTCATGGATGTCTTGGTATTCGAGAGGGAAGACGAATGAGGCGGATTGCAGATCAGCGGCCGTGAGAAAGAGCGGGACGACGACATGCTCCTTGCTCCAGCGCTTGTGAATGCCGTCATATTGTTTCAGTACCGAGAGGTCATAGGACGACATCACCAACAACAGATTAAGATTGGAACTGCCCGGCAAAAATTCTCCTCGCACCGCGCTGCCATATAACAACACCCCTTCCAACTCGCTTCCATAGACTTTTGTCACGTCCTTCACATAGGACTGTAAAAGTTTGTGCGTCTCCTCCGACAAGCCGTTGATCGTCCAGTCCATCGGAGACATGCCGTTACTGAACTCCTCCCGCTGCCATGTCACGAGCCGAGGGATCTGGTAGAAATCCGGCCGCCATCAGGCGATCCATCATGCCGAATGGAGGCTCGTTGCGAAGTCCGGCTGTCGTCGACAAGACGCGATACCGAAGTCGCGCGTTGCGATCCAACGTACTGAAGACGCGGTCTCGGAGAAAGGCGATGATCGGATTCGCCGTGTTCCAAAAGATGACCTGTTCATCCGCGAGCTTCTGCAACATGGTGACCTGAGGCCGACGCGCGGTTTCATAGGCCCTCAGTTTTTCAGCGGAGTAATCATTCGTGGCGAGACATCGAGGTAACAGATCGGCCAGCGTCGCCGCATCCACCATGGCCTGCATGCGGCCCTGCGACGCGTGAGGATTCATGGCATGCGCCGCGTCCCCAAGCAACACCGCTCCGTCCGCCACCCACGTCGGGGTGCGGACACGGCCGGTCGGCATGAAGGCGGTTTGCTTCCAGTCGGTGAGCGTGCGGAAGATGGCCTCACTGAACGGGTCGATCGAGATCCAGGCCTCTTGCAGCGCCGCGATGCCTCGTGCCTTGACAGTCTCATATGAACCGGCCTTGATCATGTAGAACGCATACACCTTGTCCCCGGCGGCGGGAAACATGCCAAGGATCGTTCGCTTGCCGACAAAATACTTCGCCTCTCCCATAGGAATCGCCGCATCCAACAGGGCGATCAAATATCCTTGCGGATAGAGATGAAGATCGGCCGGAATCCGCAAGGCCTCTCGAACTTTTGAGAATGCTCCGTCGGCGCCGACGACCACCTTAGCTTTCACGGTCACAGGGTCTTCCCCTTGCTTTGCCGTCAACCCAACGACCCGCCCATTCTCTCGAAGCAGGCCCGTGAACGCCGATCGATACCGCAATGAGACGGATGGTTCGCGCTCGATCGCGTCCAGAATGGCATGGTGCGCCACATTCGGCAGTGTGACCACGGCTTGATTGTACGGTGGGGGCAGTTCGCTGTAGTCGACCGTGCACAGCCGCTCGCCGCCGACACGGCAAAAGTGAAACTTATGCACCGTCCGGGTTGACTCGACCGGCAACCGGCTCAAAAGCCCCAACCGATCAAGTATTTGTTGTCCGTTCGGCTGCAGGATCTCTCCGCGTAAACCCTGGGGTGGTCCCGGCGCCTGTTCGAACACGATCGTGTTGATCCCCTTTTGAGCCAATGCGAGGGCCAGCACGGCTCCGCCTCCGCCGGCTCCCACTACGGCAATGTCGGTTTCTTCGACCATTGTTCCTCAGCCTTCCCCGGCCATGGAGATGCGTTTGCACCTTACCCCCAACATTCCTCCTATTTCCACTCCTGGAATCGCTCGCGATCTTTCCAGAGCGAAAGAAACTTTTCACGCGCCTTGACCGTCATGGCATGGTCTCTCATGATATCCAACCGTTCATCATTGTAGCGGTTTCCACTGGTCGTCTGATTCATGGACCCGTTGGTATTGATCTCGTCATCGATCACCGCCTGTTTCAAATGCATCAGCCCGTCGTGCCGATTGATCTTGATCGGAATCCCGGCTTCGCGCAACGTTGAAAGGGCAGTTTGCTGCTTCATATCCACCAGTCGCTCGCGATCCGTCAGGACACGAACATCCACGCCACGTCGTTTCGCCTCGACCAGCGCCTTCACCGTAAGCGGCGACGTTAAGCCATATACGGCCACAAAAATATAGCGTGTGGCACGATCATACATCCGTACGAGGTGTTCGAGCGGCCTATCCTCCGGGCCATACCAGACTTCGACCGATGTCGCCGAGATCTCCGCGCTGGGCCCAAGCAGAACCGCTGCAAGCAGCCAGGCGAGACACACTCGGCGGCACTGCACGGATAAATGGAGCGGTGACGGCCGGATCATTCAAGTTCGAAGAGGTCGCGGAATTGATCTTCTGAGGACTCCCAGGCCTGAGGAGCATGTACCTGAAGCCATTGCCGGAGAAACTGCTTTTGCTCCCGTGTGAGCAGTTGCTTGATCTGATGAGTGCGCCCTTGAAGGGGCTGAAGGAGACTGACGTGCTTTTTCACATCCAGCATCGCGGTTCGAACATACAGATTCGTAAAGCTCGACGGCTTCTCTTCCGTCCCTTCGCCCTGCACCCACACCGAAAGAAACTTGTCCAGAACGAGGCCTGCGCTGTCCAGCGCCGGTTCCGTATCGTGGAACAGCTCGTTCTCGGACTCGGTCAACGGCGCCGATTCAGCGGCGCGAAAGAGGAAGTTCTTTTTCCACATCTTGCAGGCGGCATAGTGGCGGCGAGCCGGATCAAAGTCAAGCAACCCCTTCAGATATTCTCTCCCCTTCTCAGCGGATACCGACGAGTATGAATCCAATCGAGCCTTCGTGTCTCTCACTGTGGATGACGTAGCCTTGACAAGCAGCGCATGCCTTTGCTAGTTTCAAAATTCTTTAATCTCTAAGCCAACTTGGGAGAATCCGTGCAGGTCAAGATCAATGGAAAGCCCGAAGAGGTCCGGAACGGGACCATCCTCGATTTGCTGAAAACCAAGAACATCGAACCACAGATGGTCGCCGTCGAGGTCAACGATAAGGTGCTGGACCGTGACCATTTGGCCACGACCCACCTCAACGAAGGAGATCATGTGGAGTTCCTCTTTTACATGGGAGGGGGTCGTTGAGCACCACGTTGCATCAAGACATTACCGAGCTGATCGGCAAGACCCCGCTTGTCCGGTTAAACCGTCTTTCAAAGTCCGGTTCTGCGACGATTTACGGAAAGGTCGAGTTTTTCAACCCGGGCGGCAGTGTCAAGGATCGGATCTGCCTCAACATGATCAATGAGGCGGAACGCCGAGGAACGCTTAAGCCCGGCGGAACCATCGTTGAGCCGACCAGCGGAAACACGGGTATCGGACTGGCCTTGGTCGCAGCCGTGCGCGGGTACAAGCTGATCCTCGTGATGCCGGAAAGCATGAGCATGGAACGGGCCAGCTTGCTATCGTCGTATGGCGCCCAGCTCGTGCTCACCCCGGCTTGGGAAGGCATGAAAGGGTCCATTAAGGAGGCGGAAAGTATCTTGGCGCAAAATCCGTCGTACTTTATGCCTGATCAATTCTCGAACCCGGCCAACCCCGCGATGCATAAAATGACGACGGCTCCGGAACTCTGGGACGCGCTCGAAGGAAAGATCGATGCCTTTGTCGCCGCCGTCGGAACCGGTGGGACCATCACAGGCTGCGGTGAAGTCTTCAAGGAACGGAATCCGCAGGTACAAATCATCGCCGTCGAACCGGCAGGCTCGCCCGTGCTGTCCGGAGGAGACCCCGGCCCCCATAAGATTCAAGGGATCGGAGCCGGCTTCATTCCTAAGGTGCTCAACCGAAAGATCCTCGACCGCGTGATCACGGTGACGGATGACGAGGCCTATCAGACTGCGAAACAACTCTCGAAGAAAGAGGGCCTGTTGGTGGGCATTTCAGCCGGCGCCAATGTGTTCGCCGCTCAAAAGATCGCCGATGAACTGGGCCCCGGTAAGAATGTCGTGACCATACTCTGCGACACCGGCGAGCGCTATATCAGCATTGAGAAATACTTTAATATCTGAAAGGCCGTTAATCGTTAACCGTGAACCGTTAAAGGCAGGAACGATCGATTAACGAATAACGATTAACGTTTCACGTCTCGATCCATGGATTTTACTGAAGAACAAATCAACCGCTACAGCCGGCATATCCTATTGCCGGAGGTCGGCGGCAAGGGACAAAAGAAGATCGCCAAGTCCCGGATTCTGCTCGTCGGCGCCGGTGGCCTCGGCTCACCAGCCGCGTTGTATTTGGCCGCGGCGGGAGTCGGCACCATCGGGTTGATCGACAGCGATGTGGTGGACCTGACCAATCTGCAGCGCCAAGTTCTTCACCATACTTCCGACGTGGGTCGTCCCAAGGTCCTCTCCGGCAAGGAAAAGATCCAGGCATTGAACCCCGATGTCTCAGTCTCTCTGTATGAGGAACGGCTCACGGCCGGCAATGCGCTCAAGATTTTCGGCGATTATGATGTCGTGATCGACGGAGTCGATAATTTCCCAGCCAAGTTTCTGATCAACGACGCCTGTTTTTTCACCGACAAGCCGCTGGTCCATGGCGGCATTCTGCGATTCGACGGCCGTGTCACGACCATCATCCCGAAGAAATCGGCGTGCTATCGTTGCGTGTTCAAGGCGCCGCCTCCTCCTGGCCTGGTTGCCTCCTGCCAGGAAGCCGGAGTGATCGGCGTCTTGGCAGGGATTATCGGGACGATTCAGGCGACGGAAGCATTGAAGCTTGTCCTCGGTATCGGACGGCCGCTGACAGACCGCCTGCTCGACTTCGATGCGCGCAAAACCCAATTTCGAGAAATCAAAGTCCGCCGCAACCCGAATTGCGCGCTCTGCGGAGAACATCCGACGATTACCGAACTGTTCGACGATGGGGACCCCTATGCCGGATGCGCCATGCGTCCATCTGCATAGAGTTTGAGAAGGTGATGTGACCATGAACAAAATGAAAGCGCTGGTATGCCGCGAGTGCGGCAAGGAATATCCGACGAAGGCGATCCACGTCTGCGAAATGTGCTTCGGTCCCCTTGAGGTGAAGTACAACTACGACGAGATCAAGAAGACTATTTCTCGTAAGAAAATCGAGGATGGACCGCACAGCATGTGGCGCTATCTTGACCTGCTGCCGGTCGAAGGCACGAACTTCGTGGGGCCGCATGCCGGGTTCACCCCGCTCGTACGGGCGAAGAACCTTGGCGCCTATCTTGGCCTCGACGAGCTCTACATCAAGAACGACACGGTGAATCACCCCACCCTCTCCTTCAAAGATCGCGTCGTCGCCGTGGCGCTCACGCGCGCGCGCGAGCTCGGCTTCGAAACGGTGGCCTGCGCGTCGACCGGCAACCTGGCGAATTCCGTCGCCGCGCACGCGGCATCCGCCAATCTCCACTGCTACGTCTTCATCCCCGGCGACCTTGAGGCCGCAAAGGTGCTCGGCAATCTGATCTATAAACCGCACGTGGTCGAGATTGAAGGTAATTACGACGACGTCAACCGTCTCTGCAGCGAGATTGCCGGTGAACATGGCTGGGCGTTCGTGAACATCAACATCCGTCCCTACTATGCGGAAGGCTCCAAGACCCTTGCCTTCGAGACCGTGGAGCAACTGGGATGGAAAACTCCGGATCAAGTCGTCATTCCCATGGCGTCGGGCTCGCTCTTGACGAAGATTTGGAAGGGCCTGCATGAGATGAAGGCCTTGGGCCTGATCGACCACGTTCGTACGAAGATCAACGGCGCCCAAGCGGAAGGCTGCTCACCGATTTCGACCGCATTCAAGGCGGGACGCGACTTCTTCAAGCCGGTGAAACCACAGACGATTGCCAAGTCGCTGGCCATCGGCAACCCTGCCGATGGGTACTATGCGCTCAAGGCGACCGCCGAGAGTCATGGCGCCATGGATATGGTGACGGATGAAGAAGTGGTGGAAGGCATCCAGCTGCTGGCCCAAACCGAGGGCATCTTCGCGGAAACAGCCGGCGGCGTCACGATCGGCGTGCTCAAGAAACTCGTCAAGCAAGGGGTGATTAAACAAGATGAGGTTACAGTGGCCTATGTGACCGGCAACGGCCTAAAGACCCAGGAAGCGGTGATCGATTCCGTCGGTCGCCCAGTCCGCATTCAGCCCAGCCTGGTGGACTTCGAAAAGACGTTTAAGATGGGAAAGAACGGTGGTGGCGCATGATTACAGTTCGCATTCCGACTCCACTTCGCCCCCTGACCAAAGGTCAGGGCGAGGTCGAGACCAAAGCCGACAGCGTGGTGGCGATGATCGACGCGTTGAACAGCGCCTATCCCGGCATCAAAGACCGCCTGTGCGATGAAACGGGAGAGCTCCGTCGCTTCGTGAACATGTATGTCAACGAAGAAGACATTCGCTTTCTGAAAGGGAAGGAGACCTCCCTCAAGGATGGCGATGAAGTCTCCATCGTCCCGGCGATCGCGGGAGGGTAGCCATGGCACACTTGCGATTCCATATTCGCTTTCCCGAAGACAAAATCCGAGAGCCGATCATCTATCAGATCGGGCGCGAGTATAACGTCGTGACCGATGTCAGACGAGCCGATGTCCGCGAGACGACCGGATGGGCCGATGTGGAACTCTCCGGCGACACTGCCGAGATCGAGCGGGCCGTCGCCGGACTGCGAGCCAAAGGCTGCGTCGTCGATCCGATTGAATTGAATGTGGTGGAATGACAGAACGTGAAGCGCACCTAGGCAGTTTCGGGTTCAAGGTTTCTTGTTTCATGTTCGAACTTGAAACCTGAAACTTGTCACTAGAAACTCGCAAGCGACACAATGGAACTCACCGAACAAGAAATCGAACGGTACAGTCGGCACATTATCCTCCAGGACGTGGGAGGCAAGGGGCAACTCAAGCTCAAGCGGGCCAAGGTCCTCCTCATCGGCGCGGGGGGTCTCGGCTCTCCTGCCGGGCTCTATCTTGCCGCCGCCGGCATCGGAACAATCGGGCTTGTCGACGGCGATGTCGTAGACCTCTCAAATTTGCAACGACAGATCATGCACTCGACCGCCACGCTCGGGCAGCCCAAGGTCGAGTCCGGACGGAAAACCTTGTCGGCCATTAACCCTGAAATTACGATCAACGCGTACCATCAGCTCGTCGATGCCGAGAACATTCTCCCGCTCGTCTCCCAGTATGACATCGTGCTGGACGGATCGGACAATTTCACGACGCGGTTTCTGGTGAACGACGCCTGTTTCTTTGCCAAGAAAACATTGATCTCCGCCAGCATGTTTCGATTCGAGGGGCAGCTGACGTCGATCAAGCCGCACCAAGGCTATCCCTGCTATCGATGCCTCTATCCCGAACCTCCGCCGGCCGGGCTGGTCCCCAATTGCCAAGAAGCCGGCGTGCTTGGCGTTTTGGCCGGCACGATGGGGGTTCTCCAGGCCTCGGAAGCGATCAAGGAAATCCTGGGCATCGGCGAAACGATCGCCGATAAATTGTTGATCTACGATGCGCTCGAGATGAAGTTCCGAAAGGTCGGCCGGCCCAAAGATCCTGCCTGCCCGCTCTGCGGGCCACATCCCAAGATCAAGGATTTGAGCCTGGATTATGCCGTCAGCTGCACCATCTAGTGGACCATCGTGGCTGACTTAGTCATTCCACAACCCATCCTCGACGACATTATCGCCCATGCGAAGGAGCTCGCGCCATACGAGTGTTGCGGGCTTCTAGCGGGAACCGATGGTGTGGTCAGCCGCATCTATCGTATCAAGAACATCGTCGCGATGGAGGGGGCGCACAACCTGTCGTCCTTCGACTCGGCAAAAGCCGCGCATCTCGAGCGGCTCTCGCCCGCGGAACGGGCTGAAATCGCCTTCGTGATGGACATGCAGGACTTCTCCACCGCCAAGAAAGACATGCGCAACAATGGACTCGATCTTCAAGTCGTCTACCACTCGCATCCACACGACCCGGCCCGTCCCTCCGTCACCGACATCAAAATCGCCACCGACTACGAAGAGATCTGGCCCAAGATCAACCTGCCCCTTCCCGCCTATCTCCTGGTCTCGCTCATGCATTCGGAACCGGACGTGAAGACCTATTGGATCAAATCCGGCCGGGTCACGCCCGCAGACGTTCTCATTCGCTAAACTGATTTTTGCAGTTCACATCATCGCCGAAATATACTAATGTTCCCTTGCGACCCCTACGAGGAGCGTTGCGTCCGAACATGCGACGACGACTATTCCCATATGGTCTTCCCCTTCTTCTTCTCCTTCTATTGCGTACGGTCATTCCGATTTCAGCGTGTGCCGAAGACCGCAGCTTTTACAGCCCGGTGATTTACATCGATAAGGAACAAAATCAGATCCTCATCTCGACGAGTGCCAGCGTGTTCTATATTGAAGTGCCGGAGGCTGCCAAGCCCCATATCGAGAAACTTCCCCTTTCCGGCCTTGTGGATTTCGTCGTCGAGATGCGTGGCGAGGACAAACGTCCGTTGATCAAAACCTGGAAAGTGAAATCAGGAGAATCAGCCTGTATGTACTTCAACGGGAAGGAGTGCAAATAACGACCGGACAAACCGCGACTACGCCGCGCTGCAGCTACTCAGTAATTCGACATAGAGCCTGTCAGCATCTTTGAAATAGCCAAATTTCAGGACAATACCCGATCACAACATGCGCTGAGCGCCCGCTCGCTATTTTATCGCTTCACGCTCGCCTCGCACGATGCGGGCTGAGTCGAAGCGGGCTTCACAAACGGCGCTTCACCACTATTCCCCGCTCCCCGCCATGTCGTCGATGAGGGGACGATTGATGTCGGTGCAACCGCAACAGATGGTATCGAAGAGCGTCTCCGAGTCTGCCACAAAATTCTTCTCGTCGGTTAGCTTGTCGGCAATGACCTGGGCATAGCAGACTTCGCAGAGCATCATCAGGCCGCGCGACACCCCTACAGTTTTTCGTCCTGCACTCGTAGCCATGTGGCCTATACCGATCCTTTCTGAAGGGCAACGAAAAAGTCTTCGGCTTCAAGATCGATTCCGCATTGCTGGCACTCATACGGACGATCAGGTTCCGGAAGGTTCAACGGTGTGCGGTCGATGCGCCCCCTGCAGACATGGTAAAAGCTGCCCCTTGAATTTTCATCGTCCATGGGGTCACTCTCGTAGATCAGCACCACCGATACATTACCTCTCTAATATTTGATCGTGGGGAAGTATACCGGCCTCAACTCTGTAGCCGCAACCCAAAGCGATGACGAATGCGACAGCCTTGTCTCGCAATAGGCCCTCATCCTACTACACCTGAAATTGAGCTTCATAGAGACCTGCGTACACTCCCCCTCGGCTCAGCAGCTCATCATGCCGGCCGTCCTCCACGAGTCGACCGTCATCGAGCACGACGATCCGGTCCACATCGTGAAGCGTGGATAATCGGTGGGCAATGATGAACGTGGTTCGCCCTGTCGTCAGTTCGTTCAAGGCCTCCCGGATTTTGACCTCGGTTTCCGTATCAATATTCGACGTGGCCTCGTCGAAAATGACGATGGGGGGATCTTTCAACAACACCCGCGCAATCGAAACCCGCTGTTTTTGACCGACCGACAGTTTGACGCCCCGTTCGCCGATCCAGGTGTCATACCCTTCGGGTAACGCCGCGATAAACTCATGGGCGCGCGCGGCGCGGGCCGCGGCTTCCAACCGAGCCTGGTCCGCATGCAAATCGCCGTAGAGAAGGTTGTCTCGAACCGTCCCGTTGAACAAGAACGGCTCCTGTTGCACGAACCCGATCTGCTGCCGTAAGTAGGCAATCGGCAGATCACGGATATCCTTCCCATCGATCACGATCGCTCCGTCGGTGACGTCGTAAAACCGCATCAACAGCTTGAGGAGGGTGCTCTTCCCTGCCCCGCTCATCCCGACCAGCGCCACGCGCTCTCCTGGCGGCACGGCCGCTGAAACCCCTCTCAGGACGGGCACGTCAGATCGATAGTGGAACCGGACCTGGTCGAATCGAACGGCTCCGTGGGCACGATGGGCAGGAGCAACCACTCCGGGACGATCGGCGACGTCTGGAATCGTATCCAGCACCTCAAAGACCCGCTCGCTCGCCGCCAACGCATGCTGCAACATATGATTGACCGAATGAATCTGATTGATGGGCACGTAAAACATCGCCAGGTAGGAAAGGAACAAGACCAACTCGCCCAGGGTGAGACGCCCCTCCATGACCTCCCCCGCCCCGTGCCAGAGGACTAAGACGGTCCCGAAGGCGGCAACCAAAATCATTCCCGGCGAATAGACCGACCACAAGACCATCGCCTTGAGGTTCTTCTCACTATAGGTCTGGCTCAGCCGATCGAAGCGGGCTTGTTCATGCCCCTGGCGGCTGAACCCCATAGTCTCCCTGATACCGGACAAGGCATCTTGCAGATAGCCGTTCAGTTCGGCGGCGCTCTGACGGGTCTCCCGATAATACCCGTGGACCTTCGACGTAAACCAACTCGCGGACAAGGCCAGCAATGGAATCGGCAAAAGCGAGAGCGCCGCCAGCTTCCAATTGAGCATGAACAAGAGTCCCGTGATCCCGATGAGCGTCAGCGACGCCGTGAGCATCCCTTCAAGCCCGTCAATGAAGATCCGCTCGACGTGCTCCGTGTCGTTGGTCACCCGGGACATGATCTCTCCTGTCGAACGATTCTCAAAATAGGTGATGGATAGACGTTGGAGGGCGGAGAAGATATGCCGGCGAAGATCGTGGACTACCGTCTGCTCCAGCTGATTATTCAGCCGGATCCTGAGCGAGGCAAACACATTCTTGAGCACATGGGCGCCCACCAGCAGACCGATGACCCATGGCAGCAATGAGGCCTGCTTCGCCTGGATCACGTCGTCGATGATGATTTTGATGACCCAGGGAGGCACCAACTCCATCGCCGTCGCGCACGCGGCGCAGAGGAGTGTGGCGATCGCGAGAGCGCGGTGAGGCCGAAGGTACAGGAGGACGCGAAGAAGGGACTTCACGAGCGGCTCAACAAGGCAGGCATCAAATTACGTTCGTGGGCTCTTTCTGCCAATACTGCGAAAATTCGTCCAGTTGCGTGAGGGTGGACATATCGGTCATGCGATCCAGAAAAACTTTGCCGATCAAGTGATCGAGTTCGTGCTGAATACAGACCGCATAGAGGTCCGTCGCCTCGAAATCCAGAGCTTTCCCTTTCCGGTCCAGTCCCTTAACCCGCACTAATGAGGGTCGGGTCACTTTGCCCCGTAGTCCATCAACACTCAGACAGCCTTCCCAGTTGTCCACTTGTTCAGGCCCGTAATACACGATCGAAGGGTTGATGAGGACCGTTTCCGGGAACCCACCCTCACCTTTGCAGCCCATCACCACCAGTTGAATCGAGCGTGAGACTTGAGGGGCAGCCAACCCGATGCCCGGTTCGTCGTACATCGTTTCAAACATATCGTCGATCAACCGCTGCATCTCGGACGATTTAATCTCGCGCGGATCGATTGGCGCAGCAACTTTGCGAAGAATAGGATTGCCTAGCTTGGCGATCTTGAGCATCGTTCCGCTCTTGAGCTTCATATCGCTATATTCGTAGCATAGGAATCTCTCGGCTCGCAACCTCCTCGGCGGAAGTGTTCATGAATCGTGCGGGTTAAGAGCTCCGCTTCGGCCGCCGCGGTTCGGGAATCTCAAAGGTCTCCTTGTTGGCGTCCCACCACTCGGTCCATTCACTCGACCATGCGGCACGATCCTGCTTGGTCGAGGTGTCCCAATCATGAAACTCGGTCTCATGACGAGTCAGAATCCACAGTGATTGCAATGCCGACAGCGCTACAAAACGCTCGTCGTCGCTCACCATCGGGATCAAGGCGGAGATCACGGCCTTCTGCCGGACATACCGCGCTTCGAACGCCGCCGCTTTTCTGACGGATGGATTGGAGTCCTTTGCCATGACATCGATCGCCTCGGGCGCTTTCGTCGAATCCAGGCGAACGGCAACGCGCAGGGCATGTTCCCGCACCCGAGGGATTTCGCCGGACTCCTTTGCGGTGGAGAGCAGGGCGGGCACGCCGGCGACTCCCTTCATCATCAACAAGGTTTCGATCGCGTTGTACCGAATCCGCGGGCTCGGCATGGTCAAGGCCTGAACAAGGGCGGGAACGGCCGGCTCTCCCAAATGCACGAATTCTCCCATCGCCCAGAATTCCTGCTTGCCTTCCAGCAACGGCAACAAGGCTTCCGCGCGCTTGACCTCTTCAGGGGTGAGCGGGTCCTTATTGGGGGGAACCGAGACGTCCGGCACATCTTGATTCTTCGGTGGCGCTTCATAGGGAATTTGGACCGACCATGCCCGCGCGGGCTGATCGGACACCGCATACAGCGTCTGTACTTGCGCGAGGCCGGCAAAAATACCCGCGGCAATGCCTAGAGAGGTGATCACGGCGCGTATGCTCCTGTTCTTCCGGTTCATGATCGATGACACGTTCGGGAGGTTATATATTGACACGAGTGCGCATCCGGCACATCGACTGTGGCGATGGGCGCACACGACCCACCGGTCGTCGGCCTTAGTCCAACCCTGAATTGGCTTCCCGGAGGTGCTTTCTTACCCGAACCTTCTCATGGTGCTTCCGAAGCAACTGTCGGCGGACGACATCCTGGTTCTCTGCGACAATCCGAACCAACCGATCCATATCCTCGGCATGATCCCGAACGAGTTCGGACAGCTTCTGGATCTGCTCCTCCAGCTTTTCCAGACGCCAGGCCATATTGCGTGCCGGATCCGCGGGTCTCTCCGTCAGCTTCGTCACACGCCTGGAATCGACTCGTGGGAGAGCCGCGACAACGACATCTCGCTTCATGCTCACTCCTTTGTTCATCATCAACCGATCCCGAGCTGCTCACTTCGGTGTTCCGATCGCTAGTATTATCCGCATGGAACGGGAAGTCAACGATTCCACTTCCTTTCTATTTCATGGTGGTCCTGGTAGAATTCAGCCGATGAAGAACATTTTCACGATGATCTTGGCCGGCGGCAAAGGGGAGCGACTCTTTCCGTTGACGGACCAACGCGCGAAGCCGGCGGTTCCTTTCGGCGGCAAGTATCGCATCATCGATTTCACGTTGAGCAATTGCCTGAATTCCGGGCTCCGCAAGATCGCGGTTCTCATTCAATACAAATCACACTCGCTCGATCGCCATATCAGGACCGGCTGGAATATTCTCAACGCGGAACTTGGCGAATATATCGCCTCGATCCCTCCTCAACAGCGTATCAGCGAAGATTGGTACCGTGGCACCGCCGATGCCGTGTACCAGAATATGTTCTTGATCGACGGGGAACACCCGGAGTTCCTGCTGATCCTCGCCGGCGATCACGTCTACAAAATGAACTATGCGGAGATGTACCACTGGCTCATCGCCAAGAGCGCGGATGCGGTCGTCGGGGCCATCGACATTCCCGTCCAGGAGGCGACTCGCTTCGGCGTCATCGCCGTCGACAAGGACTACCGGATTACGCGCTTCGATGAAAAACCGGCGCATCCCATTCCGCTCCCCAACGATCCCGCCCATGCCTTCGCGTCGATGGGCATCTATCTGTTCCGCACCAAGGCCATCCGCGAACACCTGATTGCGGACGCTCGAGAGGGCAGCGCGCACGACTTCGGGAAAAACATCATTCCCAGAATGATCGAACAAGGACGTGTGTATGCCTTCAAATTTCAAGATGCCAACAACAAAGCCGTCAAGTACTGGCGCGACATCGGAACGCTCGACGCATACTGGGAAGCGAACATGGATTTGGTCGCCGTCGATCCTCAATTCAATCTGTACGACTCAGGCTGGCCGATCCGAACCTATCAGGGGCAGTTTCCACCGGCCAAGTTCGTCTTCGCGCAGGATTTCCAGGGAGGCCGGATGGGGGTCGCGCTTGACTCGATCGTCTGCGGCGGCTGCATCGTGTCGGGTGGACGGGTCCAAAATTCGATCGTGTCCCCGAATGTCCGCGTACAAGATCACGCGGATGTCCGTGAATCCATTCTCATGGAGAACGTGACGATCGGCGCGCAGAGCCGCATCAGACGCGCCATCATCGACAAGGACGTGACGATCCCGCCGCACACGGAAATCGGGTACGATCGAGAGGCCGATGCGCAACGATTTACCGTCACTGAATCAGGCCTCGTGGTCATCTCAAAAGGAATGAAGCTGCATGCCGCCGTCGATCCATCCGGTTGATCTCATCGCGGCGCTCCGCCAACGACATCTCACGCCAGCCATCGTATTTCTCACCTCACGCCGAGCCTGTGACGAGGCGATGGAGGCGTTCAATCACGCCGATCTCGTGCTGCCTCCGGCGCGGCAAGACGCGATCGGTGCGGCTCTCGAGCAGGTCATCGCGCAGTATCCGAGCATTACCGAGCATCCCCTCATTCCCATCGTGCAGCGGATCGGCGTCGCCGCCCATCATGCCGGACATCTGCCTTCTTGGAAAATAGCGATCGAGGAGCTGATGCGACAGGGCCATCTCGATGCGGTCTTCGCCACGACGACCCTGGCGGCAGGTGTCGATTTTCCGGCCCGCACGGTCGTGATCACTCAATCCAGCATCCGCAAATCCCGCGACTTCACCGACCTGACCATCGGCGAAGTCCAGCAGGTCGCCGGACGAGCTGGCCGCCGAGGGAAAGATCACGTCGGGTTTGCGGTCGTGACCCCGTCTCCGTATATCGATCTGACGGTCCTGACCAAAGGGTTGACCGGACAGCCGGAAGCCATCGACAGCCAATTTACCATCAGCTATCCGATGGTCTTGAACCTCTTGAAAGCCCATCCTCACGAACAGATTCAAGGCATCCTCGCCAAGAGTTTCGCTCAGTTCCAACTCAACCAGCGCGCTGAGCTGCTCGAACACAAACTGGACGCACTCCATTCACAAATGGAACCGTTCGGCCCTCGCGTCTGTACGGACTGGATCACCCAATGGCAAACCTTCGACCATGCGCGGAGACACCGCCACACGCGACATCAGACGCATCGATCGGAATCGCCGGAGATTTCTGCTCGGTTGCCGTTCCTGAGCCCTGGGCGCGTCGTCGGGCTCAGCAGAGGCCGTGGGATTGTGCTGCGGCAATACCGGAGTAAAGGCCAAAAGACTTCCATGCTCACCATCTTACGACCGGACGGGGCCGTCACCGAATGCCCGGTCACCAGCGTGAAAGAGATCTACGACCGCACGTACGACTTCGCGGAGACGCCGACCTATCCTTGGTGTTCCACCGACACGTTCGATCGACTCAGTCATCAGTTGGAAGAACTTCCGCAACGCTTGCCCGTGCTTCCGATACTGATCTCCACCAGTCGCGAGCCGCTGCCCGACGCCATCGTCCAATCGTTGGGAGATTTCCCTTGCCCAACATGCCCTTCGCGGCCGGCCTGCCAGAAAGACTTCGTGACCGCGTCGCGACTACGCCAGGAACAACAGCGCCACACGAAATCCATACAAGCGCTGCGGGCCAGTTTGTGGCATCGCTTCCAAGAGCGTGTGGACGTCTTGCAAAAGTTCGGGTATCTCACGCTGACGACCCAATTGACGAGCGAAGGAGAATGGGCACGGCTGATCCGGATCGACCATTCGTTGCTGATTACCGAGCTGATCCGCGCGGAAGCTTTTACGGGGGCAGACCCGTCTCTCCTCGCCGGCATCTTGGCCAGTCTGGCCCACGACGACGATCGTCCCGGCGCATTTCCGCGCATCAGTGCCGGGCTGAGTTCCCTGCTCGGGCAGGTTCGCAAGTTGGCGGAGAGTTTATCTCCCTATGAAGATCCTCCCCTCCTACGCGCCGATGTGGCCGCCTTGGTTGAGCGCTGGGTCGCCGACCCCACCCTCACATGGATTGGGCTCTGTCGACTGACCACGATGGCGGAAGGCGACATCTATCGACTGCTGGCCAGGACCTTGGAGTTTCTGTCACAAGTGCAGGCCTTAAAATCGACTCATCCCGGCCTCGCCGGATCCGCTTCGCAGGCGATCACCTTGATCCGCCGGGGAGTATTGGAGGAACTGCCATGAATGCGTCGCTCGTCGTTCGTATCTCGGGATCCGGAGTTTCAGGTGGCTAATTTCATGTTTCACGTTGCATAAGAGGATCATTCCCAACCTGAAACGAGAAACCTGGAACTCGAAACCTAGCAGCAAAATACGTTTCACAGAAACAAGATGACCACCGACGAACTGGAACAATTACTGGCCCAACAACCGGTCGCGTTGTTGCATCGCCTGGCGCGGGGACGCGTCCATCGGCAGTTTCGCGCCGGCAAGCGGCGACTGATCGAGCTGTTGCTTCAGCATTCAAGTCAAAATCTTGCCGGCCTCGAATCCGACCTGCAGACGTTGATCGAAGAACGGCAATCTCGATCAGAACCAAGACCGTCACAGACTCCTCGCCCTTCCCTCCCCCCTCCCAAGAAAGCCTCGCTGCGGGGAACGGACTCGGAGCCGTTGGAATCCGCCGTCTCTCTCTCAGCTTGGCTGGAAGGAATCGGCGTCCCTTCTCCCCAGCCGTTTGTACCGGACCCTTGGCAAACCGAGGCCTTATCCGCCGTGAGTGAGACCGATGTCGTGATCAGTGTCCCAACTGGAAGCGGCAAAACGTATGTGGCCGTTGAGGCAGCCCGTCGGGCCATGGAGGACAATCGCACCGTTATCTACACGTCACCGCTCAAGGCCTTGTCCAACACCAAGTACACTGAGTTTTCGAAAATCTTCGGATCGGACACAGTGGGTATTCTGACCGGCGATCGTCAGGAAAACGGGCAAGCCCCATTGCTCATCATGACCACGGAAATTTTGCGCAATCTGCTCTATGATGCCGCCAGCGGCGAAATCGATATCAGGCTGGATACGCTGGGGCTGGTGATTCTGGACGAATCGCAATACCTCGCCGACCCCGAGCGAGGGGTGGTGTGGGAAGAAACCATCATCTTTTGTCCCGCACAGGCCCGACTCCTCTTGCTCTCCGCCTCGATCGGAAACCCCCAGGACATCGCCGATTGGCTGACCTCAATCCGATCCACTGCCTGCCGGCTCGTACGTCACAGCAAACGCACCGTGCCCCTCAGAGCCGGGTATCTGCATCCGAACGGGAAATTGACGCCGCTGTTTAGAACGCCGGGGATCCCCTACGGACATCCCAATCAACTCCATCCAGAAGCCAAGCGCCTCTTCCTTGAGTATGAAGACGAAACCCTCCCATCCGGACGGCACAGACGATAACTTGCTTCTGATCCCACGCAGTTAAAATGACGCACTCAGCGCGACGGTCACGCCGTGACGGAGGGTTTGAAATTCAGTGAGAGGAGCTGTTTCTGAACCGGTGCCGAGACCGTGAACTTCCCATCGCCCGTAGTATGCCCGACTCCACATGACGCGATACCCTCCTACGAGCGCGAGATGACGGGTCAGCATGATTTTCACGGTCGGCTCGACGGTCGCACTTACTCCTACACCCCACATCGAGAAGCTCGGATCCTGCTCTAAATCACTCCGTTGAAAATGGATATCCTCGTTGTAGACGATACTGGCCGGCGAGAAGAGCATCTTCACATGTGCGCTCACCCGGCGCACGATCCGATATTCGAGCTGTCCGCCGATCTGGAGCGGCGTAATCCAATGTGCCGTATTCTTGATCGCCGGAAAGGCAGACGCCGGTGGAATGCAACTCAGGACCGACGAGTCACAAACAACTCGATTAAACCCGGTTGCCTCGTACGCCGTTCTCCAATACTGAAATCCCGCCAGCACATCCAGATGACCGCGTTCATTGGGAAGCTCGGCTGCGCGATATCCGACATTTCCATTGAAATACCATGTCCCTTTACCGGTGATGCCGCTGCTGGTGCGGGAGAACAATCGCTGCCCGGCCGAGTAATCATCATCGATCAATGTCCCGCGATCGAAATCGACGGACAACCCAAACTCTCCCTCCAAGAACAATCGACGATTCAGATGCGCTTTCGCTCCAAGCCCAACAAGGTGGGTATCGGTGTCTTTGTATTTCAGCTCAGACGTAGGATCGCCCAACGTGGGATTGAGTCCGGATGCATCATGGCTCCATCGGGTTTCGCCGGCAGTGAACAACCATGACCTCAGAGACAGTTCCACTCGCGGCCGTGCTTGAACATCAGAATCTTGTCCCCAGCTCGGAGCGCCCACAGTGAATAGAATCAGCATTACCCCTGCTGAGCACATCCAAGGTCGCGCTCGACGCATTCCGATCACCGCCGCACCCTTCCTCGCTGGATCACCACTGTATCGAAGCATCGGTCGGCCATGTCCGGCACCGCTCGTCGGCAAGCGGCTCGAATATCGTCTTCTTGAAGGCTCTTCTGGATAAACGCCGAGAACCAGACAAGCCATGTCCCAATCACCACAAGCAGTACCAGAGTCACTCCCAGATAGGCCCAGACTCTCGTAGCGGAGGTTTTTACGGTTGTGACGGTGCAGGACCGACCTCCTCATGTGTCACGATCCGAACAGCCGGCATGATTGATCTCCCACCTTGTTGTGTGGTGAAACAACGTTGCTGCCGCCACCATATGAATCTTACGGGAGACGATACTGTATGTGTAGGGTTTTTTAATCTCTCACTGACAACGCGTACCGCGGAGACAGACCAGATCACTCAAGATCGAGCGTCGCGCCACACCCACGAGCAACCATCTTTCTTTAGTCATTCACGAAACGAATCCCGATTCACTTCCCGGCGCAACCCACCTCAAGGGCTGATTCCATGGACGCACGACATTTCATCTCCGCACGATGGGCAAAACAACCCAGCCTAATCAGTTGGCTATTTTTCTGTTCCATCTCGCTTTTCGAAGGCTGACTCCTTCACACCCTACACCTTCAAGTTTCAACCACCTAGCTCTAAGCAATTATAAATCAATCCCTTCGAGCATATCTCGCCCGGCATCACTCTTGCTCATCTCTCTTCTCCAAAGAAGGCAATACTTGTGGTGATTCCCCCGGCTTTACATTGATCACCATTGGACACAGCCTGAATTCCATAGCAGCTCCATGCCGATTCATCTTTTGAGGAGTGTTCCTATGTTGACTTGGAAACCGATCTTCTCGATGACCCATCTAGCGTTTTTCACTCTCTTCCTGATGCCACTGGCTGGTTGCTCAGGTGAGGGAGCGGGGGGACCGACAATTTCTAGCCTTCCTAAGCCAACGAATGCGACAGCGGAACTGGACTCAGATCCGGCCTCTGACTCCGATGCCGCTGGAGAAGAGGACCCGGTCATTTCCATGACGTCCACACCAACGGGAGTGACCGCGAAGTTGACGTGGGATCCGCCCCCTGACATTAAAGTAACCGGCTACCAAATTTTCTATGAGAAGCGTTCACCAGAAAGCCAAGGCTCGGAAGAGTTGGACTGGTCAGAAGGGTCAGCGCAACCAGAAGAGTTAACTTCAGATAAGCCAAGCTTATGTTCTTACGGAGAAAGCCACGCTGCTGAGGCTTCATCCGCCACCGTTGTCGGACTCGAACCCAACACGCCATACGTTTTTGCGATCCGCGCATTCAACGAATTGGAAAGCCTCTGTTCAAATGAGATCCCGGCGGTAACGCCTCCGACCCAATCCTAAGAGGTTGGTTCATTGACCGGCAGCACCACACGCCTCGTCGGGTTTCTGAGGTTCGTTTCGCAGGCTTGTGAAGACTACGCATCGGAGACTCCGTGGGGCAACGCCCACCACCGAAGAAAGGCAGAGACGCTGATGAGACGATTTTCTCAGACACCCACTCCACGCACGGCACGGTCTCGTCGTGCGGATCAGGCTTCGGCAACCTCCTTGTTCTGGCAGGTTCTCGGAATCACGGTGTGCATCTGCCTGGGACTCGTTCCTGACGGCTTGGCGCAAACGACCATTAGACCGACCGCACTGACCTATTATGCGGTGCAAGGCGCAACGAACCCACCGAACCAAACATTAACCCTCTCCAGAACCCGTACCTATTCGGTTAGTCTCACTGCCTCAGACAATGCATCTTGGCTTACGGTCTCTCCTACCAGCACATCCTTCACCACATCAAAGAATGTTGCAGTAGCTGTCAAGACCAGCGGGTTAACGGCAGGCACCTACAGAGCCACCATCACGTTCACTGTTGGCACCTGGTCGAAGTATTATGTCCCTGTGACATTGATTATCTCGCCTCCGAGTGGTGGTGGAGGCGGCGGCGGGACAACCTCTTCGGCAGCCCTCGCATGGAACGCGGTCACCGGCACCCCCATCAGCGGCTATAGGGTGTACGTCGGAGAGGCACCTCGCCTCTATACCAGAACCATTACGGTGGGCACCGTCACATCCGCCACCGTAAGCAGTTTGACCCGAGGGCGAACGTACTATTTTGCCGTCGCAGCGTATAACAGTGCCGGGCAGAGTCCCCCTTCCAACGAGGTCAGCAAGACGATCCCATGACCCAAAGAGCATTCCCGCATTCGAGCTCACGCGGTTAGGTCGCGTGGAGCGCTGCACGGAATCTCTACCAACGCAACGGGCCATCCTCCAATGGGGGATGGCCCTTCTACCTTATCTCTTCGTGGACAAAGACGGGTTATACCTCTCTAGATAATTCCACCGCTGATCTCTTCTGCTTTTTTTCATCACGCACTTCTTATCAAACATCGTTGATTACCAAGAGTCACAACAAAAACTAACAACACTGTGAAAGAGACGAGCCGTGCACTTTCTTCTTGATTTCCATAAGGAAGGAAGTCCCGAAACCCTTCAAGACGGAGAAAGCAGCGCAAGTAAAACCTGTGCACCGTCCGGGGCGAGCGTCTCTGCGCTGCCGGTTCTATAGTAAGCGAACACCGCCGCATCCTGAGTGGTGCTACCAGTACAAAGAATAGGCATTGTATTATGCGATTGGCCCTACTAGCGTAGAAGTATGCTGTCGATTCGTCATCTGACTCGGATACACAAATGGAACCGCCCAGCCGCCTTCGGCCGCTGTCGCGCGTGATAAAAACCATTACTCCACTGCTCATGCGGTCTTTGTAGCCTGGCCTACAGAAGGTAAGAGGAGAAGCGGCATATTGACAACGCATCGAGGACTTCGGTTGTTGCCGTTAGCCCTAGCCGCCATCATATTCTGCACGGCAGTACCCATTGAGTTCCGCGGGCCGGTGCTGTGGTCTAATGAGTTCGATATCGGGGACTTTGTGAATAACGTGCTGCTCTACGCCCCGCTGGGAGTGGCGCTCTGGAGGCGATCTTTGCTTGTCGGCCTGGCGGGAGCGGCGACGCTTTCGACTGCCATTGAGACTCTGCAGATCTGGCATTTCGAGCGGTTTGGATCAGCCTTCGATGTTTTGGCAAACATACTTGGGACAGCCTGCGGCATTCTATTGGCTGAGCGACTAGCGCAGTCAAGACGCCGTACACCCGATTTATTCTCGATCAACCAGCGACTGGCCGCGTTTGCCATCCTGGGTGTTGTGATGCTGCTTGCCCTGTGGATAGTACCTGTTCAACCCGCTACCCTATCGAATTGGAACCCCGACTTCGAACTGCTTCTTGGCAACGAGCGAACTTCGGATCGCCCCTGGCGTGGCACCATATTGGAACTCGCTCTCGTGCCCGCGCCATTATCAGATGCGGAAGTTTACGACCTGAGAGACGTTTCTGCCCCATTGGTTCGAAGCGCCCTGCTCGCTCGCGGGGCATACATCCTACCGGAGCCTATCACGCTGGACGGAGGTGAAGCCAAGCGGCTTTCGCCTGATGTCTCCCGTCGATTTTTTCATTCGGCAACCACCCGCAACGGGTTCACCCTCATTGCAAAAGTCATGACTGCGAATGCCCACCAACACGGTCCGGCTCGGTTGATGAGTTTTTCCGCCGATCAATTCAATCGGAATTTTGATCTGGGGCAGGAAGATGCTCGACTGGTCTTCAGAGTGCGGACATTCATCACGGGACCCAATGGTATGCACCCGCATGTTGAAACGTTGCCTGTTCTTGTGGCTCAGATCCCCATTCTCGTGGTCGCGACGTTCGATGGAGCAGTTTCGCGAGTCTACGTGGATGGGCAAGCACGGGGTCGATCCAATCTCGCGGCGGCGGGCTGTCTCATCCCTGTGCTGTGCGATACAGGGGTGCCAATCGCTTCCGCCCTGTTCGGCGGCCTTTGCGCAATCGCGGCCATCGGCATCTTGAGGCCGACGTCCAGGGGAAGCGCCATGATACTGGCAATTCTGGCCGGAATGCTGGGTACCGCACCATTCTACCTCGTGACAGAATCACTTCCGCTTGGTGTAGGAAAACTTGCAATAGTCTTGGCCGGTGCGATCACAGTGGGCCTCGGAATCTCAGAACATCACCAGCCGATTGAGTCTGAGGGCTGACTCAGCACCCAGCATCCGCTCACAACCCATAACCAGTTGTACACTGTGGAATCAACCGGATTGAGAGAACGCACGAACTACATGACACGCAGATTGGTGGGTGCAGAAGGAGGAACTGTATCACCCGCGGCCCTGATCGGTCCTATAGGTTTGGTTGCCACGACGAGATCATCGAACAAGACATCGTATGGCGTCCCCACGTCACTATAGTTTTGCAACTTGATCCAATTGATTCCATATGTCAGGACGTCGCGCCACTGGAGACCAGGAAATCCACTTCCTGCGCCAGTCCTCCATGCACCACCCGCATCATAAGTCCCGATTGGCGAGCCAGGAACAAAGTTTTGAACCTGAGTGCCGTTGATCCAGATTTGCAGTTCACCGTCGCGCCCAGTTGCTGTGGTATTCATCTTCACTCGCATCTCTACGCACTGCCACTGCCCGACGCTGAGGGGCACATTCTCGGTAACAATGTAATTGCGGCCATAATACAGACCATTAAAGGCTGAACCTTGCATTCCCACGAAATTGTTATAGGTATCAAGCCTGGTTGCGGGCTGACCGCCATTGGGTGAACCCTGCTGCTCCAAGGCTGAGATAAAGAGCCTGTCACCGTTCGGACGCACTCCCTTCAACCCGGCATCGCCCTGAGGCCAACCAGATGGTGGAAAGTAGCCGCCCATATATCCACCGGCATGGTGCGAGACGTTCCCGAGATATTTCACATAATAGCGAAAGTATAGGGTGTTGTAGTTCGTAGGAAGCTGTCGGTAGAGCGTTCCATTTCCCCCGTTGGGGATCAGGCGTACTGATTGCCCTCCACTGCTGACAGAGGGATGGTCTGTGGATGTGGAAATTCCAGATGGACCTCCTCCGTTAAACCGTGTACTGAAAACCGAGACGTTTGTCTCGAAATTCTCGGCGAAGATCACATCGGGATCATTCGCGATCCCCTGATCGCCTATATACTTACTGGCAATCCCGACTTGAGCCAACACATGCGCTGGAGTGAGGGGAAACACCATTCCAAATAATATACCTACCAGAAAATGCGAAAGTACCCAGATGTGTTTGGTTCCAGTTGGTCTCATAATCAGTTTTTCTCCATCACCACGTATTCATAATCTTGAGATACATCTATTTCTGAATCTCAATCAAGCAATAACCGTACCGACCTTCTCACCGGTGAATTTATGTAAGTGCCTGCATTTTCACTGTAAGATTAACAAAGTTCCTACGTTGTCCTACTGTAGGAAATCCATATGGGAGGGCAAACCCTACACTCCAATACACACAACAGGATTTGAAATGTCTTACGCAGCAGCGTTCAGTTATTGATCCGAGTGACGTTTCCTCGAAAACGACGACAGGGAGTCACGCTTCTGATGGACCGTCCGTGTGGCACGGCAAATAGTTGGGAGAAACGCGTCGGCCTGATGTGGGTGCGGACACGAGTGAGCGGGGTTCCGACGAAGAGAACCCGCGCACCCATTTCATGTAATGCGTCGCGCAGCTGTGCTCACTCGCCCTGTATCTCGGAATCGGACATCGCCTTGAGGAGTTCGTCCGCCACAGCCTGGGACTCGCGGGCTGGTCATCGAGAATGTTGATCATCTTGTGGTTCCTGCATCGCAACACTACGCCGGTCGGATGACTCACCCAAGGCCGTCCAGCCCCCCGAGGCCCGTCGGCTTCTTAGTCCAGCTCGAACCGCGCATTGGGTCGTTGATCCGCATTTCATCCTTTTCCAGGTCTACATCGAGTTCTACAGCACATCCGAAAATGCAATGATGGTTGCAAAGCTAGATAACCGTGTCGGTCTAGGACCCCATGGCCATCATCAAGAAAATAGATCAGCTTCGACACCCAACCCTCCCTATAGTGCTACAGATTCTGTCGCACACTCTGTTCGAGAAGGTACCTAACGAGCGAATAGGTCCCTGGCTTAACATGGATGGATTTACCTTCATAAGCAGATGGACTCCACATGAATATCCTTGAATTAAACCAGTAGAAACATGGCCTGAACCTTGCATTCACACTGTACTGGAACTGGAACCATGACGGCCTTTATTAATAGAATCGTACGTCAAAAGTTATCGCTCAATAGGACATAAGCGCTGAATACGCAAGGTCACGAGGAGGAGAATTCATGTCTAATCGCCATCTCGCAATTCATCGAGTAACCAAATTTCTAGTATGGGCGACTCTGTCGCTTGCTTGGGACGCACACGTAAACGCGGAAGAAAGGCGATGCAACGAATTAGGCGCCAACTGCATTTGCTCTGAGCCGTTCAACACAAATTCCTATACGGTCAACAGCGGATCCTGGTACAACCCAGCTGATTCTACAATCAAGGAATGCCTTTCATCGGGCGTCAGCCCAGGAGGGCCGCTTGAGCAGCTTGGTGGAGGCGCCTTTTCGGCAGGCATGAACACTCCCAGTAGTGGAGAAGCGATCAATGCACTTCCATCAGGTCACACTAACAACTATGTGCTCGCTGCGAATGAGGGACGGGGGTTTGGCTTCATCGGCGGCAAGATGCCACCAGGAACACCGACGGCCCGTGTAGCTGTACGTTTTTATAAATACTGGTCGACGAATTATGCCTGGGTTGGTGGGTCGTGCCTTAACAGTAATAAGCTCGCCGAATTTGGGTATAGAGGTGCTGGCACTATGGGGCCTATTTTCACAGAAACCGCAGGTACTTGGGCATTTTATGGAGTGACCAATAGCGGGGGAATCTGGAACCAGTACAGCGAATGTTGCTCTAAGGGGCCTGGAGGCGCGTCTGGACCTTCTTTATCGAGCATTCGCGGGAAATGGCTTCGCATCGAGATCATCCTTCACAATGCGGCACCCTCAGGGGCGGCGACAACCTGGGAGGTATATCTCAAGAATGTCACGGATAACACCTCGGAAATAAAGATTATCGACTCATCAATCCCAACGGCGATGTCAGAGGGTGGGTTAGCGAACTGGACCTCCGCCAACGCCACATCATTACATCCAGGCAATCTCATTAATGAAATATCTGTTAACGGATTTCGTAACGGCAGCTGCCCCGGCTATTCCGCCGTGTCACATTACTTAGCCGCCGCCTGGTCCACTGATGCAGGACAACGCATTGGGGCAGCCACGGAAATTGAAGGGGGCGGAGGTGGAGGAAATATAACGCCCCCTCCTCCACCTGCAAATCTCAGAGTAAGTATGTTAATGGGGCAATAAGGAACTACCGCAGCACACCGAAGCAGGTCTCGACTCACAGGCTGAGAGGCCTGCTTCGGCAACGTCAAAGATCCACTACGACTGAGAGAGTTTTTGACTAGAGCCGTTGACTTCTTCGGCTGCACGGATGACCCGCGATCGCTCAATGAACGCTACGATCGATGCTCATTGTAACCCACGCACCAAGTTTCGATGCCGGCTGCGTCTCTGCGGCAAGAATAGCGTACGCTCAAACCCCTGTTTCCTAGCTCGGTACACGACTCGATGAAGACGTTCACCGGGGGATACACGAGGAGTGGGTCTATCGATGGATGCTTAACTGTCTCGCCTACCATTCGGTGAAACAGCCAACGATGATCTCCTGACAGCGCCTCTTCATACTGCCACTCCATTTTCGAACTGCGCGGCTTGAGAATCCTAGAGGCCAGAGCTGGCTTTGATCGGCATGGACGGGAAAGGCTGGCGAGACAATCTGTTCGCGGAACGACTGGTGTATGTTGACAATCTGACGACGGGGCTGACCGCCGCGTCGTCATCAACACGCTCCCAGCGCTCGGACCTTTTATCCAGGCCAAGGCCCATCGCCATCGGCCCCTGAGCGAGGTGGAGCGCGCCAGCAACCCACGAAGGCGAAGGTCCGGGCCTAAAGTCGAGCACGTGTTCTTGATGATCAAACGGATCTTCGGGTGGGCCACAGTGCGCTACCTCTGTTTGTGGTGCAACTGCGGCTGGTGGCAGGGAACGCGAAGGCAGGTGTATGAGCGGAGGAGAATGGGTGGCCCGACCGCAAGCAACCCCGAAAAAGAGAATCCCTAGCTATGAATCGTCACTGTTTTCCGAGAGAGATCAAGCTCACCGCTGAGGGAAATCCATGCGTTGTAAATTCATCGCAATGGTCTGAACTGCGGGGGAGAGGATACCGGCAATTAGCTCATGTCCCGCCTTACTGGGATGCATTGTGTCCCAAAAAAGGAGACGCTTATCTCGCTGGTTGAAATTTTCGTCCAGATCTATCAGCGCAAGATCAAACCGCGCCGCAAGTCGACGCAACGAGTTGTTGTACGCGTTATGAAGACTGAGCAATCGCGGTACACTATAGGCCTCTGGGAAAAACGGAAAAAACACATGCTGTTTGCGAAGATCTTCAGCCGTCATATCCAGGAATAGAACGGTCGGCCTCGTCAGTAACAGTACGCTCACATTCCGTTCTTTTAGTAAAGCTATCATGGCTGACACATTTTCTTCATATGTGGCCGGGATAAATTGATCAAAGACATGGTACTCGGATGTGTCCCCTTTCAAGGCAGGAGCCGAAAGTAACGGTCGAATATGAAAGAACATGACCTTACTTAAACCCTTATAGAGATAACTGCGGTTTAGAACCCTGCCTAGCCAAGTCACCCGCCCGCTTGAAGAAATATTTTCAGGGTTCGTCTTCATCAAATCATTCCAACCGATATAAATAGTCACCAGGTCCGGCTGGTATTTAAGTATGTCATCCCGCAAACGGCCGAGCGCATACTCCGAATTATAGCCTTCAATTCCTGCATTGATAACTTCATACGATTGACTGGTAGAATTGAGCCGTTTCCCAAGATATGCGGCGTAGCTGATATCCCAATCTCCAAACGTGCATGAATCGCCTAGCGTAAATATTCTAAAAACGCCGGGAGCCTTCGGGTCAGCGAACTCAGGACCAACAAACCCTTTCGAGTTGACCCGAGCTATACGTCCATCCGGCAATACGGCTTGATAATTTGGAACGAGCTCCAGGCGGCCCTTTACGGAATTGTATTGTTCGTATACAGTCCTGAAATATAGGGCGTATACTCGAAGTCCCCCTTCCGCAAGGATAAGTATTAGCATGACAGGAAGCAGAGAAAATGAAATGACCTTCATCCATGAAAGCGATTTACCATTAACGAGAGATGACTGAGTAGCCATAGTTGCTATGCCGAGCTCCTATATCGATAGTGTGCCGCTGAGGTCCATGCCGGTCTTGAGCCGGACCACCATCTCGCTCACCGTCGGACCGACTCTTCAATCTCACATGGCCGTCGGCGAAAATTGGTCCTTCTTACGCAAGAAAAGCCGCTTTGCTCCACCTTCGATTTCGCCATGACCATGCTGCCCCTCTCAGGTATGGAGATGAGATCACGCAGCATTTGCGGGCACCGGCAAATGCTGCAGCTCGTCAATCCGCCCCATCAACGCGAGCGCCATCTCTGATACCGGCATCGGTTGGTAGTCCGTCGTCAAGCGTGCCACGCCAAGCAGTTGTCGGATGATAGGCAACTGATGAGGGCCCGTCGATCATCGCTTTGGACTCAGCACGCCGCCTTGATGAGCGACCCTTCTAAAACATCTTTCGCCAGTTGCCAGATTTTCGCGTGGATGGTTTTGAGCTTCGGGGCCTCCAACGGCAGTTTCGTTCCGCCAAACTCGTCCGTGGCCCATGCCATCAACGGCCGCTTCTATTCCGTGATCGGCGTGGAATGGGCACGGAATTGATCGGCTAACTCGGCCAGATTCTTGTGGCCTTTGACCGCCGCCAACAGCAGAAGCACCTTACAGGGATCCCCGTGATTACGTCTCGTCCTCTTCCTGCATGGCTGTTCAGCGTCGTCTGAACCTTCGATATCCGTGACGGCTAGCAGGAGACAGAAGGTGTTTTCCCGCAACTTGCTAAATGGCTCAACCGTTCTTTTACAACACTCGCTGCAAGCCGATGTCCTTCGGCCGTCCAATGCCCGTCATCAAGAAGATATAACTTTCGAGGATCTTCTTTTTCAGCACGCTGAAAATCATGAAGTAAATCAATAATCGCAATCTGTTCCTCTTGACCGATCGCTTTCATGCGCGATTGAGGCTGATCAATCGCAATCTGCTCAATTGATAACTGGTGCTCACTGAGAAAACCTTGAAGCCGCTCTTCAGAAACTTGAATCCAGAGCGGGATTAAAAACACCGCTACGTTCGCCCCTTGCTTCAGGCTCTCTACCTTCATCTTCCTGAATAAGTGTTGTGTCATATCCCACGCCTGCACCACTTCCGGCGTGGACTGTCTCTTAATCAGTGAAGCCACGTGAGAGGACAAGCGATTGCCCTCTTGCTGAACCCAGGAAAACCGCTTCACCCGAAGCAAAACCTGATAGAGGTGCGAATGCGACGCCAAAAACTCCTTCATTTGAAGAAAAGCAAAGTCTCCTATAGAAATTTCCGACCTAGGCTTTTCTTGAAGACGGCCGTCTGTAAACACATGAAACTCTTCGTCTTGATTATCCTGGACATCATTGTGAAGCGTCATGCCGACGAGGACAAGATCGGGGCGATATCGTAGACCTTCGCGCATAAGATACATGAGTTCATCATCGGTACCCCAACCGCTCACACTTGCGTTGATAACCTCTATCGAGCGGCCCGTCACACCCTCTACCTGACGCTCCAACAAACTCGCAAAGGCATCTTCAAACTTGACCTGATTCGCTTCCATGAACGAATCCCCGAGAAGGAGAATGCGGTAAACCCCCGGAGACTTTTCCAAACTATGATCATGATCTCGCATTCCTACTGAGTTCGTCGTAATCAGATGTCCGAACCTATGAGACCACTGGGTCATATTGGGAAGATGAAGCGTTAATCCATCACGTGTGTAGGTCCAATTGCCGAGTTCCTGGGGGTATATGATTCTGACAACTCCTTCCCCGGCGCACATCGCTATCAAAACGGAAGCCAAAAATAGGAGACCATTAATCAAGCCTCCCCTCCATGGTGACCGACCTACTCGGCCATCAGGATCGTCGTTATGATAGCCCACATTACCTCTCTACTACGCAACTCGCGTAAAGCATTTGCCTGCCGAAGAACGTGACCGGTCTATTTTGTGCCTGGCGCCCTAGTCGTCTATCAGCAAAAGCGCAGATCAGCTATATCGTCCCACGATAATCTGAGAGCGACACACATCTGATGAATTGCCAACCATCAAATGGTTCAAGATGAACTACCAGAAAACCGAGCTTCCGCATTATTTTAATTCACGAGTAGGTATTTGAACCATCCTCTCAAACACTAATCTAAAACCAGCAATCAACGCACTGTACAGCCACCAATAGCTGTAATATAAAGTGCTGATAAATGCGCTGCAGACCAAAAATGCAATGAGGGAAGCAGTCAATCCGTGCGCATAACAGTGAACAAGCTTCAGGATGGCTGGCGATGGAAGATGCGGATCGAGAAACTCTCCCATACGTATGACCGAAGATTCTCGATCCAGCATCGTCCGAACCCCTGCCTTAATTTGCGAAAGATCACGGAAGTTCTGCACGAGGAGGAGCCCAAAGATAATAACGCCGGCGATTCCGAGTTCAGCCAGAAGCTCAAAATATAATGAATGGGTAAACGCACTGCCACCCAGCGAATGTCCATACTTCTGGATAATCTCACTTGTCTCAAATTCCTGAATCCTCCAACGAAAGTTATTAGGCCCCACTCCCGTCAATGGGTAGCTCATGAACATATAAGTTGCAATACGCCATAAGTCTTTTCGATGGTCAGCTGTTCCTGTTTCCGTATCTGTAATCGTTCCTATTTCCTGCCAATACGTGGCGCCGGCCATTACCCCGACCACCACCGCCAACACGCCAATGCTGATCAGAGCGGCGATGCGGCGCCTGGAATAAAACACCATGTAACCGATGACGCATATGAAACCGATAAAGCCCCCCCGAGACGGATTTTCTGCTACGACAACCGCAAGCAACAAAATAGGAATCGGAGCGAGATAGAGAATCTTTTTTCGACGAGTTTCTGCCGCAAGATACGAGTACAAGAAAAAAGGAAGCCCCATGACCATGCAAGCCGTGACATAATTTTCATCCTGACCACCGTCTGCGGCTGCAGGCCCATAGCCTCTGTGAAACGAGGCCCATACTCCGATCACGACAAAGATCCCCATCAATGAATGCATTATGGCTTGAAATCTGGCGATTGAATTGATGAACTGCACAAGCGGCAAACACAGCCCCAAAAAGAGAACCGCCATTCCATAACTCGTCCATACAGTCGCAAAGGTGTTTTGAGCTATCGGGACATCAAGGACCATGACAGCGAGAAAACACAACATCAAAAGAAGCTGTCTCGGCATGCGCTTATCGGGTTGGAGCAACCAACTAACGAAGAGCACAGTGGAAAGAAGTTTCGGGAAATGCCAGACAAAGCTCGGACGGACAAGATCGAGCCATATATAGGAATGGATAAACCATGTTGCGATCGTCCCTTTCTCAGTCGTCTTGGGGACATTCGCGGACTTCTCCTGCCGGAATCGAGGCGACATATGCCTACCTATTGGCTTTTCCTGGTGCGGCTTAGAAGCGTCATTTGACCCGATAGACGGCATTACTAAAACCTACCTCGCATTAACCTGCACAATCTTCACTGGATCAATCCAAAAGGCGAATGGGTTCATGATGTCGGACGAGACCAGTGCGTGATGGTTGATCCAAATCGCCGTTCAAATTGAAAGAGAATCATGAGGGTGCATGAATCTTAACCGGCGATCTTCGATCGCAAAGCTATGGATTAGATTTTCCGACGCTGTTGTTCCCAAAGAATCAAATTGATCAAGGCCCATAATTTACTCTCATGATTGGCAGTCCCGGAAAGATGCTCGGAAATCAATTTTTCAATCTCGACATGTTCGAGATACCCAACAGTTTTAAGCGCATCCTTCGAAAGGACGTCACAGAGAAGTGACTTCAAATCAGTACGCAACCACAACGCCATCGGAACCGAAAATCCAAGCTTCTTACGGTCAAGGATGCTGGACGGCAATAGGCCCCGAAACGCCCGCTTAAACAGCGCTTTTTTTGACCATAGGGTGAGCTTGTGCCGCGCTGGAATTTGCGCCATCAATTCAATGAACGGATGATCGAGAAACGGCACCCGCACTTCCAATGAATGGAGCATACTTACTCGATCCGTCAGCATCAACAAATCACCAGGAAGATACAGTTGCATGTCACAAAGCAACAGATAGTGCAGTAAACTATCGGCGTCAGGAGAATGAAATATGGCTCCGACCATCTCATTCGAGGACTCCGGCTTGGCACCGGCATGAAAGTCAGGCGAGAGAATCCGTGCCCGTTCAGAAATGGAATGCGCCATAATGAAGGCGGCATAGCGCTCGACCTTTGGATTTGCCGCAGAAGAAAGAAATCGTTTAATACGGCTCATGCCCGGATGACCGGTTGGAGAGTCCGGCAATCGATGCACCCAATATTCCCCGAATAACCCTCGTGCAAGACTCGGAAGCTTTCGAAAGTACTCTGCCCACTGCATGCCCAAGTAGCGCTCATATCCTCCCCCTATCTCATCTCCTCCTAACCCCGATAAGGCCACAGTCACATGCTGCCTCGTCAGCTTGGTAATGTAGTAGTTAGGAATCGCAGAGGAGTCCGCAAATGGCTGATCGAAGCATGCAACCAGCGTTGGAAGAATACCTAGAATATCTGCGGATACAACAAACTCATGATGGTCTGTCCGATAGCGATCGGCGACTATTCGAGCGTATTGCCGCTCGTCCTGAAAGGCTCCTTTTCCCTCGTGTCCGATCGAAAACGTCGCCACAGGCTTCGGCGACTCCAAGGCCATCGCCGCGACGATCGCGCTCGAATCAATCCCGCCGGATAGAAATGCGCCTAATGGCACTTCGCTAATCAAGTGACTTTTTACGCTGTCACGAAACTGATGAAGCACGCGCTCCGTCCATTCACCAATCCGGACGTCAGTGCGGGAGTGGTACCTCAACGTCCAATAGCGGTGAATCGACGTTCGTCCACCCTTCTGTACGAGTACGTGAGCCGGAGGCAGTTCAAGCACATCTTGATAGATAGTCTCAGGCCCGGGGACATAGAGAAAAGCCAAATACCGCTCGATCGCGGCAGGATTAATTGTCTGCTGTAGCCAAGGAAGCCGAATCAGCGCTTTCAGCTCAGAAGCAAATGCCAACCGGCCGTCGATGAAGGTGTAATACAGCGGCTTGATGCCTACACGATCTCTGGCCAACAGAAGCTGCTCAGCCCTTTCATCCCAAAGCGCGTAAGCAAACATGCCGCGAAGCTTTGCGACACCATCCACCCCGTACTGCTCATAGAGATGAGCCAGCGTTTCCGAGTCGCTGTTCGTGTAAAATCGATGTCCGGCCCGTTCAAGATCTCGCCGCAGTTCGAGATGATTATAGATTTCTCCATTAAAAACAACACAGACGCTCTTGTCTTCGTTGTAGACCGGTTGATGACCGCCGGCCACATCAATAATGGAAAGGCGCCGCATCCCAAGTCCCATGTTTCCTCGGACATAGGTTCCGCTGTCGTCGGGACCACGATGGATGATTGAGTCATTCATGGCATCAATCCACGATGGATCCACGGTGCGGCCCTTCATATCGAGCATGCCGACAATGCCGCACATACGATTATCGTTCCCTTCCTTTAGCGACTTGGTCAAGCGCCTGGAATAACCGCAGCTCATCGACCGCCCAATTATACTTCTCGGCGATCGCAGCCTTCCCATTCCTCCCCATTTCTTCCCTCGTACTTGCCTGCTCCAACGTAAGAACGGCACGTGCGAACTGGTCGAAGTCTCTGTCCGGAAATACCAGTCCGCATCGCTCTTCCTCGACGATGCGTTCTGTCGGCTTTGCATTCGATACGATCACAGGTTTGCCCATCGACATATAATCAAATAATTTATTGGGAACGGTCGTGTTCCAACTCTCAGTAGCATGGTGGGGGACCAAACCAATGTCCGATTCCAGAATGACACGAATGGCAGAAACATAGTCGAGCCAGCCTAGGAATGTCACGTGTTCCAGTAAATGCAATTCGGCCGCAAGCCGCTTAAAATCATTCTCGTGCCGTCCCGTGCCTACGATGAGAAGCCGCGCGCCAGGAATCCGCTCGCGGATAATCGGCATAGCGCGAATAGCCGTTTCGATCCCACGTGGCCATTCCAATAACCCCAAATAAACAAGCACCAAACTGTTTGAATCTCTTATCACCACACCATCATGCGAACTCGGCGCTTCTTCCCATCGCGCAGACGTCGGGGTATTGATGACGAGTGAGATTTTTTCTGCGGGAACGCCGGCGCTCAGAAGGCGATCGCGGGATTCCTCAACCACCACGATAATATGGTCACACCACCGAAGACTGAGGTATTCGACCAGACGAATGATATGCGGATTTCTCACCACCAGATTAAGAATTGAGAACCCACCTCGATCCCATAGATCTTGAATCATAGCGGGATAGTTCTCAGCCATGTCGACGACCACAGGAATGCCCAGGAGGCGGCCGCTTCCGATCGCCGTCAATGCCAACGGTAGATCCCGGACGATGATCACGTCCGCTTTTACTTTTCGAACTGTTCGCCAGATATGATAGATCCAAAGGGGATTGCAAAAAGCCGGAAAACCGATGAGGTTATTCAGCCTTCCCCAACTTGAAGACAGCGCCGGGAGGCGATGAATATGAAGATGTTTCGTTTGCTCATAACTTTGACGTCGCTTTGAATTCCGACAAACGAGATGGACGACGTGCTTCTTCGCAAGCGAGTCGCATACTTTTTCGACCCGGACATCCCAAGGATAATCTGCATCCCAAATGTGGCAAACAATCACGCAGGCACTCTCGAGTTACCCATCAGCTCACAATATAAATCGCCTGTCAGGGCTGCCGTCCGCTCAATGGAAAAGCGTGACTCGACTCGCGCCCGCGCAGCCTTTCGCAGCCGATTGCGCAACACCTCATCATTCGCCATCGTCTCAATAGCATCCGCGAGTACGTCGACATCCCTGGCCTGCACCAGTAGGGCTCCTTGCTCGTCGTCCAAGATCTCCGGAATCCCTCCGACACGGCTCGCAATGATCGGCACGGCCATCGCCATCGCCTCCAGTAAAACCATCGGAACACCTTCGTGGAGAGACGGCAATGCCAAGACATCAAACACCCCCATCAGGTCGTACACATCATTTCTGGCGCCCAAGAACAGTACGCGTCCCGCAACACCAACTTCCCTCGCAAGCCCTTCCAACGCAGGCCTTAACGGACCATCGCCGACAATCAATAACTTCCTCTCCCGAGGTCCTTTATTCTTCGATACGGCCCGTATTAAGTATTCAAGCCCCTTGACCGGGGTCAGGCGCCCCACCGATCCAATCACAAACTCGCTGGACGAAATACCTAACTGCTTACGCAGATGGGCGCCGCTGCTTGTCGTTTTCACACGTGTTAAGTCGACGCCGTTTCTGATACAGCTGACCTTTCCTGTCGTATACCGACACCGAAGTATCGCGGAGATTTCTTCCGACACGCCTACGAATCCGTGCCCCGCGACTTTTCCTACAATCGTATTCAGTGTGGTGTAGGCTCTCATCTTCACCGCAGCCCAGCCGTGAAGATGCTCATCCAATCCATGGTAAGTTTGGACCACTAGTGAATTGTGCGATAGTTTTGCGGCAAAGGCACCTAAAATATGCTCTTTGTATCGATGGGAATGCACAATGTCCGGACGGTGACGGCGCAGATGAGAGACCAGGGAACGCAGGGTTGACCATGCGCCCGCAGACTCATCATAGACCATTACCGAGATACCAGCAGCCGCAAGCTCTTCCGCTAGTCTCCCCTTGTTCAGCACAATCGCCGACAGATCAAACCTCTGATCAGCCTTGAGTGCCCGAAGTAGCGTGGCAATTTGCACCTCGGCCCCAGCCCAGAGATCTCCAGAGGCCAGATGACAGACCCGAATAGGTTTCAACGCTGACACCTGCCTCTTGTCCGTCCGTCAAAGCCAGATACCTTCCAATGATTTCTAAAAGTTCTGGTCAGCATCAGAGTCACCACGCATGAGGTGCCAGTCATCGAGCGAGATCTTTTCAAGCTCCAATGGAGATCGACTGTGGTATGCGAAGTGGAGATTCCCATGGATTCTTAAAAACCCGTTTCTTAGCAGCCCCTGTCCAAGCGACTTGAGAGATGCCGTGCAGAGTAGAGCATCGACTCCCTCTTGCCTCGCCCACTGGGCGACATAGGCAACGAGTCCATGCAGAACAGAGGACTCCCGAGGGTCATAGAGACAATCCACGATGGTGCCGAACTTCATATCTCCCATCCGTCGATCATTCAAAAACTGCTTGAACTTTACGATACAGTAACCGAGCAGTTTTTCATCGCGGCGGCACGTCAGTAGCCGGTATCCCTCGATCTTCCTCCCATACCTAGATTCCAGTGCGGCGCGATCTCGAACCAGAGCCGCGCCCAGCTGCCCGGCCACGGATTGCCAGAGATGGGTATAGCTATCATCGAAAGCCTCTTCCCATTGAAGATCGGCCTGGATCGGTTTCGGCCTGGCCAGGCAATTCATTCCCAACCATAATCGCTGCCCGAGTGCCAATCCGGCACTCCCTACCAAGCGAACAAATCTGCTCTTTAAATAAGGCCGTAAAAATGAGCTCTCGCCCCCTGCAGATACCGCTTCTACCGTGGACGGCTGAATATTTTCCAGGACGCCTCTGGCATTCATCACACGGAGATACTGCGGGAGCACGCCCTTATGCACCCACTTGAGACCTGTCAAGATTCGAAGGACGGGAGGTTCGACGTGCAGCGACATCGCGCAATCCAACGCGCGATTGACTTCCTTAATCAAAAGCGGCCCTACCAACCCGCTCCGATACTCAGGAAGGACCATAAAACCGACGATCCAGTGTGCGGCCTTCACCCCGGAAGAAATCGACAACCGCACGGGAATAGTCGTTACATGCCCGACGATCTTCTCATCTTTGAGAAACACAAACGTCGGCGCATCCGGTGGGGAAGCTGGGCCTGTATCCGCTTGTGAAGCAGGTGTGGTCTGCCCTGAGTCGATTTCTCGGGATGAACCAGGCCATATGACGCGACAAAATTCATGAAAGGCACGGGCCAGGTGCTCACCATACAGGCATACCCCGGCAATCTCTTTGCTTTCCATTGTAAGAGTTTTTGTGTTCTGGCCGAGATCGGCCCGCATCAGGAGGAAATGCCGTAGCCCTTCAAGATCGCCTTGATCTTTCCGACACTCGTCATTTCCATGGCATCGGCGATGGAGAGAGAGACTTTATAATGTTCCTCCAGACTCGTGATCAGCGACAAATGTCCCATCGAGTCCCACTCCGCAAGAGTGTCTTTGGAGGACGAGTCGGTCACATTCCACGGATCAAGATTAAATACTTTTCCGACAATCGCTTCAATGGTCATCAGACTTCCTTTCTTCAGCCACTCTGATCCACGCAGGTCTTGCAATCCCAGCCTGAGAGAGATTCAGTTCCCACTCCTGATGCTCCCCGTCTTCCTTCAGAAGACCGAACCCGTGCTGAGCGTAAAACTCCGTGACGGGATGATTTTTTTTCGTCGCGCGAAACTCCCCCACCAGCCTCATGACGCCGGCCCCCGCTGCGTCCGAGCAAATCCGTTCCAGGAAGGCGGTCTCAATACCGAGCCCCATGACCCGACAGCTCATGAGGAGGCTATCGATATGCCAGACATCTGGTCCCTTCCATACCACCGCAGCGCCCACAAGTCCGTGATCCCCAAAGCGGTCTTTGACGTGGAGGTCATAGAGAATCGTCTCAGCCGATGCCATGAACCTTCCAACGTCTTCGGCTTGATAACGCCGTGTGGTCAGATTGAACTGATTCGTCTTATTAAATAACTGCACCAGCCGGGATGACACCTCCCGAGATGCCTGGGCGATCACAACTTCTATTTCAAGAGAATGCAGGTACTCATCCAGCGAGGCAGATGTACTCTTGGCTGCCTTCCGTTTTGACTGAGCCTGATACTGAGCCACTCGCGTCTCATCTTCTTTCGTCAGTG
Source organism: Candidatus Nitrospira nitrificans (assembly GCF_001458775.1). Classification (NCBI taxonomy): domain Bacteria; kingdom Pseudomonadati; phylum Nitrospirota; class Nitrospiria; order Nitrospirales; family Nitrospiraceae; genus Nitrospira; species Candidatus Nitrospira nitrificans. Next base: position 270,555 of record NZ_CZPZ01000001.1, read on the forward strand.
CTAACAGTTCAAAATCCGACAACTCCTCGATTGTCCGGCGATAGAGAGAGGCATCCTTCGGTAGATCGACGGTGTGCACTTCCGGAAGCAGTTGTCGAACCAATTCCCGTTCATTCGGATTATCATCGATGAAGACGAGCGAATCCAGGCCGATGTTCAGCTCTTTGGCAATTTCTCGAATATTCTCCGCCTTATTCTGCCAATTGATCCGCATCGCGGCGAAATGCTCCTCCCGCAACACCATGTGCGGATGGTGGCGGATCACCTGAAGCGCATCGTCCGGATTGTTCTTGGAGCAAACGGCCAGCAGAATTCCCCGGCGCAAGAGCCCGAGCAGCGCCCGTTGGAATTCCACGTATTCAATCCCCGGGGCCGCCGGTCCAAGCCCTACACCTTCAGCCCCCACCTCTCCCACGATACCGCCCCATAACGTGCCATCGAGATCTAGCACGACACACTTTTTCGTCAGCCCCTTCAATGGTTTGATGTACCGCATGGAAAATTTGGCCAACTCGTGCAATGCCGTCTCACTAAGCCGCATGCTCGCCATATATGACAATTTCGGATTGAGGCTGCGCTCTTTCCCCACCCAAGAAAGGACGAAATCCAACGGCAATAGATACGCCCGTTCGTGAGTGCTCAATTCCTCGGCAAGAAGACGGTTCACCCCCGCGATCCAGGGAGCGATCCCTCCAGCGAGTCTATTATCAAGAATGCCGTAGCCGCTGCGATGCGCAGATGAAAACTCATGCACGACGATCATGGCATTGCATCGAGCTTCTAATTCGCGAATCACAGTCAGCACGTGTTCGACGATCGTGGATCTGACCTGGCTTAGCTCCTCTTCCTTCGGCCCCGCCCCCAGTAGGGGAAACATATCCTCTAAGGCAAGAGCCAGAAATACGATATCCGGCCTCCCTGCATACAGTTGACTTCCAGGGTTCAAAACTTCCTGCATGTATTGGTTAAACGGAGCGAGATGAAATTTCGGGGACAAACCAACCCTTCGACACTCATCATCCAAATAAGGAATCAGCCAATCCAGTACATATGAACTGAGAACACCAATGCTCACATCACGTCCCTGCGCCGGTGGCGGATATTTCTGCCGTTCTTTGAAGACATAGGCACGCATACTGTAGGAAGTATCGAGTGTGACGAGCATGCCACGGTACCGTTCTGCTTGCTGAAGGTCGCCGCTTCGAGCGGCGGAGTCGTAAAGTCCCCTCACGACCGCGACATTCGCCGGATCCTGTTCGAGTGCCGCACAGAGTACCGCTGTCGCATCACTGTGGTTGCCCTCTTGCATCAACACTTTTGCAAGACGAACGCCCACCCCTCCCTCGCCAAGCCACTTCAGCTTGAACGCCATTCGAACAAATCCCGTCGCTTCCTTGAGCAGCTTTTTTTCAACTAGCCTACGGCCAAGAATATCGGCCAATCGCCCCTTGCCGTCCAGTTTCGATACCTGTTCATCGTGCTGCCTCATCAACTCCTGAGCTTGTTGCGGGGAAGAGATGATCAACCGCTCCAGCGCTTGCTCCAAGAGCAAGGTTGAGGGCAGCAAGCTTCCATCAGTGTGATCTGGGAAGAGGGCGGTTAGGAATGTTTTCAGTCCGCTATCATCCGTAGAACGATCTTCCGTCATATAAGTCAATCCCGCTTGGCTGCCCGACCACGATTCCTTCCCGTCAAACTGAAACTATTTTACCGAGCAAGTAACGAGCCTCTAGTTTCAACATCTGCCACAATCCCAGCACTTGCCCTCTACCTTGGGTATCCACCAAGTAGTCCAACAGTTCGGACGTTGGCACATACCAGCCGGGCCGATTTCCCAGCCGCTCAATGATGCGCGCGACCTGTGGGTCAAGCACACCATTCTTTGAAAATCCTTTTCCCAAATGAGTGGACACGATGCCTATGCCGCCTGCCCGCTCCAATGCCTCAAGCCGCTCATCGGTCAGAAGCCGGACAAAGGCAGACGCATCCGGCGCGTCGGCCGTGGAAAACCACTGATTGACATAGGGCGTATTCGAATGACGATACGGCATCTCCGGATTTACATCCAGCATATTGAGACAAGAGAACGTAAAATTCCGCACATAGCGGATATGAGCTTGAGAAAAATCTCCCCAAAAGAAATCCGAGCCCGGCACAGCGCCTGCGTAATGAGCCCGCCGTTCTTTCAAGAGCAATTCGACGAGGGCACGAAAAATCCTCGTCTGAAATCGGCTGCGCCCCCAGTAGAGATTGTCTCTATTATACCCATGGTTGCAAAAAAGCCTGGGGTATTGCCCGAATTCCGCCTTGATCAGCTCCAGCCCCTGGATGGTCCTGGCGCGCTTGCTGGATTCCATGGTTGCCCCATGAAAGGCGATCTCAAATCCAGCCCGAGCTAAATCATGGACAAAGCTGAGATACTCTTTACGCTGTAATGTATCGGCCGCAAAAAATAGCCGACTTCCCTCCGGACAGTCCATCGGCCACACGGTCTTGGTGGTGCGAAGGCCCGCCGCCTGTAAACACTCGTAGACAGGCTTCACGTTTTCCAACGTGGCATCATCCGTATCATCAAGAATCGTAAACGCGAATGTTTTGTCGTGTGGGAATTTCATGGTTCAGCGCCCGGCAATGGCATCGCAATAACATTCCTGATAGGCATCGGCCATCCCCGCCAATGAGAATTCGTCTCGGACCCGTTCTCTTCCGCGACGTCCGAATCGCCTTGCCTCTTCCTTGTTTCGCAAGAGATCAATCACTCGCTCGGCCAGGAGCTGCGGATTCTCCGATGGGATAAGATATCCCGTCACCCCCTCTTCGACAAGTTCCACATTGCCACCCACGCGCGTCGCTACCACGGGGCATTCAGCCGCCATCGCCTCAAGAAGAGCCATCGACAGCCCTTCGGACAGGGAAGGCAATACGAATACGTCCATTAGATTCAATAACACTGGAATGTCGCTACGGAATCCCAACAACTGGACATGCTCTTCGACTCGAATCCTGACAGCTTCCTCTTTTAACTCCTCTGCGAAATCGCCCTGTCCAACGAGTACGAGTCCTGTCCGGGGATAGACTCGCAGGATGGCCGGCATGGCTCGAATCAGGTGAATCTGTCCTTTCACGGGATAGAGCGATCCGACCGAACCGATCAGATGATCCCATTTCGTCAGATCGAGATCTTTCTTCACCAATTGAATGTGCAGCTCATTGGAGCGCTGAGGGGTTTCAACCCCGTTATAGATGACCTTGATCCGGTGGGAAGGAATGCCGACCCGCTCGACCACGAACTGTTTGAGATCTTCAGAAACCGCGACCATTCTCGCCGCTCGGCTGACCAAACGATAGGCCATCCTCCTCTTGCCTTGCTCGGAGTAATAATTCTTTCCATGAATCGTCGCTACGACAGGAATACCAGCCAACCTGCCTAACAAAGTCCCATATGTGTTCGCCGTAAACTCATGAGCATGGATCAATGCCACTCGCTCAGCTTGTAACAGGTGTAAAAAGTTTTGGGCCCATCGCACATCAAAAGCTCCGTTGATCTCGATCACATGCGTCGGCAGGCCGACCTGCTCGCAAGCCTTCGAAAGCCATCCCGTTCGGAACAAACACACGACCGATCGAAACCGCTCCGGATCCAGCGCGCCTGCCAGCCGTTTCACGATCATTTCAGCGCCGCCAGGCCCGCTGGTACTCGAGAGATGCAGAATTGTCGCGGGAGTCATATCACATCCCTACCAGCGCAACTTTGAGCCATGATTCAGACGAGGCTCCGGCAATGGCACCTGCCCCAATAGCGACCGGCCAAACGAATATTTCCCCAACACTTTCGTGATCCCCCAGGAAAGAGCGACCGTCACAATCGAGGCAACAACCACAGAACCAAGATGGTTGGGAGGGGCGAGACCCGAGAGCACCGCGACGACGATCCAGACAACATAGGGAGCGTGAAGCAAATAAATACCCATCGTGTCGTATCCCATTGTGAACTTCCAGCCGGTTGCAGCCGCTATTTTGAGCAACACCCCGTACATCCCGACCAGATAGACCAGCTGCACAAGAAATGAGCTCGCTGGAGAGAGCACGAACCATCCCAGCGTGGCCAACCCCAACCCAGTGAGGCCGATCAAACCGGCCGTCGGCTTTATCTGTTCATGCCATTTCCTCAACACGACTCCAAGCAGATAAAACTGCATTCCCCACAAGGCCAGCAACACCGGATCGGCGCCGGGGAAAAACCAGCGCTTGGGATTACTGGACACATAGAGCGCGATGTATGAGAGTGTAAGTCCGAACCACACTCCGCCCGAGCATCTGAGCATAGGTTTCACAGCCACAGTGCTAAGACGTACGAGAAAGAGAGAGAGAAGAAAATACATATGATGGGACAGTTCTGAATAATAGAGCACTGTCGCGAGTCCGCTGAGGCTCTTGCCCAGAATAATCGTTTCCTGGACGAGTCCTTTTAGTTCGATCGCGAATCGCATGAGCATATACAGCATGCTGAATGCGGCCCAGGGGAGAAGCAGTCTTCTGACGTTTTTCCTTATGTAAGCCCCATAGAGAAAATTGTCCTTTCCCGCCCACTGATGCGCAAACAGAAATCCATCCGAAACCAGAAACAACGGCACCGCGACGGCCCCCACGAGAAACAGGAGACCCTCCTGCATAGCCGGAGCAAGCTCAACTCTCGACAGCACATGCACGGCAACCACCATCACAATTCCTGTTGCTTTGATGGCGTCAAGAAACGTCATGCGTTCGCCCACGGATCGTCCGAACATCGCGGCACTGCCGGTGGCGAGTCGAACGTCAGCTCTGAATGTTTCGCTCGACATGAATCTCTACTCTTCCATTCTCAATAGACTCTCGAACCCAACGGTTCCATTTCCCCGTTGCAAAGGAGACCCGTCAGTGCGTCACATCTCCGGCTTCTTCGTTCGCAATAGCATGAGACACGTATTGCGCCACCTGCCACGCACCATCGTCATTAAAATGCAGCATGTCCACCATCCACCCTGCTTCATGCCCCTTGATGGCTTGGCTTAAATCCAAGTATTGAATATGTTTCGAGCGGGCAAACTCGCTCGCCTCCTTTCCCATCCTCACACGCGCTTCGCGCCACCAAGATTCATCGATATAGGGCCAGCTCAAGTACATGCTGGAGAGATTCTCCTCGGTCATCCACATGGCTGGAGACAACAACACCAGCCGACTACCTGCCGATTGCGTAACGTGAGAGAGGTCATCAAGATCCTGCCTAAAGACCTCAACTTCGAATGGCATTACATGGTGAAAGGATCTGAATCGCTCGCCGATATCTTTCTTTCTCAGCTCCAGCTTCGCCGCCTTTTCCCACTTTGCCAGCCACGCTTGCACAAGCGGCGACAGCATCGGAATAGCGACTTCCTTGATTTTTACCGGCGCCCGAAGCGACTTCATCTGCTCGATTAGTCCTTGATGATCAGGCAAGACGGCCCGCATGCTCCGCTGTGCGCGCAATCGTTCCGGAGTGAGTCCTGCATAACTTCCATATTCCAACATCATCACAACCATATCCGGGCGCAACTGCAGAAGCCGCTTTTGTAGGTGTATCGTCCGCTGGGACAAACTCATGCCGGCGATCGCCGCATTGATGACTTCCACCTCTATTCCCTGGGTTTTCAATTTCCGCTCCAGCTGCCTGGGCCACTCATTGTCCCTGCCTTCATATAAGCCAAACGTCTCAGAGGCACCGATACAGACGATCCTGAGCGTGCCGGGTTGCTTCTCGATGCCCAGTTCAGGCCCACGAAATCCGAGTGAGTTCAATCGCCATTTCTCATAGTCTCCGTTAGGCTTTCCTCTAATGCCATATTCATCCATGGTAAAGAGCGCCGTATCATACGTGTACATACCCAATAAGGGCGCCTCGTAGAGAACGTATTGCTCAATCCGGCAGGCGAGCTCGATGGTCCCTAGAAAACACGCCACCAGCAACGACCACCTGACCAGCCTATTGAAGACCTGTTTCATATCAAAACTGAAAATAGATGAAGGAATTGGAGGTGCCACCGTGAAGCACCGTCAGGTAAAACAACAGACCGTACGCCACACCCTTCAACGGCAGAGAAATCCCCTTCAGCACCGATAAGTCCCGCCGCCAGGCTTGAATCATTTGCACGGCGAGAAGAATCGATACATAGCCAAGTAGCATTCCAAGACGCGAGAGCGCGAGCGCGTCGGGTCTCGCGCTGTCCAATATTGTCATCAGCAGGCCGCCCGCTTGCTGAAGAGACTCGGCGCGAAACAGCAGCCAGCCAAGACAGGTCGCATGAAACATCAAGACCACGTTCATCCAATGCACATACCACGGGCTTGTCACTGGTTCCCGCCGGGGAGGGACTAGCAAGCGGTGCGCGATCAAGATACTTCCGTGATACATACCCCACACAATGAAGGTCCACGCGGCACCATGCCACAGCCCGACCAGGACCATGGTTGCCATGAGATTCCGATTCGTGGCCCAGGCTCCATGACGGTTCCCCCCCAGCGGAATGTACACGTAGTCTCGCAACCAGGTGGAAAGGGCTATATGCCATCGCCGCCAGAAGTCGGATGGATTGGCGGCAAAATATGGCAAATTGAAATTCACCATGACATCGAATCCCAGCAGTTTCGCAATGCCTCTGGCCACATCCGAATATCCTGAGAAATCACAATAGATCTGAAAGGCATAGGCATAGACGGCAATCAGCGCCTCCCCGCCCGTTCCGTCCCATCCTTCGGCGAACACCGGATTGACGAGCCCTGCCAGATTGTCGGCGATAAACACCTTCTTGAAGAGGCCCCAGGCCACAAGCCAGATCCCCTCTTCCACATGCAGGGATGTCACCACCCGAGCCCGCATGAATTGCGGCAAGAGATTGCTCGAACGCTCGATCGGCCCCGACAAGAGAAGAGGAAAGAACGACACAAACAAAGCGAAATCGAACAATCCGACTCCCGACAAACTCTTGCCGTGGTACGCATCGAGGACAAAGGTCATCCGTTGGAAGGTGTAAAATGAAATCCCGACGGGCAGGATAACCCCGGTGAACAGCGGTGAAGCCTCGACGCCCAAGTGATGCAATGTACCCAAGACATTTGCCTGAAAAAACTCAAAGTACTTCAGGATAAACAACACACCGAGATTGTTCAGAAGACTAATGCCAAGCCACGTGCTCCGCTGTCCCTGATGCTGCTGCATGCGGCCGGTAGCCACATAATCCACCACGGTGGTCAGCGCCATCAGGCAAGGAAATCGCCAGTCCCAGAATCCATAAAATAGGAAACTGGCAACCAGCAACAACCGGTTTTGCATGATATAGCGGTCCCCGAGCGCCCGGTATGCGCCGTAGAGGACGAGAAAGAAAAGGAAGAACGCTGAGCTATTGAATACCACTGCGTGCATCCCCCGTTCTGACAATTTATCGGATTAGGAAGGTTCTGCAAGAAACCGGCGATTACCGTCTTCGGCTCGCCTTAAGCTGGCGGAGGAAACCGTCACATGCCTGGCCAATCAAGGCATAGCACCGTTCAAACTCTTCCCTGGTCCCGCCATATGGATCTCGAATCTGAGTAACCGGGCGGGAGGAAAAATGGCCGAGGAGAAAGGTCTTTTCGGATGCCTCGGGAAACTTCCTGAACAGCATCGTGTTATGCACCAGCTCCATAACCAGGATCAGATCGGAGCGTTCAACCAGTTCCTTCGAGATGACCGTCGTACGATGCATGCTTAAATCGAGGTCATGTTGGGACGATGTGACAATGGCCAATGGATAGGCCGGCTCGTGAGCAGTAGTATCCAGGCCGGCCGATAAGACTTGAAGGGGCAGACCCTGCGCGTCAGCATGCCGTGCAAGATACTTTTCCGCAAATGGGCTTCGGCAGACATTCCCCTTGCATAGCACAAGCACCGTTTGGATCCTGCCGGACAATCTCCGTTCCATTCTCCCGCGATGGAGTCCCAATCCAAGACCGAGCTTCCACACCGCATCGGCTGTGGCATAACGTACCGCCGCCGTCCGCCGATTGAGAGCGGGGCCGACACGTGCCGCCAGCGACAGCAGATAGGCCTTCATTTCATACAGACCCGGCCCCGGATCTCCGAACCGTAACACCTCGGATTTTGTTCTTAGGTCAAAGACATTCAGAAAACCGGCGATAGTTGCCAGACGCGACGGACTCTCAGGCGGGAGACTAAGTTCGCTCTCCGACTTCCGAAGGCGGAGAAGTAGATGATCCACGTCGCCGAGCCACCAGCGTGACCGCACGCCGACTCGATAGGGCTCCGGCTCCGGCACCCTTCCGGCAACGGCCAATTGATAGAGCAACCACGGGAAATCAATGCCGGAATCGACGGCTAATTGCAGCGAGCCCCAAAACCGCCCGTTCACCTCCATCAAGTAGGGCACCCCCTGCCGGTCAACCTTGAACTCCATCATCGCCACGCCGTGCCAATGGACAGATTCGGCAATCATCTGTGCGTACTTTGTCATGGGCTCGGGCAAGGCGATGCTCTCGCGCAATACGCTCACGCCGCCGGACGGAGGTTTTTCCCGGAGACGCCGATGAGCGAACAGCGCCCGCGCCTGGCCCCGTTCGAAGAGACCGAAGACACCCTCTCCATGACCGATAACCCGCGATTGGATCAGCGACGGCTCCCGCAACTCCGCATGCTCTGCATAGAGCCTGCGCAATTCGTCTGTATTTCTCGCGTATTGAACGGACGTCTTCTTGACTGTGCCGCAAGCCCTGACCAGAGACCTCCCTGGCTTCACCACCACCGGCCAGCGATCAAGAGCTGGAAGGATGGAACTCACATCGCCACCGACGACAAAGTGCGTCTCGGGAATGGGAATGCCATGGCTCTGCGCCCATTGCATCAACCGATACTTGTTCGAAAGCGCGTGGTATTGTTCCAACGAAGGGATCGGAACAGCAAAACCGGCATGGGCCCGCACCTCCGGTGTTCCAAGCAATTCAACGGCCAAATCCGTCATAGGAAACAGCACGGCAGCATCGTGCACACGAGCCTGCTCAATGATACAAGCCACATACCCGTCCGGCGACTGCCACGGAGAGGGGTAGACAAACGAACCCTGGCAATATCGCGATGTTCCTGCCAGCGATCTTCTGTTTTCGGCGCCGACATGAACTGGAATCCCGCGCCGCCCCAGCGAACGGGTAACGGCCAGCGCTGAGCGCTCATTGCCGTCAGTCACGATGACCGCACGCTGCCCCGGAAGCGGCATTACCGATCTCCCTGAAAATTGGCGGCATTCACCAGCGCATTAAAGCCAACCATTGAACCCTGCCAGATGGAACGCCAACAACGATTCATTGTAGGCAATCCCTTGATGGATATTGATGCGCTTGAGCGCGAACCAGGACGCAGGCTTTCCCTCCTCATGTCCGAATTGCGTCGTCGTAGCGGCTCGATACCCTGCCTCACGCACCTGATCGGCGACGAGCGGCGACCAGTTTCCATTCGGGTAACAAAACACCGGGATAGGACTGAGACCTTTCTCCCGAAGCATGGCCATGGATTCAGCAGCTTCTCGCGCCACATCAGGTGGCGACAAGGTCGTCATGATACGATGGCTGACCGAATGCGACCCAAACTCCACGCCGGAGGAAGACATCTCACAGGCCTCTTCCCAATTCATCAGAACGCGCTGGGACGGGAATGCCGTCTGCGATTCAGCCAGCCATTCCTCAAGGCACGCGTCGATTTGCTCCTGGGGCTGAACCTTCCAACACTCGACAATCGCATCGGTATCGCCACGCTCAAACGCATCGATCGCCGGCATGAGCCACGGGAAATTCTTCACAAGACGGCGAAATCGATTCTGCCGTTCCGGCAGGGCTCCACGGAAATGGCTCTGCATGATGAGCCCAAGGCGATCCGGCCAGAACCATCTATCCGTGCCGATAAAGGCGGTCGGCAAAAACACCGTCGCAGGGATTCGATGCCGTTGAAGAGCAGGCCACGCATGCCGATACGTATCCAGCCACCCGTCATCGAATGTCATGACGCAGTACCGGGCCATTGGGTCCCACCGGCGCGCCGTCCACAATGTCAGCAATTCCGAGAAACTAATGAGTTGAAACTCTGCGGATAAGAACGCAAGGTGCCGCTCAAACATGTCAGGAGTCACATACATCCCTGGCTGCACACATTGCATGCGCACATCTTCAAGGGGAAGCACCCGATGGTATGTCAGGATAGAGACCTTCCCCCTTAACGGGGAAAGGCAGCCAGGCATGCGAGAATATAATCCGGCCGCACCTTGACGAACCCAGGATTTCAATCTATTTATCGCTTGGACGGTTCCCATACCACCACCCGCTCCCCGGACCAATACAGAATCCAGGCTTTGAGAATTGATGCATTCACGAGCAGAAAAAATGCCGCCAAACGGATGACGGACCATTGTTGAAGCGGACGAATGAGGAGCCCACACAACGCCGCTCCATAGAAAAGCGCATGCGCGTAAAACATCCCCTGATAGAACGCGTGAGTGGAAGCTAAGATCGCATTGGCAACGAAGGCCGTCAGCATCTCGAACGGCACCAGCCATCGGCATAGCTTATGGCTGACGAGCTGCCACGCAAACGTCGCGTGCGCAAAGGGGTTTACCAAACTCAAGCTTTTCATAAACACAGAAATACCGCGCAAAACCGTCCGCACCTTCCGATCAAACTCTTTTCGTTCATCGGCAATATTCCTGTAGTATCCGATGCTGTCCGGATCAGCCACTCCGCGCAGACCCATGCGCATGCTGTTCAACACCGTATTGAAATCGCTCTGCAGATCTTCCGACCAAGCCTGTCTACACACCGCGCTTCTTGCGGCAAAGAACGATCCGCTGAGGCCCACAAGCGAATTGACGCGAGACTCGAGCGAGCGAAGAAACATTTCATACTTGACATACGCGCCTTCCCCGCTGGGACAGCCGTTCTGATCGATGAAACGATCCACACTGCTCACGCAGCCCACCGACGGATCGTGAAAGTTTCTGACGATATTTTTGATCGCCTCTTCGGGCAGGATTGTCGCGACGTCCGAGAACACCAGAATCTCTCCCGCTGCTTCATCGACAGCCAGTTTCTGTGCCGCTTCTTTGCCGTTTCGTTGCGGAGCACGCACCAATCGAACCCCCCGAGATCCGTACGACCGAACAATCGCATCCGTCCCATCAGATGAATAATCCGATGCCACCAGGACTTCAAGCTTCTCTTTCGGATAGGCCAGCTTGAGCGTGTTATCCAGTTTTTCCGCGATCCGCTTTTCCTCATTGTAGGCCGTAATGACGAACGAGACGGAGAACGGAGCTTCACCTTTCTTGACCGGCTGACTCCGGATCAGCGCCAACACACGCAAGACCAAAGGGTAACCCACGTAGGCATATCCCATCAGTCCGATGGACAACCAGAACAGAATTTCCATGGCCGGCATCATGCTTTCATCTTCGTAGCCGGAACCGAATCAGCAGGCAAGGCCGGTGGCTTTCCGGCGAATCGGTCCTTATTATCAACCACTCCTTGAAGAGCGCCGGCAATATTCAGAATATCTTGATGCGTCACGTAGTGATGCACCGGACATGTCACCATTCGATCAGCCAGGACCTGCGCCCCTGGAAATCGGCCGGTCCCACAGGTCGATCGCAAGGCCGGGATTTCAGATATCGGCGACGGATAGAGACCGCTCACCCCCAGGCCTGAGGCAGCACTCACCTGGCATGCCCGCGCTTTCATTTCGGCTGAAGGAAAGATCACGGGAACGCGAAGATAGGGAGTTGCCTCGCGACACGTCGGCCCGAGCCTTCCGAGCGAAGTCCGCAGAGCATCAAGCATCTCTCGGCTATGGCGCACCCGCTCGACATTGGACTGTTCCAACCGCGACCGCCACGATGCGAGAAGACCCGCTCGCATGCCGTCCAGACGGCATAATGAAAAATCCGACTCAAACTTCGTTTCTCCTAGTCCAAGAAACGGCAGCCCGGCCGGCAGCCAATAGAGAGAAGGTCGAATGAGAATAGCCGTTGCCACCGCTTCGCCAAACGCTTGCACTTGGCTGATCCAGGATGTTTCTGGAATCTGTTTGCATTGCTGCGCCAGCGCCGAACCTAACGAGTCCGAATTGGTGAGAATCACTCCGCCCGATCCTGCTGTCACGTTCTTTCCACGCCCTAAACTGAAAAACCCGACATCAGCCTGAGTGCCCAGCCAACGGTTTCCCTGCGTCCCGCCCATGGCTTGAGCCGCATCTTCCACCACCGGAATCTCGTAGCGGCAGGCAATCCTCTTGGTTCGAAGGATGTCTGCCGCCTGGCCGAGCAAATGCGGGCTCACGATGCAGAGAATGTCACCGCTCACCAGCGCCTCCAGATCAGAGAATCGATAGTCCAATGTCTCAGGATCAACATCACAAGGCACCACATCACATCCGGCCCGAAGAATCGCCGAGGGTACGGAAAAACAGGTATAGGCCGGCACGATCACCTTCCGTCGGGAGGAGGCTGCAGCCAACACCTGGAGGATCGTTGTCAGCGCGGCTTTTCCTGACGACAGCGCAAACGCATACTTCACCCCGAAGTACCGAGCAAATTCCATTTCCCGGCGCGCCCGCGCACGCCTTCCCTGAAACAGCCCCCACCCCCCTCGCATCACATCGAGCCATGAGACCGGCGCGGCAGTGGGAGCCAGATATCGCTGGATTTTCATGGAAGATACTTCGCAACCCAGGGTCCGACGGTGGTCGTCACTGGCACAGGAAGCTGTTGCCAGACTCGAATAGCCAGCGCATATTTGGGATTCTGTGGATTCAATTCAGGCAGCGGGCCGCCATCGCGCAGCCAATAATGCCAATACAGCTGAACCGGCTTGGCTCCCCACTGTTCTTTGAAACGATACGTCCCGCTGTCCTTGGTGGAACGGCCGAAGTCAAAGACCCGGTACCCCTGCTCGCAGGCATATTTCAGCAACGATCCATACAGCAACATGTTCGGCGCCAATTTGGCAAACCGGCGGTCGGAAGAGGCCCACGGGATCTCCAACGTTTGCCGAAACCCATAGACCAGTCCGGCAGCCACCGTATCGGCACCCAACCAAACCGCACAAATCTTCGCGTCCTTGGGGAAGGACCGGAGAATATCCGCAAAGAAATATTTCCCGTACACCGGTGTCCCGAGATCTCGCATATTTCGCGCAAATACCGCATAGAAATCATCCAACAGATCCAACCCGCCCATCTGCACTGTCATACCCTCTTTTAATCCACGCCGGACCTGGCTCCGCAGTTTTGGAGGAAAAGCCTTCATCAGTTCATCAAAGTGCGCGGGCAAGTCGAGTCGCATCGAGACTTTGTGATCTTTACACGGCCACGGCAATTTTGCTTCGGCCTCGTGCCGTAACTCAATATGCGTCGCGCCCAATTCCATGGCCGCGACGACTGCCGCTTCCACCAATGCGCTCCTGGATTGCTCTCCGTCCGCCAATACGCCGCCATAGTTCACATACGGCACCGATACGAGAAATTGGCCGAACAGGGGGCTTTTCAACAACACCAGCGGGAGAACTCCTCTGATCTCACCCCGATCGTCCCGCGCCATGAGATACACGGTGCGATGCCCAAACGTGCGTTCAATGACCTGGCGCCATGCCACTAAATGATAACCAGTCCCCTCCGAATGATCGCACACATACCGATCCCATACCCCTTGCTCCTCGGTGTGCTGAATACGGGATACCGTCAACCCGATGCTCCCTGCTCCATCCTGTCCGAATCCTGCATCATTCATCGGGATTTCTCCTGAACGGCATTATCCAATACATCGGCTAAGTGTCCGGAGAGAACGGCGTAATTGAACCGTTCCGTATCGGCAGGATCCGGGGGCGCAAGGCTTGTCCGGTCATTCATCAGTTCCATCAAGGTTCGTTTGGCCTCGGACACACGGTTTGGACAGCATTGGCCAAGCCGATGTCGATGGACAAGGTTAGCTGTGGCGCCTTCCCCCCCGAGCACAAACAATGGGCGGCCCGCAGTCACATATTCATAGATCTTGGCCGGCACCTGCAGCGGATAGTCGGGCTGAAGGATCAACAACACATCGGACTTCGCCATTTCCTTCATGCAGGCCTGATGCGGAATGGAGGGAACTCGCTGCAGTACTCCACGCTCTTCCAACGACTTGGCGAGCTGGTTGCAAATCGGATCGTCCACATCCCACGCGCCAACGAACCGAAGGGTCAGGCGGGAACGATCCAGTGCGCCCTCGCTCATCAGCGCTTGTACTGCTTGCAACAACGCAAGAGGATTCCGATTGCCATACACCGTGCCAAAATGGGAGAACTTCAGCACGCTTGAGGAATTCGCGACGGCATTGTCGATCGCAGGATGGAGTGCCATCTCTTGAGCATATCCGTTCGTGATGGCCACGAATTTAGTCTGCCATTGAGGGTATTGTTCGCAAAAACGAATTCTGAGTTCTTCAGTGTTCAGGATCACACGGCTCGCCGCCTCACAGACTGATTGTTCGAGTCGCGCGGCTCGCCGATGCAAAAGCGCGGACGAGAAAAACTCATGCCCGCCAACCCAAGGATCTCGAAAATCAGCCACGAAAGGCACCTCCCATTGCTGCGCAAGCCGCTTCCCCACCAGCAGGCTTGTCCAGGGACCTCCGGTTGCCCAGACAATGTCCGGACGTTTGGCGTCACTTTGTGCTGCCATTGCCCGTACAGCCGGTCCATACCAGCTGCTCTGGGGGTCGGGGAAATTCAACCAGGCATCAAACACAAAACGCCGCGCCCTGGCGAACGCCGACTCCCGCTGGTCTGCACCGTCATTCAAATCGGCACGACCCGGCCTGGCAGCTTGAGACAAAAACGTCCTGGTCTTGCAATTGACCATCCGTTTGAGCCGATCCCGATAGGTCAGCAGACGCCCAAGGAGGTTGCCGTGTTGCACTCGAATGACATCGGTCTCAGCTGGAACCCGCTGAAGCAGATCGGCATCCGAGGCTTGAGGCGGAAGCGCCGACGCATGATCCGTTGCCAACACGCTCGGCATCCAGCCATACGACGGAAGATGCCGGCAGAAATTGAGCGGTCTCATCGCTCCGGTTGCGGCGATGGGAGGGAAGTAATACGCAATCATGAAAACCTTTCTCATGTTTCAACCTTCTCACGTCTTCTCCCGGATGACGACGGATGCCATGGAGAAATTATCCACGACATGTGATCTGGAAAAGTCCTCTTAGGATTTCTGGAATATCCATAAGCGCCGCGAGGCCTCAAGCGAATCGATCCTGACATCGTTCACGGAGAATACTTTCTCGGGATCAACACCTTCGGCTTGCAGATTCACCATGCCGGTTTCTTCCGTCACAAACAGATAGTCGAAGATTAAAGACTTAACCAGGCCCGTTCTTTGTAGCCCACGAATGTTCCCAGCATGCACGGTGAAAGATGAAGTAGGACCAGGCCTGCGGCATGCTCCCTGGATCCGTCGATACGGATTCCCGCCACAGAAACATCCACATGCAAGCTGCCAAGGCAGGCCCTGTGCGCCGATGATAATTACCGTTACTTGTGAACCATTATCGGATAGTCACGCGAGGGTCGATGAACAGTACGTGAAGGCGACGTCCTTCGGCAGGAAGGAACTCACCCCATTGGCCGGCCTTCTCAATCACGCTTGGCTGACACCCCGCCGATCGTGACCGCCCTGGCTTCCCGCTTCCCTAAGATATATCTCGCCGCCTTCACAACGGGAAGAACATAGAGTTTCGACACCGTGGAAAAGTCTTCGGAATTGGCATTGACGATTCCGAGCTGAAGTGATTCCTTTTCACGCGGGATGTAGAGCGTCCCGAATAAGGCATCCCATATGGAAAATACAAAGCCGAAGTTTTTGTCCCAATGCTTCGGGGCCTTGCTGTGGTGAATCTGATGCTGGGCCGGGCTCTGGAATACCCAGCTGACTATGGGGCCATAAGAAAGCCAGATGTGAGAGTGCCGCAAATGATGTCCTGCCATGTAAAAAAAGAACGTAAATGCATTCAATCCGAGTATCGTGAGCTCCCCCACCGGCTCGCCGCTCGTTGTCGTATAGGTTACGGCAACCAACGCCGTAATTATGGATATGACGACGCTTGCCATCAACGCATCGATTGGATGCCCTCGATAAACCGTCACCGGCGTCAAGACCTCGGCCGAATGGTGAATCTGGTGAAATATCCAAAACAGCGGAATCTTATGGGCGAGGTAGTGCCCAAAGAACACTCCAAAGTCCCCCCACAAGCAGGGCCACGAATGCAACCATGACCGGGTCAGTCTGGATCGGCGATACAAATCCCAACCACGTCGATTGGCTGACATAGAAGGCTGCCTTATAAGACAACAGGGTCATCCCGGAGAACATGGGTCCATAGGTCAGGGATTTGATGGTCATATCGATCGCTACAAACTTGTAGTCGACGATTGCAGACGGATGCCACCATACTTCACGGGGAAATATGAATCTCGCCAACGAAACACCGTCACCGAGTGTTCTCTTACGCTTTTCGAAGGCATAGACTCCCATGCCGACAAGGAAGCTTGCTCCGAAATATATCCAATTAAATTTGCTTTCCAATTGAAAGAACATCCGAATTCCAAGCGTAGCGGCATTCACGAACGCATCCCATGATTGGTACGGCTCACTCATGTATTCAATGACTTTCCCGACAAGCCACGCAATGCCGTCAGTGATCATGTTGACCTATGCCTTTTCAGCTGGTACGTAATCGGAAATGTTGGATCACCAAAACCTCAGTACACTACGAATGCTCCGTTGAGAACCGTGCAGCATACTGTATCCCACCCCATACATGATTCTTGAAATGATGATCGGCCCAGCTCTCAGGGCTGGCCCCTCCTGCCGTATACCAGGATCGTCCGCCGTCATACTCGTGATACCAGGCGACCGGGTGATCTCCTCTCATATTTCCACCTTCATATGTGCTCTCATCGAGCGTGAGAAGAACTGTCACTCCGTTCTCGCGAGGATTTGGAGAGAAATCGTACCACTCATCAAGACGCTCCCAAGCCTTCGGCAGTTCCTTCGTTGAAACATGGGCACTCTCTTCAACCTGGACAACTCCTCTCACAGTGGCCGAATGACTCCCGCCATACCGGGCGCCAAGCAATTTCCCATACCAAGACCAATTTGATTCCGTATCCGCGGCTGAGTGGATGCCGACGAATCCACCACCCGCTTTGATGTACCGTTCAAATGCAGCTCGCTGATCGGGGTTTAGAATTTCTCCTTGGGTCGATAAAAAGATCACGGCTTTATATCGAGCCAATACGGCATCCTCAAGCATATGGGCATCGCTGGTATCATCGACCTCAATCCCCTTCTTCCGCGCCATCTCCCTGATGACCCTGATCGCATCCGGAATGCTTTCATGAAACGCGATATCCGTTTTCCAAAACACCAGCAGCCGGGACGCTGCCGAGCGAGGCTGGCCCAATGTGGTTAACCCATTTTCCCATACCTCGACATTGCCCTGGTCGAAGGTAACGGTCCCAGCGATATCTTGATCCCCATCGCCGTCAAGATCACCAACAACGACATTGTGAAGAAAGGGAATGCCTACCACTTGCCGGCCCCACGGCCTTCTCTGGTCTTTTTGATGGTACACCAGCAATCTGCCGCCTCCCCTAAACTCAGAGGTCACAATATCGAGCAGATTGTCGCCGTCCATATCCACCAATTGAAGAGCATGGGCTGAATCGACGGGCCCCTCGTCCACGACATGTTCTTCCCAATGACCCGATCCGTCTCCGGAGTTCTTAAACCACGAGATCTTTCCGGCTTTTTCTGAAACGGACATCACAATATCCGGTCTCCCGTCGCCGTCTATATCTCCGGTATCGATAGCGGCATACTCGTTCCAGGTTCCGAACAAGTGTGTTTTCCATTCCTTCGTCAGCACGTTTCCATGGGGATTTTCCAACCAGACACCCGGCGCAATGATGTCCGGAAAGGTATCTCCGTTGAGATCTTTCACCGCGAGTCCATTGCGCCCGGCTCCGGGTTCCAGCGTCTTCATAGACCAAAATCCGGACGGGTCGTGGATCAGCAGAGTCACCAGAGAGTTCGATTCGCCGCGCATGATGATGTCGAGGTTGCCGTCCTTATTGAAGTCAGCCAGCACAATATTATGATTCGTCGCTGCTGCACCAATCGAATGAAGAGGCCATAACGCCGCGACGTTTCCCTTTGGACGAGGATTTTCCAGCCAGACATCTCCAATCACGATATCGACGTCTCCATCATTGTCGATGTCGCCGAGAGCGATTCCACTCTGAGTAGAGTATGAGTCGCGTGAACTAATGATCGCCTTGTCCGGTCCTCCACTCTTGTACATGACCAATGGGCCATGACTTCCGGCCACAATGAAATCGCCGATGCCATCTCCGTCGAAATCACCGACGGCCTTCGCCCAGGGATTAGTCGGACTTTGCCGGTCAATGACGTGCTGACTAACGGGATATCGATAATTGATCAGATCGACCTTCTTGGAGCTGTCTATCTTGTTTTTCACCACCGGATACAGCTTGAAAGCCAGCAGTCCGACTGTGATACAAAGTCCAACCATCAACCCTGTTCTAGCGATCCCCATCTGATTATTCCTCGTAGTTCCATGCGCCATGATTGTGACAAGTCGGCCGATCATTCAGGTTAAAAAAACCGCGCATCAGCCAGAAAGCATTCCGGCGTACCTGCTCTCCGCATCCTCATCGTCTGCGCCCAATACTTGACGCGCCACGGCACATATCGTGCCGCAGTCACGATCGCATCGTTGAGCCAATGCTGGTTAATGGGCACTGATAATATCGTTGGCCCTGCAGCAAGTTCGGCGATTCGCCGCAAGAGAATGTGCGGGGGCTTTCTATATTCCACGTCAACACCCAGCGCGAGCTCCATCAGCTTTCGGCAGTTATAGGGAGAACTGGTGTCACAGCCAACGGCGTCAAACCCCGTTGCGCCAAGAGACACCCAATTACCTTGGCGATGCTCCCAATAGATGAGGTCGAGTAGAGAAACATTGAGATTCATAGGCGCTCCAGCAAGCCATTCTGCAAACGCTTGTAAGGCTACGGCATTCGCTTGATAGCCCGTGACGCAGGCAAGAAGCGGTGGATCAATAACCGCGGGCAGTTTTCCCTCCCGGTAGTAAAAGGTCCTTGTCACTTCTCCCATTGCTCCGATCAAAAGATAATAATTGGGGAAATGTTGCCCGTACGTAGGAATATGGTTGGCACCTTGATCCCAATACATCTCGGCCGTGTTTCGGAGGAAGGTGCGCCAGAATCGTTCATCAAATGGGAGGGATCGAAGGTAGGAGACCTCCAATCCGTATTTCCTGGCAACCTGCTTGGAGAGTAGCTTGTCGTAATACAGGGTATTGGGCGCATCGATTAAGTAGAGCGGGAGTTTTCCACGGAGTTCTTTCGCGCAGGCAAACGACACGCGGCTTTCGTATCCCCCGGTCAGCGGAAGAGCGACATTACCTCTTGTCGCAACAGCAGCGATCAGTCCATGAATGATATCAGCCATCTCTGCGGCCGCATCATCCAGTGTTTTTGGCACCACATCCCCGGACGGCCAAAAGCGATGGACGGTCCGGCGGCCAAGATCCAAATAATGGTTGGGAAGGAGCTGGCGGACATGGAGATACGGGGTCACCTCACACACCCATGAGTTTTGATAGTGCGACTTCTTAAATTGCAGCACTATCTTCTCATCAGCGACAATTCCAAGGCTGTCCTCAAATAAGCTCGGTTCTGAAGCGATCCAAATTTCTCTTGAGCCAGGCTCCCCATACCAGAACGTGGACTTATGCCCGCCTGCGTCGTGATAGACACGCCTTTCACCGCTGAGTTCGACAAAGACGACCCAGCGGCCGCCAACTATCGACAGGGCCCTTTCCAGAGCCGCAAAATCTTTCCCGGCGGCAAGCAGATTATTTATGATCTGGCCGTTTGTGTACTCACAATGCAGAGGGTCCAGAATGTGCCCGAGACAAACGATGCGCCCCTGCTGATTCGAGGCCTCTGTAACTTCAAGCTCGAGATGACAACCGATGATACAGGCATTAGAAAACCGTATTTGCCGCCACATCGCAAACTGTCGCGGCAACGACGGACCGGCAATGTATTGGCGGCGATACAACAACTGAGAATCAAACATTGAATGGTCGGGCATGGAAAAACTTTGTTCAAGATATCAAAACAGAGTATCAGTCATTGCGCACATCAGTTATCTACTCCCACGCACCGCTCCGCCAACAGCATCGACAACAAGCAGAAACAGCACTCTCGCCTGCATGCGAGAGCTCTCTTGCAACACGGAAGACTGCGCCTGCAAGCTCACGGAACTATTCCTTTCTGTTTTCCCGAATAAACTGCAAGAGCAGTACTAGCCGGCGGCGGTGAAATAATTGCACTGACATGAGATACGCGGCGCCACCAACCAGAATCTCTATACCCAAGTGGATCATCAGCGGCCAATCAGCAGGGATTGCATGCTGAATTCCGAGGATGCAGGCTGCCATGAGAACAATGCTGGAGAGCGCCGGCCATAGCGCGCGAAGATAGCCCCACAGTGATAGCTGAGTCGCACACAGCACATACCGATAGGGTTGAATAAATGCGAGCGGCTGCACGAGAACCCAGGCCCAGGCTAATCCGATAACCCCCCAGTGGCTCCCGATCCAGAACCCCACAGGATAGGTTGCAACACAGTACAGCCCGTTCAACATCGCCATCCTTGAGTTCCCTGTGACATACAAGAGAGGCGCGATTAATCCGAAAATCGACCGCACCCCTGCCCAGCACGCCAGGATTTCCAATGGAGCGATCACTCCGCTCCATTTATCTCCCAGCACGACCAGAATAAAATCATGGGCGATAAGGGACATTCCCACTCCCATGGGCCACACGATTAATGCGAGTGCTTCCGTCAGCAACAGCAAATAGCGCCGCATTGCTCCGACATCGTGTTGCACCGTCGAATAGAACGCCGGCATGACGCGACTTAATAGTGCCGTCACCTTGTCCTGCGGCACATTGGCTAATGTGCCTGCAAATGAATAGGTACCGACAAGCGCTTGCCCCAACACCCGCCCGGCAATGAAGATGTCGGAGTTGCTGGACACGTACCAGGAAATACGGCTTATCAATACGTGAGAACTGAATCGAATAGCCTCCTTGAGGGACTGCCACGACGGCTTAGCGTACGTGAGGGGATGACTCAGGCAAATGACACTTGTTGCGCCAACTTGACCAGCCAGGCCGCCTAATACCAACGCCCAGTATCCGGCCCCACTCCAAGCAAGCAGGACCGTGGTCAGCATGGCCAGCAGTGATTGTCCCCCCTCTAGAAATGCCAAAAGCTTGAAGCGTAATTCTTTCTCGAGTAACGCACTCGGAACCGATCGCATGGAGAGAACAACTAACCCAGCTCCCATGGCTATCATAATGGGTGTTACTTCTGGAGCATCAAAGAATCGTCCTACTGGAATCGCTATGGCACAGGACAAGAGAAAACCGCCCACGCCGAACAAACTGGCAAGGCTATGAATCTGTGATATGTGCTCCTTCGTAAGGTGCCGCAACGCCACCACCGCCGCACCCAATCCGAACTCGTTCAAGAGGGTAATGAGACCCAACACTGCCGTAGCCATGGCCACCACACCATAGTCTTCAGGAACCAAGAGACGCGCCACGACAATAGTGGAGAGCCAGGAGAGGATTTGACTCAGCCACTTCACCGCGCCAGTCCAGGCCAGCCCGCGAACTAATACGCGATCAAGCGACGACCCCACGGCAGTCGTGGATGGCGATTCGGAGGTGGAGGCGGATACGATCGGTTGCATCATTTCCTGAAGATATGGTGAATGAAGTGCTCAGACGGAACGAGATAGGCCTATGCGTAAGATCGACTCATTATCGAGCGGCCCCGCGCCCTCGGGGATTCATCAAGAGAACCACTTCCTGCACGTATTGGTCGCGCGCCGCAATCATCTCTCGCATCAGGAACAGAAGCAGCCTGGCGCGCTCTCGCACAGTAAGCGGGGCATGCAGCAGTGCCTGCATGCCTTCAAACAGGTGCCGCCACAAACGTGCAAAGGTTTTTTTGCGTACGATCTTCGGATCCATGAATGCCTGTATGCCCTCCAGCGATTGTATGCTGCTGGACGCCCCTGGATGCATCCGTCGGAAAAACAACCGCTGGTCGATTTCGTGAAACTGCCCGAACAGTGCCAGTTCCGTCACGAACACGACATCGGCGCCGGGGAAGCTCCTAATCAGGCGCGTCTGCCGGAGCACGCTGGTCCTCATTAATCCATAAATGACATTCGTCAAGCCGATCTGTTTGACTGCGGCTTTATATCGCTCTACCGGACTGGCTTGCCTGAGGTCGAGGTTGTCTTCATACGGCTGAATGACATGCCCCTGCGCATCGATGAGCGTCGTCTTCGGATAGCACAGGACGGCTTCAGGATGTTGATCGAGCACCTGGACGCAGCATGCGAGGGATTCGGGAGCGAATAGGTCGTCAGCAGGAGCCCACCGAAAATACCGTCCCCGCGCGAGATCGAGAACGTGCTTGTAATTCCATGCCGCACCCCGGTTGCATTCGCTCCGAACGACTCGGATGCGATCGTCTCGCCGGGCGTACGATTCGGCGATTGCGATCGATCCATCGACAGACGCATTATCGGAAATAATCAATTCAAAATCGGTACACGTCTGGTTCAGAATGGAATCCAAAGTCTGAGAAAGAAAGCCCTCGCCGTTGTAAACCGGCAATCCAATACTGACAAGAGGCACACATTCGGTCATGCTGCAAGGTTCCTCGGCGTCACTCCATCACCCGACCACCCACTTCCGACTGTAGAACGCTTCCGCATACCGCCCGCTGCCGTTTGCCTCAATCCCTCGCAACCGGAGCATCGCCAAAAATGTATCGCTGCTGAACCATTGCTTGCCCTGCTGACTGGGAAACCCTTGGACGATGTACGCCGCCTTCCGCCTCGCCAGAAGGTTCGGGAGGGACACGAAGAAATTGGGAATGCCCATATCGCCGTCATATTTTGGAATTTCGTACTCGAGAATGCAGTGCCGGCGGAAGGTATTCCACGTGAATTGATTAATCACACGGTGATCCTGATGCAGGTCGTCTCGGTAATGAGTGAAAACCAAATCCGGTGAGACCTTCTGTTTCAGTTGCTCGAAATATCGTTTTATCGATCGGCCGCAGTAGGGAAACACACTCTCGTGGAATGTCTTGACGATGATCGTTTTTTTTGAGGCGCCCGCCAGAAATCGGGCGGCACTCGCCAGTGCCTCTTTCTTCCTGACCCGGCTGGCACTAAAGACCACCCAGACAACCTCCACATCAGGATGCGTGTTGAGCAAATACAAGAGAGTTCCACCGCAACCAATCTCAATATCATCCGAGTGAGCTCCTAGACACAGCACGGTACACTTCGAACCCGGCGTAGATTTCTGCAATAACGGAATCATAGTTTTTCCGTTTCGCTACCGAGACCCACCGGATTGTTTCCAAATGAGCCAGGGAGCCCGTTCTTTCGCGTACATTTCATCGAGCACCTGCTTGTCCTTGAACGTATCCATACTGGCCCAGAACCCGTCATACCGGTACCCCACTAACTTCTGTTCCTTGATGAGCCGCTGAAACGGTTCTTGCACGAGTTCCTCACCAGGCTGTATAAAATCAAAAATAGCCGAAGTGAACAGCATATAGCCGCCGTTGATGCGCAGGCTAGACTGACTCATCTCTTCCACGCCAGACACCAGCCCATTTTCCCGGGCTGTCACCATGTGATAACTCAACCTCGGAGCGACGCTCACAAAGCTTCCCACGGCCTTCATCCGACGGAAGTGCGCCAGCTGATCCGGCAATGGAAGATCGGTCAGGCCATCGCTATAGTTGGCGATGAACTCTTGATCGTTCCCCAGGTATTTTCTCACTGCAATCAGGCGTTGAGCGATATTCGCATTGGTCCCCGTATCAGCGAACGTGATGCGCCAATCCTGAATATCCTTGTTGATTAAATCGAGCTTCTTGCCGCCTTGCGACATGACAAAATCATTCGACGCACATTCGCTGTAGTTGAGAAAATAGTTCTTCACGACGTCCGCGCCGTGGCCAAGACAGAGGATGAACTCTGTATGCCCGTAATGGGCATAATACTTCATGACATGCCATAAAACGGGACGATACCCGATGGGGACCATCGGCTTGGGGATGTTTTCGGAATACTCCCGAATCCGCATTCCGAACCCTCCGCAAAACAATACGACTTTCATGAGCCGCCCTCTCGTTCAGATGGATTCCTCAAGAGACCTTCTCGAGCCAGGCTTCGCGCCAGAATAGATATTCCGTTCTAGGGCAGAGTTTTTGATAATCCGCGTGGCACAGCACTCCGTCGAGCATGATACAAGGCGCTTGTTCCGTCATATGAATCATCTTTCCGGTTTTCTGGTCGATAAGACGGTATGCGCGCGTCACGACGCGATATTCTCCCTCGCAATATCGAAACATGCCGACATCGAAACGCAATCCTCTGGTTTTGCCGTAGCCATCCAGCGTCTTCATGATATCGTCCGGCTTTTTTACGCGAACAAGATCACCTGTCTGCAGGTTAAGATTGACGACAGGTGTTTTCTTAAGCAAGCCTGGCTCCATATAGGGGAATCCTACGCCGCCTCGTTTCTTCTGTGCCCAATTGAAGATATCAAGAAGAAGCGTGCGCACAACTTCTTTGAGGGTTCGATTTCCGCACGTCACGTCCGCCGCATAGTGGCGGATATCCCACCAAGCCATGGGAAGGCTGGCTTTCTTCATCTCTGTGATCAAGCACATATATGTCGGCTCGTCACCTGACTCGACCTGAACGACACGCTTAACACGTGCCGCCAACTCGTGGTATGCCGAGTCCGGCTGATTGCCTGATCCCTTGGCGTAGGCCGAGGTGAATTCGACATCGGTTCCGGCGGAAACTTTTCTTAGCCAGGCTTCCTTCCAAAACAACAGACAACCGGCCTGACACTCGCCATGGGAGGACCCGTCGCAACGAAGCCCCTCAAGCATCACCGTGTCTCTCACGCGCCGAAAGCCCTGTTTACTGATCGTGTCGCAGGTCTTTGTGGCTCGCTTGAACACTTGAAACCGCCGGCCGATGAACGGCAACATTTCCGGCATGAAGGGTAGTGACTCCATGGTTCCCCGTTCATCTAGCGTCCGGAGAATTTCTTGAGCGCTCAGGACTTCAACCCAATCTCCGACGACCAAGCTACCTGCCATCTCGACGCCTCCTCCACAATACCCTCGCATCGCAGGTCACATCGCTTACTCGAAAACCGCTCGTCCCTTTGCATCATAACGCAGGGCCAATACCCCGCCGGCTGCGATGCTGTATCCTACCAACGCACCAGCCAGGCACAGGACGCCTGCCACGATACGAATCGGGAACGGCAGGAGCAGCACTGCTTGCATCCCGGTCCAATCCACCACAGCGGCACCTAGGAGCATGGCTCCAACGCACAAACATCCCGTTCCGGCCATTGCCGCCATGACAGCGGTCTTTGCATAACTGCGTCGATACTGCTTCATGAATTGCTTCCCTTTGCTTCTACCTGACCTCCCCCCACTTCTTCGAGCAATCCATGTTCACTCAACAGGTCGGCGGCATGCCGTACCTGCCGAAATGACAGGCCAGACCGATCCGCGATGTCTAACAGTGCGTGTGAGCCATCGGAAAGATTAAGCGTCCAGAGGAGTGGAAGCTCATTCCCTCGCCCGCCCCCGGCCAATCCTCCCATAGCGCCATACAATCCTCGTTTGCCTAATTGTGGTTCGCCATTCGGCGACAGACTCCGAAAGACTCTGTTGCCTTCCAGCACATAACAAATCTCCATACATTTGCGATAAGAATCCGCCAAGGAGCTGGGTTTGACACACTCAAGGTTGTCCGCGGACGTATGGTATTCTGGGAAACGTGCCCCTGTTGAACGCATGAAACATCCGACCGGTAGGTTAAAGCCGGGAGAACAATATTGACGTTCGTCGTATCCGTAAGGAACAAACTTGAAGATTTCATAGGGCTGACCGCTGTGCTTCAGCACATGTGCAACAACGCGATCGATCTCCGCTGTTTCCCGGCGGCTGCACTTGTACGTAGAGCACCCGATATCCCCAAGTGCAACCAACACAACACCGTGCCGGATTCTTCCGCAAACTTCCTGGTTTTGAGCCAGCCAGGCCAGAGACCCTATCTGAGCCGGAACAAAGAGAAACCGATAGGTATAGCGCCGTTTCGGCATAGCCTCGATGGCCTTGGCCAGATAAGCGGCGATAACAATCCCTGAGAGATTATCGTTGCACAAGGACGGATGGCAGATATGCGTAGAAAATAAAATCTCGTCGGCCTGCTCGCCGGAAATCACACATTCTCCATACGTCATCGCACCATTGGACAAGGTAGAATCGATGCGGACCTCATATCGATCTTCAGTTAGCTTGACCAGATCGTTGTGGGCGATTGAAAATCCCCAATTCGGTTTGTAATACGAGGCTCGTTGCGGGATCCAGTCGGGATGTTCCGGGAGTGAATAGAGTCGCGGCAGCAATTCAGCCAGACTCATGGTCTCTGACACGGGCACGCTGTAGCCCATGACGTGCAAATTCGACTTTTGAAAATCAACAACGCGATCGCCTTTTGAGTTTTTGATATAGGCATCTCTGATATTCCACTCTTGCGGAATGGTCCAATCAAAGACGGTCGTCCCTGTCGGCACTTCATGGATGACGAGCGGAATCACGTCATTGAGTATGCGCAAGGTCTGACGAACTCCGTTGCCTGTCAGACTGCGGCAAATCGGATAGAGCTCAGCCATAAGCTGATGCATCTGTGCGCCCATGTTAGCTTGTTCATCCCCCCGCCAAGCATCCGGGACAATCATCGATTACTCCACTTGAGCACTAATTACACACTCGCACTTCAGGAATCGGGACGACAAATTGACCGCCCCATTCGCGAATGAAGGCCATTTGCTGCATCACCTCGTCCCGAAAATTCCATGGCAGGATGAACACATAGTCCGGCTTGGTTTCTTGAATCTTTTCCGGAGCATAAATCGGTATATGCGTACCCGGCAGAAACTTCCCTTGCTTATACGGATTGCGGTCCACGGTGTATTCAATGAAATCTGAGCGTATCCCGCAATAATTGAGGAGCGTATTGCCTTTGCCAGGAGCTCCATATCCGACGATGACGTTTCCTTTTCGTTTCGCCTCGATCAAGAACTCCAATAACTTTCGCTTGGTCTCCTTGACCCGCTCCCCAAACAACGCGTATGTTTCTGCTCGTTCAAAACCAGCCGTTTGCTCACGCCGCTTTAACTCACTATATCGATCCGTCATGCGATGGGTCGTGTCATCGGCATGATGGGCATAGATACGGAGAGATCCTCCGTGCGTCGACAGTTCTTCCACGTCGAACAATTCCAGACCATGTGCGGCAAATACGCGCTCCGCGGACAGGAGCGAAAAATAAAAGAAATGTTCGTGGTAAATGGTATCAAACTGATTCTCTTCCATCAGCTTCATCAAATGTGGAAACTCGATGGTGACGACACCCTGCGGCGCCAACAACAGTTTCATGCCGCCGACGAAATCGTTCAAATCCGGCACCTGAGCCAGAACATTGTTTCCCGCGATAAGATCGCCCTTTTTCCCCTGCTCAACTAATTCGGCCGCAGTCTGTTTCCCGAAAAACTTCACCAGCGTCGGCACATTCTTTTTTCGTGCGACTTCCGCTACGTTGGCCGCCGGTTCGATCCCTAAGACGGGAATGCCCTTGGCGACAAAATGCTGCAGTAAATAACCATCGTTGCTCGCAAGTTCCACCACAAAACTCTTGGCAGTGAGCTGAAGTCGTTCCGCGATCATCTCGGTGTAGTTTTTTGCATGCTGCACCCAGCTGTCCGCGTAAGAGGAAAAGTATGCATACTCGGTGAAGATATCCGACGGGCTGACATATTCGTGGAGTTGCACAAGCCAGCATTGCTCACAGACATATACGTGCAAGGGATAAAACGGCTCCATATTGTCAAGGTGATCTTGGCTCACATAGCTTTCACAGAGCGGATGCATTCCAAGATCGACGAAGGTCCGGCGCAACGGTGTCTTACAAAATAAACAAGCATTGCTTCCCATGACTACCTTCCCTTTCCTTCGTTGTGGATCCGTTCAAACAGGCACCTGCGCTGGCGTGCTTCGCTTCAGGACCGGCAACCATTCAAGATAATCGGTCAACCACCCATCCTCCTTGAACTTTCTCAGGACATTGAGACGCATGAAACTCGATTCGCGATACGCCTGATCGGCAAATCCGTCCCGTTCCAACCCATCTTTCGATTCTAAGATCGCGGTGCGCAGATCCGACAGCGGCTATGGCGCGTTCAGTCTGAGCCAAAACTGCAGCCTCCTTAAAACAACGTGTAGATGAACGGTGCAACTGCCGATCCCTGTGTCAATACGATGAGACTTCCCAGCAGCACCAACACCAGTACAATGGGCAACAGCCAAAACTTCTTGCGTTCTTTCATGAAGGCCCACAGTTCCCCTACGAACTCGCCCATGCTTCACCTCCTTGGCACGCGATCGACGAATTAGAACTGAAATTTCATGTGACTTCTTGCTCGTGGTGTCCGAATTACGCGATACGTGGAGCTTGATTCAGAAAAAGCTTGCCGCACTGTGTTCTTTCCCATTAGCCGGAAGATCAAACCGATGGGGGTAATCAATCCATAAAATACGATGCTCAACAAAATCCTGGTATTGATCCACCCCAACACATGGCCGACCCACATCCAGCCCGTATGAAGAGGGCGGAGCAGTTGAGGAACGATCGCTCCCAGTAGAACCAGGAGCCCTCCCCCTCCAATAACCCATTCCCGCATCGGCTCGCCCCGAAATATCAAGGGCCATAGTCCAATAACGCAAAACACCGCCCCCACCAATAACCCAAAACTCCGAAGGTCTTTTGTTGTTGCCATGTGATTCACGTGTTCCTCGCTCAGATTAGTCGAGAGCAAACTCCTGTTTCCAATCCGTATCCCTTTCCAACGGTTTCTGGTCTTCCTTCTTCAGTACGCAGTTTTCCAACACCAAGACATCCATTTCGGTTCGCATGAAGCAGCGGAAGGCATCTTCCGGTGTACAGACGATCGGCTCTCCGCGCACATTGAAGGAAGTGTTAACCAATGTGGCATATCCGGTCTTCTCCTCGAAGGCCTTCAGCAAATAATAGTAGCGAGGATTCGTATCTTCGTG